>CALVUJ010000001.1 GCA_944363575.1 uncultured Bacilli bacterium
AGAAATGACAGAAGCATATCAATTTAATCAATGCAGCAGAGGGATGTATGTTAGAAAAAATCAGAGTAATGTTTGCCCTACATTAACAGCTAATATGGGCACTGGAGGACATAATGTTCCGCTAATATTAGATGGCAATAGAATTAGAAAGCTAACTCCTGCAGAAACATTAAGACTTCAAGGTTTCCCTGTTGGTAACGGATATCATATGCCTACACAATATAAAGGTAAAAAGTATAGCGATGCAAATTTATATAAACAAGCAGGTAATGCGGTTTCTATACCTGTTATTACATTTATTGCAAATCATCTATTAGAAGTTTTATCAGAAAATGATAAATAAATAAAATACAATTAGTTTTATTCATTTTGGTGCATATGCACCTTTTTAAGTCTAATAACGATTACTTTTCAAGGGTGCTAGTAAAAATATGCTAGGGTGTTAGTAATTTTTATAAGGGGTGCCAGTGAAAAAGTAATAGTTTAACGATTAGTTTTTAGTGATTTTTAAATGGTCGCAAAATGGTATTACTGAGCCATATTAAATAAACTATATTGATGCGATAAGTAAAAAGATCAAAAAACTAGATAAATAGGTGCTTTTGAGAAATTTGGAGTCTTGAGATAGACTCTTTTTTAATGCTCCAAATGTCCTAAAGATTTGGATACTAGTAAGGGTGTGTAAAATTGAATAAAATGGATAATTCACTGGTGTTAAAGAGTCTACTTATGTAATATTAGTGGTTACTTTATGAAGAGAAGAACAAAGTATAGTCACCTATCATATTTTCAGTTTGATATATAACTTTTGCTATGATATAATATTTTTGCTAGTGAGGAGTTGTTGGCAATGGATAATGAAGAAAAAAAAGATTAATTGAAATATGGCAATATGTGGATGGTGTTTTGCTTTCACATAAAAAAGAAGAATTCAAAGGAGAATGGAAAAAAGAAGTGGATGATCCAATTTATCAAGCAATGCTAAAAAACATTGGAATAGGTACTATTCATAATATGTATATAGAAACTAATGAAATTCAAGATGTAGAGTATGAATATAATAAAATTATTAAATTTTTAGGAAAATATAAATATTATTATTCACAAAAAAATAATATTAATGTTGAAGATTTAAAAATAGAGTTTATTAATTATGGTAAAACAGAATTAGTATATGTTTTAACAGAAAAGAATGGGAAAAGAGTAACTTTATTAGTTAAGCAACCTGCAGTAGAGTTTGGACAAGTAAGAAAAGAAGCTGAACTTTTAACACAATTAGATAAAACACACGATAATATAGTAGCTCCAATAGATTATTTCAAATTTGGAGATCAAGAATTATATGTTACTCCTTATATGAATCAAGCTAGATGTGTTGCTAGTTCATGTAGTTGGGGAATATATATTCCAGAACCTATTTATAGATTTGAATCATTTACTGAGGAGCAGAGAAGTATAGTCAATAGGTGTATGATTGCTAAATTAGTTAGTTTATATAATTTTGAAGCTAAAACAGGAATTAGGTCTTGCAAACTAGGTGGTGGTGATTTTATGCTACCTAAAGGATGGGAAAATGAAACTCCTACTTTAGAAAATACATTAAACAATTTATATCTAATTGCAGCAAGAGATACAATTAATTGTTCATTTGATGAGTATTTAGAAATCATTAGAAAAGAATTTTCTATAACTACCATTGATAAAAATCAAGATGATTTAATTATTAATTTAAGAGGTAGGGTTCCAATGTCACTAGAAGATATTGAAGAAGGTATTGAATTAGGAAAGAAGATAATTTGTCAAAAAAGCAACAAAAAAGGGAGATCTACAAATACAAAAAAAAGATAAGAGCATTTAGAAGAATAAAGTGATTATTAACGAATTGGAGCAAATCAAGGGAAGACAACTCGTCTTTTATTGCTATTTTTAACTGTGTTTTTAATTGTTTGAAAAAAGTTATTTTCTTTCACATTTAACCTCATTTATAATTTTAAAACAAATTGCAATAAGATGATTATTATCTTTGGAAAATAATCGCAAGATAACCTAAATTTCTACCTTTTTCTTGTCTTTTTTTATGGATATGATATCGTGATTGTAATACATTATCATAAGGAGGAGATAATTTATGAAAATAACACAAGAAGATATTAATCAATACGCAGCAAATGGTGGTGACTTGAGATATTTAACATTCGAACAAATAGAAGCAATTCCGCAAGAATTTATTAATCAACGTGCAGCAAATGGTGGGAGTTTGGGGGATTTAGTAAAAGAACAGAGACAAGTGATTCCACAAGCGATAATAAATCAATGTGCAGCAGATGGTTGCTACTTGGGAGATTTAACAAAAAAAACAAATGCAAGCGATTCCACAAGAGTTTATTAATCAATATGCATCAAATGGTGGTGACTTGGAAATTTTAACAAAAGCACAAAGACGAGCTATTCCTGAAGAAATAAGCAAAGCTTCAGAAGAAGGAATGGAAGCACTAGTATTATATAGTGCAGGTAAAATAAAAAAAGAAGATTTACCAGCAAATGTTTTTCTTAATTGTTTCCTTAGAAAGAGTTTATTAGCTATTTCAAAAACTAAATTGAGACTACAATATAATCAATTATGTAAAGAACAGGGTTATACTGATTGTGTGCCTAAGGAAGTTCAAGAAAAATTTAATGAAAAACAACAAAAAATGTATAAAGAAATAAACGATATGAAAAAAGATTTATTAGAACAATATAATAAGAAAATAAATAGAAGAAAGTAGTGCCGCTGATAATATAAATAATTGAGGTGGTAAATATGACATTAACTGAATTCCATATGGTTTATTGATAGAAAAGTTATGTCCTATAAAAATATGCACTGCATTAAAGCAATGTAGTGCTTTTTTATTATATAAACTCATGATATTAAGATTTTTTTGAGTTTATTTTTATAGTTATTAGATAATATAACTAGAAAAAATATTAACTTTAGAAAAGTTAAAATATAATACATTTGAAGTGGCAATTATATCTAGATTATCTGAGTATTTAAAACTGAAGATGAATTGTTGAACTATTTAAATTAGATAAAAAAGTCAAAAAGTATTAAATGGAACATTAATAAGGCTGAGGAGTTTGTTAAAGTTGGTATTAATTTGAAAATAATTAGAGTAGAAGAGAATGGAAAGATTAGAGAGTATATGTTATTTCCTGTGTTTAAATATACTTGATTAATAAAAGAAGAATGGGAAACTTCAGAATAGAGAAACATTTTTTTTAAAATTAATGGGAAGTATGTGTTTAATGAAATATGTCATGTTAGATCACATGACAAGGTAAAGGGGTAAGGGTTGTGCTTTGCTCGTTCTGATAAAAAACTGGGTTATTGAGTTACACCAGGAATTGCTTTTAGTTGGATAGAGATTATATATTATCAGTGATAGAATGGTTTAGTTCAATTAAAAGAAATATTTTGATATAAAAAATATTTTAGATACGCGTTTTATCTATTGAAAAAAGTTCTAAAATGATTTTAGAAGATGATAGATTTGTGTTATAGTGTAAGCATGGGGAAGAAGGGTTAACATGAGAAAAAAGTTGTTAAGTAAGACATATTTAAGAGATGTTGATAAGTATAGATTGAAGATTTGGTTTGATAATGATGATTATTATATTGCTTCAAAAAGAATTGAGTATATGGAAAAGCCGTTTATAATTTCATCAGGGAAATGTTTAATGAATAATGGCTATTCGATTATTGAAGTTGTTCCAAAATATGAAAATTATTCAATGCGTGTTTATTTGGATGATCAAAATAATGTCTTACAATATTATTTTGATGTTTCTTTAGAGAATGGAGTAGATAGTGAAACGAAGATCCCATTTTATGATGACTTGTATCTTGATGTAACTATTACTGATGGCAAAGTAACTGTTTTAGATGAAGATGAACTTGTGGAGGCTTTAAATTCTGAAACAATTTCAATAGATGCATATAATTTAGCAGTAAAAGTAAAAGAAAAATTATTAAGTGAAATTAAAAATGGGACAAATAAGTATTTAAATATTAATTTAACTGATTATTTAATTTAAGTGAAAAAATAAGAATTTTATAGTGAAAGAAATTTTAGTTGTCATATGTGTAAAATAGTACTTTTTGTATTTAAAAAATGTTAAGTTAGAATATACTATTGAAGTGCGTATGGATTTTGGTAAAGATAGTCTTTGGATAAGTGCTATTGATTATAGTAAAGTAGAACATAAGGAAAAAATCGGAGAAAAGATTGAAATCGTTGATGTATAATAGAAGGAATTATTGAATTTAGTAATTCTTTTTTTGGTATTAGAAGTAAGAGGGTGTTTCTTTTCATTGAAATAATTATAAAAAAGTTTCTAAAAGAAAAGAATAACTATTGATGGAAGAAAAATATAAAAATTAGATGTTGAATCTTTAAAAATTTATATATAATGAGTTAGTTAAAATTATAGAAAAAGTGTCTGTTGCAATAGTAGATGAATCAATTGAATAAAAATACTGAAGTTATTGGTGATAAAATAGATAAAAAGAAAGGTAAAAGATAGTTTGTTTAATTTCTATGCTAGATTTTTTTGTAAGTAAATTTATTGGAAGGGCTTTTGTTTGACAAGTAAATGTATATAAATTAGAATTAAGTTGTATATATTTATGAGGAGTGTGCTTATGAAATATAAAAAAACATTAGTTATTATGGCTGGAGGATTAGGCAGTAGGTTTGGTGGGTTAAAGCAAATTGAACCGGTTGATGAACATAATAATTTTATTATTGATTATTCTGTTTTTGATGCTGTTAAGGCAGGTTTTGATAAGGTTGTTTTTGTAATAAAAGAAGAAAATTATAAAGTGTTTAATGAGACAATAGGAAAACGTGTGTCTAATTATGTTAATGTTAGTTATGCTTTCCAAGGGATGGATGATTACGTTTCTAGTGATGTTGACTATCATAGTAGGAAAAAGCCTTGGGGAACAGGGCATGCAGTGCTTTGTGCAAAAGATGAGATAGATGGCGATTTTGCAGTTATTAACGCAGATGATTTTTATGGGGCAGATGGGTTTAAAGTAGCTTCAAATTTCTTTGATAATAATCATGATGAGAAGAATTATGCAATTGTTTCTTATAAGGCCGGTAATACAATTACAGAAAATGGTGCAGTTAAGCGTGGGGTTTGTCATGTTGAAGATGGTTATTTAGTAGATGTTGTAGAAAGTAGCATTGAAACAAAGGATGGTAAAATTTTTGCTACACCATTAAATTCAAATGATAAAAAAGAAATCCCATTTGATTGTCTTGTTAATATGAATTTAATATGTTTTAGAAAAAATTATTTAGAAGTTTTAGAGAGTTGTTTTAAGAATTTTTTACATGATAAAAACACTGATTTAGAAAAAGATGAGTTTTTACTATTAGGGCAACTATCTAGTGCTGTTAAGCAATTAGGAGTTAAAACTAAAGTGCTATCTACAACAGCTGTATGGCATGGTTTTACATATAAAGAAGATAAAGAAAAGGTTGTTTTGGCAATTAAAAAACTTAAAGATGATGGGGTATATCCATCATCTCTTTGGGGATAGAATAATTAGTCTTGCCAAATAAAGTTTTCTTTTCCTGTACCGATAGATAGTTTCGTACATTATGTCTTTCTTTAATGCTTTAAGTATTAAATTATTTTTCATTTTTATTATCCTTTATTTTTTTAGTTTTAAACCGATAAATTATTAACTTTCAAGTAGAGAGTATGATAAATTGTATCTTAAGGAATTTATGATATATTTATATAAGAATGAGAAGGTGTATTATGTTTATTTATAGAAGAGCTACATTAAAAGACTTAAATAATATTTGGGATAAAGATATTGAACAAAATAAAGATGATAAAAGATATATAAAATGGAAAGAAGAATTTATTCTAGCTAATAAAGAAGAAAAAATAGTAACGTTTGTTGTTTTAAAAGATGAAGATCCTATAGGGCAAATTTCCGTTGCTTTTGATCCTTTATGTTTGAAAGTTAAATGTAGAGATATGTGTGTGATGGTAAAGAAACAGCTCACATGATTGCATTTAGAATAGAAAAGGAATATGAAAATCAAGGGCATATTTCAAAACTTGTTAAGATGGGGGAAGAATATGCTAAAAAGAGAGATATTAAATATTTGACAATAGGAAGTGAAGCAAAAGAAAGTAGAAATCTTGCAATTTATTTACATTTTGGTTATACAGAGTTTGTTACAAGTGTTGTTGAAGATGATTGTTTAGTTTTGTTTTATAAAAAGAGTATATTATCGTGAATTGGAGATATTATAGTTCCCTTTTGTATAAGCAGGTAAAGAATCTCTTTCTCCGTTGTTATACTCTATTTTTACATTAGGGAATTTATAAAAACCTTTATTATATTCATCATATAAAACAAAGTTTAAGTCTCCACTTCCATTAAAAATGCATCCAACTGTTTGAATGGTGCCATTTTTCATTGAAGGATGTATCTCTTGCATAATGATGTAGGCTGCCATATCTTCTAAAGAAAAGTTATCTCCATATTGACTTTTGGGATGAGTATGTCCATGGCAAACTATCTGTTTAGATAATTTATTTTTTTCTACATAATTTATAAATTTTTCTAATTTGGGAGTGATGCTAGAAAAAGAAGCTTGTTGAGTACTGATGGCATTTCCTATTACAATATTATCAAATAAGACTGTTCCATCATTTCTTTCTTCACCAAAAAGAAAAAAGGGAACTTCTTTTCCTGTTTGGTTAGTAAAAGAATGGATTTTAGCCAAATCTTCAATTATTTCTTCAGATATACATACAACAGTTCTCTATTAACATTTTTTAAATAGAGTGGGTTTACAGGTGCTTGAGTTTTGTATTTTTTTAACATTTCTATTGAAATGCTTTGCTCGGGTAGCATTTATAAAGTTTTGTTAAGAGCATCTTCTAAGTTAATCATATAACTCACCTCTATAAAAACTATCATGAAAAGAAAAATTTGTAAAACAACAATAAATACTATGTTAGCAAATAGTATGTTTTTACTTTGTTATAATTTGAAATATTGCCTAATTAATTGAAAATGAAAAGGGTGTGTGTAATAATTAAATTTGTAGGTAAATATTATTGAAAGGGTGGTATGTGTGTTAGAACTGTTTTATGTTTTAGCAATAATTGTGGCAATTGGTGCTTTTGCTTTGGCGTTCTTTTTAGCAAAGTCTGTTAAGAAGATGGAGTCAAGTAACAAGAAGATTACTAGTGTAGGTAAGATGATTAAGGAAGGAGCAAATGCTTTTTTAAAGTGTGAATTTAAGGCCTTATCAAAGTTTGTGTTGGTATTCATGGTTGTTCTTTTTGTTTTTCTTCCTAAACCTTTGTGGAAGTATGATAGTTTTGTGGATATTTGGCCAAATTTATTAATGTCCATTGCTTATTTATTAGGAACTTGTTGTTCTGGGTTAGCAGGTAAAATTGGTATAAGTATTGCTACTACAGCAAATGTTAAGACTGCTGAGGCTGCTAAAAAAGGTATTAAACCAGCCTTTTTAGCAGGTTTTAGAGGTGGAGCAGTTATGGGTATGGCTGTTGTTGGTAGTAGTTTACTTGGTGTTACACTTTTGTTTTGGTTGGTGTATGAATTAACGGGAAGTGCAACAATTTTATTAGGCTTTAGTTTTGGTGCTAGTTCAATGGCTTTGTTTGCTAAAGCTGGTGGAGGTATATTTACAAAAACGGCTGATATTAGTGCAGATTTAGTTGGTAAAGTAGAGTTAGGTATTCCTGAAGATGATCCTAGGAATCCAGCAGTTATCGCAGATAATGTTGGTGATAATGTTGGTGATGTAGCAGGTATGGGTGCAGATTTGTTTGATTCTAATGTGGCTTCTATAGTGGCTGCACTTGTCTTAGCAATTTCTTTAAATCCAGGTTATATACCTGTTGTGTTTTGCTATTCTGCGTTAGGTTTACTAGCATCGATTATTGGTATTTTAATGGCTCGTATGGGTAAAAGTGGTAATCCTACTAGAGCTTTAAATAATAGTACGTATGTGACTACTGGTATCTTTTTAGTTACGACATTAATTGCAACTATCTTTTTAGATGTAAGTGGTAAATGGTATATTTGGGGTGCTTCGGTATTAGGTTTATCAGTTGGTGTAATTATTGGTATTGCTACTGATTTCTTTACTGATGATAGAAGAAAGCCTGTTCATAATGTAGCTAAAGCTTCAGAGTCAGGTCCTGCATTTACTATTCTTTCTGGTACAGCATATGGTTTTATCAGTGCTCTTCCTGCGATGTTAGGGATTGCTGTTGCTGCTTTAGGTTCTTATTTATTATGTTATCAAATTGATGGAACGACTACTTCTGGTATGTTTGGTATTTCAATGGCTGCTGTTGGTATGTTATCAATTGTAGGAATGATTATTTCTAATGATGCTTATGGGCCAATTGTTGATAATGCTAGAGGTTTAGCTGAGATGGGTGGTTTAGGTGATGATGTAATTGAGATTACTGATTCTTTAGATAGTGCTGGTAATACTGTTAAGGCTGTAACAAAAGGCTTTGCGATTGCAGCGGCAGGTTTAACAGTAATTGCTTTGCTTGGTACATTTATGAGTGAAGTTAATAGTGCTGCTATTGAGATGGGTAAGTTAGATGCTATAATAACGGGATTTGATATTATGGATCCAGTAGTCTTCTTTGGTATTTTAATCGGTGGAGTACTTCCTGCCGTGTTCTCAGCTCTTCTTATTTTAGGAGTTAATCGTAATGCACAGCGAATGGTTGATGAAATACATCGTCAATTTAAGGAAATACCTGGATTAAAGGAAGGTAAAGAAGGTGTTAATCCTGAGTATGAAAAGTGTATTGATATTGCTACTAAAGGAGCTTTAAAAGAATTATTGCCAGCTGGAATAACAGCAATTGGTTTAACTTTAGTTGTTGGTTTTGTTGGTGGAGTTAAGGCTATTGGTGGGTTCTTATTAGGTAATATAGTAGTAGGATTGTTCTTAGCATTATTTATGTCTAATGCTGGTGGTTTATGGGATAATACTAAAAAATATATTGAAGCAGGTCATCATGGTGGTAAAGGTTCAGATACACATAAAGCAACGGTTGTAGGAGATACGGTAGGTGATCCATTTAAGGATACAGCAGGTCCATCTATTAATACACAGATTACAGTTGTTTCTTTGGTGTCATCATTAACGGCTGTGATATTCCTTTCTTTCCATTTGTTTGGTTAAAATAAGCCCATAGAAATATGGGCTTTTTATTTAATGAAAAAATATGTTATAAATGGTGGTTTAATAATTGAAAAATAAATTATAATAGTTAAGAGAGGGTTGTAATAATGGTTTTAGCACTTGTTTTATTTGTAATAATTTATATATTAATGCTTTTTTTGTCTAAATATAGGCCTTGGATTGCTTTATCTGGAGCGGCATTATTTTTAATTTTAGGTCTTTTTAAGGTATATGATTTTACTATTTTAGATGGCTTAGGAGCAGTAGATTATAATGTTTTATTAATGATTTTAGGTACGATGGGTGTTGTGTCTTTGTTTATTAGTAGTAAAATGCCTGCTTTTTTAGCAGAAAAGTTAATGACGAAAGTTCCTAATGTTAAGTGGGCAATAGCCGTTTTAGCTTTATTTGCGGGATTTATTAGTGCTTTTGTAGATAATGTTGCTACTGTTTTAATGGTTGCTCCAATAGGCTTAGCAATTTCAAAGAAACTTAAGATATCACCAGTACCTGTTTTGATTGCTATTGCTGTGTCATCTAATTTGCAGGGCGCTGCAACTTTAGTAGGAGATACGACGAGTATTTTACTTGGTGGTTTTGCTAATATGAATTTTCTTGATTTCTTTTGGATGAATGGTAAACCAGGTATCTTTTTTGGTGTGCAATTGGGTGCTATTGCATCTTTATTTGTTTTGTTATTTTTATTTAGAAAAGAAAAAGAAAAAATTTCAGGAGTAGTAGAAACTAAAGTTACAGATTATTTTCCTACAATTTTAATTTTATCGATGATTGGTTTATTAATTGCAGCATCATTTATTAAAGAGCCTGTTAATGAAGTGCTTAAGGTTTTTTATAATTTAAGAAGTGGTTTGATATGTGTTGTTCTTTGTTTGATTGGTCTAATTAGAGAAGTAATTAAAAATAAGTCTTTTAAAGTTTTTAAAATAGTTGGTAAAGAAATTGATTATGATACAATTATTTTACTATTTGGTTTATTTATTATTATTGAAGGAATTAAAACGGCTGGTGTTATAGATGCAGTAGCAGATCTTTTCTTTAAAGTTTCTAACGATAATCCATTTTTGTTATATACGATTATTGTTTTTGCTTCTGTTATTTTTTCAGCTTTTATTGATAATATACCTTATGTTGCAACAATGTTGCCTGTTGTATCTAAGATAGCTTTGCTTTTAAATGGAGGGTTAGGTATGGATCCTTATGTTTTCTATTTTGGTTTGCTTATTGGTGCAACTTTAGGAGGAAACTTAACTCCAATAGGAGCATCAGCAAATATTACAGCAATAGGTATTCTTAGAAAGAATGGAGAGGAAGTTAAAATTAAAGACTTTTTGCGTATTGGTGTTCCTTTTACTTTAGTGGCAGTTTTTGTAGGTTATGCTTACATTTGGTTAGTGTGGGGAGTTTAATTTAAATTAAAAACAGGAAAAAAATCTATGTAATAGCAATTAAAAAGTGTATAATAATTGCTATGCAGGTATAGTTTAGTGGTAGAACTCAACCTTCCCAAGGTTGCTGTGGGGGTTCGATTCCCCTTACCTGCTCCATTAATAAATATTTACCTAGAGAAATCTAGGTTTTTTAATACTCAATGAAAGCATTGACAACAACTTTGACAACATTTTATTTAATTTCTAGAATAAAAACACTCTACAAACTATCTAATTTATTATCTACTTCATTTTTTCTATTTGGGAATACATGCACATATGTTTTCATACAAGTAGATACATCACCATGTCTTAATCGTTTAGCTACTTCACTAAAATTATAATTAATTAATTCATATATAAGACTAGCAAGGGAACACGGAGACAAGGGAACCCTCATGCATGAATTAGTTAAGAAATATGATTATGATGTTACAAACATAAAATATGTATGGAGTTTTTATAGAAGATATAGAGAGAAAGAATTTGAAAATCATGGGATAGTTCGTTGTTATACAAGAGAAGTTTGAAGTTACTGTATAAGCAAGAATCCAAACTATGTCCATGTTAGAAAAATGTTAAAAAATTATTTAGTGTTCATGGAGATGAATTGGAAGGAGCAATGTTTCATTCTGATTAAGGATATCCATATCAAATGAAGATATATCAATAAAAACTTATAGAGCATGGTATAATTCATAGCATGTTTAGAGAAGGAAATTGTTTAGATAATTTGTCTACAGAAAGTTTTTTTGGAAGATTAAAAGAAAAAATGTATTATGAGAAAGAAGAGGGAGTTATGAATCTATAGTCCAAATAAATTGGGGTAACCTTACGGTTAATTTCAAACAATTAAATAACTTTTATTTTATGTAATATTATACTAAATCATTCCATTTTCTTTTAACCATGTTAAGGTGTCTTGTAAGGTTTCTTGTAAGTCTCTATTTTTAAAGTTTAGTTCTCTTTTTGCTTTTTCATTAGAAAAGTTGGAATTAGATTTTAAAGTGTATAAGGAATATCTTGTGTATAATGGTGGTTGTTTTAATAAAGCGTAATATATTTCTGATAATGGGGCAGTTAACTTTGCTAGCCACATTGGGAGAATAGATTTTATCTTTTTCTTGTTTTGTATTTTACTTATAATATCTAACAATTCTTTAATTTCAACATATCTATTTGAAAGAATATAGCATTCTCCTTTTTTACCTTTACTACAAGCATTTATTATACCATTTGCGACATCTCTAACATCAACAAAATCATATCCTCCTCTTACACAAGCCTTTAATTTGCCTTTAGCAAAATCAATTATTAATTGAGTTAAATGACTACCATTAAAATCATTTGGTCCAATGATACCGGAAGGATGAACAATACAAGCATTTAAGTTTTTTTCTTTTACCATATCTAAAACATATTTGGCTGTTTCAGCTTTCGTTTTAGCATACTGTCCTTTTACTTTAGTAGGATCAAAATCAATAGTCTCTTGCATTAACTCTTTGTTTTCTTTTTCTGTAATTGCATGAACACTACTTACGTATACTAGTTTAGCATTTATTTCTAAAACCTTAGTAATAATATTTTTTGTTCCATTTACATTTACATCATATACTTTTGGATTATATTTTGTTTTTATGTATACAATAGCAGCACAGTGTATTACATAAGTCTCTATATTTTCATTTACTTTAAATATTTTCTCTAGTGTTTCTAGTTTAGTAACATCACCGTAATATATTTTACAATTTAATCCTTCTAAAACTTTTATATTACTGTTTGGTAAAACTAATGCTCTTATTTCATTTTCTTTATTTTTCATTAATTCTCTTATTATATTATTGCCTAAAAATCCATTAGCACCCGTTACTATATATACTCTTTTCATAACCCATCACTCCTTTAATTAAGATAAATGATATTTGTTTTTAATATCTTCTAAAAGATTTTTACGATCAGTTATTTTTTTGTTAGATATAGTTTCAATATGCTCGTTATCATTTATTTTAATAATGAAATAGTTATTGGTAATATCTTTTAAAATAAGTTTGTTTAGATCTTTTTCAAGATTAGGATATATTTCTTTTATAATGTATTCATTGTCTATTATTGCTTGAGAAATATTGTAATAATATACTTTTTTCAAATTTATTAATTCTAATTCTAGAGCAAGTATTTTCTTTAATTTGTTAGAAAAAGAGATGTTTTCTTCAAATAAAATATCTAATATTTTTCTTAATCTTTTAAAAATTGGTAAGTTTGGATTTTCGTTTGTAATAAGACTTTCATAAATAGAAGTGTAATACCATTTTTGTTTCTCTTCTCCACGTTTAAAAAAGGAAAAGTCTTTTTTACCTGTTTTAAAGAAATGAATCATTAAATCTTCTAAGTTATTTATTTTATCGGCACATACTATTACTTTACTTCTAAGAGATGCTGTTTTTATAGTCTCAATTGTATGTATTTTTCTTTCTTCCCAAGATAATGATTTATCAGGCTCGCTAGCATTGTATACTAAACTAGCAATATCCTTTCCAAATTCATTTTCAATATCTTGAAAAGTGTGGGGTGTGTCTTCTACAACATCATGTAAATATCCAGCACAAATAACATTATCATCATAATTGTATTCTTCAAGTAACATTCCTACACTAATTGGATGTATAATCATTGGCTTGTCTTTTTCACTTTTTCTATATTGCCCTTTATGGGCTTCTATAGCATATTTTAAAGCTTTTTCTTTTATATTCATGCGTTACACCTCTTTTATACAATTATACTTAAAAAGGTCATTTTTTTCATTAGATATAAATAACAAACTTTAAAATATGAGTTTTTATTATTATAACCATTCAATGATGGAAGAAAAATGAAAATATTAAAATTAATAGCAACGTATATATAAGTATATTATGGTCTTTTAGGTACAATTTTTTCTATATGATAGTAGATTTATAATCATAATTAATAGAACCTTAAAAATTTGTAATGACTTTAGTCTAAAAGTTTGTTAAAATTTAAAGTGGCAGGAGTGTTGCGATATGGATAAAGATTTATTAAGGGAAATGCAGAGAAATGAGATTACTAATTTCATGAATTATTTTGAGAAAAATAGATTAGATCCTAATGATGGTGATTTAATTCATCAATTAAATACTAGTATAGCAAAGGTTTTCAAAATGGAAATGGATATTTTAGGGATTAAATTTGTGCCTAATAAAAAAAATGCTGGCGAAGTTAAACTTTTGTTTGTTAATAAAGGTAATAAATTTTTACAAGGATATTTTAAAAAAGGTTTGTTTAAATCAAAACCTGTAATAGTGTATAATATGGCTTATTTGTATTACATGCTTCAAGAATCAAATAAGAAACAAAGGATGGAATATTGTAAAGAAATTTTTTGTGTTGTTTTTCATGAAATAGAACATTACAAACAGCTTTTATTAAGTTCTAAAGATATTAATAATAAGGATGTATATATGTATGCAAAAGATACGGCAGCATCTGATGCGGTTGTTAACGACTACTATAATATTAATTATAATGATTTATATATAGAAAATGCTGCAAATAAAGCAGGTTATGAAAGATATCTTGAAATTATGGGTGAAGATAGGGATATTAGAAATATGTTAAACATTATGAAAGGTAAACTTGCTAGTTCTTCATATAGTGATGTTTGTCGTAAAGGTAAGTATTGGAAAACAATGGAGGATAAAATAGATAGTGAACTTGTTAGAGAAAAGGTTTTTTTCAATTGCACTAGTTTTGAAAGGGAAATTTTTTTGAAAAGGTTTCCTATTTTATATAAAGAGTATAATAAAGATGGTAGTAGGAAAAGTTTGGAAACTTTGTTTAGTGATTATAGTGCGGCTTTACAAAAAGTCGTTACTAATACGGCATTAACTCGTGAGCAAAAGAAAAAAGTTCGAGATAATATTAATGAATTGTATTATTGGTTGATTTTTGTTCAATTGCAGTATAGTTCAAAGAAAGAGATTTTAGATGGATTAAGTTTGATTGGGAAGAAGCAAGCATGTGAATTGTTTGACAGGATAGATAGTTATTTTGTGAAAGATAAGGAAAGAAGACTTCGTGATTTATCATTAATGGGAAATGCGATGAAAAAACTTATAGAAAAAGAGGATAGTTATTATAGATATAACGCATATGCTTTTAATAATAATTCTGGGAAGATATTAGTAGATGATAAGGAGATGGGCTTTACTGAGTTTGTGTCCTTGTTAGATCGTAAATTGATGCGTGTAAAAATAGAAACTGTATATGGTGATGTTAAAAGTAAAAGGACGATGAGAGAGTTTGTTTCAGATTATATTTTTCCATATATTCCAAGAAGTGGTGTTGTATTATTGAAAGATGGGAGAAAGTTACCGGCGAAGGAGTTTGTAGAATACATAATTAATAGTTATATTAGTAAAAACGGGAAAAATCCAATTCGATTTGTTAAAGATGAGATTGAACTTAGTAATTCTTTGGAAGAGTATACTAGTAGACGTGATAAGATAGAGGAGTATGTAGAAAACAAGAGATCTGTTTTAAAAGAGATACGTGAGTATGCGGAAAAAGAATTGGATGTATATGAAAGTAATTTGAAGAAAGCATATTATTTGAGTGAGAGTTGCCATGATAGTGAAATGTGCGATAAAGTGGGTAGTTTGGTTATGCGATGTGCAAAAAAAGGAAAATTGAGTTTAAGTTTACGGGCGTTTATTAACAGAGATTTTAAAAATAACTTGCCAATTGTTTTGCGTAGTGCACGGGATAAGTTATGTTTAAAAAAGTTTGTTAGGATAGAGGAGATTTCAAGTATGCTTGAAAGTGTGGAAAGGAAAAGGTAGTAAATATAGAGTGGTATGGATGAAAATTAGGACGATTGAGAAGGCTTTATTAGTAATTTGGATTTTTTAGAATCATTATCAATTTATAGAAAAATTTTATGGTAAGTCGTTTAAAACAATATATGATAATTAGTTAAAAGAAATGAAAAAAAGAATTGCGAGTGTAAAATATAATTAAGTAGTTTTGTTGGAGTTTTTTTCATATTGTGTTATCTTTATGTTGTGGGAGTGATACTATGGCAGCAGATAAAAGAGAAGAGATTGTTAAGGATTATTATAATACATATAAAGAAGATGAAAGATATGTAAATTTACATCGTAAGGTGGAGTTTATTACTACTTTAACGTACATTGAAAAGTTTGCTAAAAAGGGGTGCAAAGTGCTAGAGCTAGGGGCAGGAACAGGAGCGTATTCTATTTCTCTTGCTAAGAAAGGATATAAAGTAGAAGCATTAGATTTTAGTGAACATAATTTAGAGATGTTAAAGACTAGTAGTGAGAAAGTTAAAAATTTGAGTGTTAGGCAAGCTGATGCGGTTGATTTGGGGTTATATGCAGATGAGTTATTTGATGTTACGTTATCTTTAGGGCCTATGTATCATATTTTTAATGAGAAGGATCGTAAAAAGGCTATTCATGAAGCAATTAGGGTTACTAAAAAAGGTGGGATAGTTATTTTTTCTTATCTTACTAATGATGCTATTTTTGCTAGGTATATGGTGCAGAAAGGGAATATAAGTAAATATAAGAGTTTATGTGATGCTGATTTTAATTTTAAGCCATTGCAGGAAGAGATTTTCTATTCAACAAATGTTAAAGATTTTGAAAAATTGTTTGAAAATGAAGATGTTACGAAAGTTATGGCTGTATCGGCGGATGGGTTATCTGAGATATTAGCAGAGTCTATTGATAAGTTTAGTGAAAATGAATTTAATGTGTATATGGCTTATCATTTAGCTCGATGTGAAAGGGAAGAGTTATTTGGATATACGGCTCATATGTTATATATTTGTAAGAAAAATTAACTTTTACAGGAGATGAAATAGTGAAGAATATTACCGTTATAGGTTGTGGTAGATGGGGTAGTTTTATTGCTTATTATTTAGATATGATAGGTAAGAATGTTACTTTGTATGGTAGGGAAAGCTCTAGTGATTTTATGCGTTTTAAAGAGACAAGGACTAATGGTAAAGTAGTGTTAAAAGAATCTTTAATATTGGAAAGTAATCTTGATAAAGCATTGGAGAATGATACGATTGTTATTTCTATTAATTCACAAGGATTAAGGGGATTAATGGAAGAAATAAAAGATAAAGATGTAAAAAAGAAGACTTTTATTTTATGTATGAAGGGATTAGAGATTTCAACAGGTAAAAGATTAAGTGAAGTTGTTAAAGAGTTTATGGGAGAAGATTGTAGAGTAGCTGTGTGGATTGGCCCAGGTCATGTAGAGGAGTTTGTAAAGGGTGTACCTAATTGTATGGTTATCGATTCTAGCATTAGTGAATTAAAAAAAGAACTCGTAGAAGAGTTTTCTAGCAGACTTATTCGTTTTTACTATGGTAGCGATTTAATTGGTAATGAAATTGGTGCGGCGAGTAAGAATGTTATTGGAATAGCAGCGGGTATGTTAGATGGTTTAGGGTTATCTTCTCTTAAAGGGGCTTTAATGTCTAGGGGTACAATTGAAATATCTAGGTTTATTAAGGCTATGGGAGGTAAAGAAATATCTGCTTATGGGCTATGTCATTTAGGAGATTATGAAGCTACTGTGTTTAGTGAGCATAGTCATAATCGAATGTTTGGAGAATTGTATGTAAAAAAAGAAAAGTATAATAGTCTAGCAGAAGGCTATTATACGGTTAAAGCGATGATGAAAATAGCAAAAGATAAAAATATTGAGTTACCTATATGTGAAACCGTTTATAATATTCTTTATGAAAATAAAGATCCACTTGAATCATTAAATAAGTTATTTTTAAGAAGTATCAAAAATGAGTTTTTAGTGTAGTTTGCAGTGATTTAAAAAATCATTGAAGATAAGTTTTGCATTATTATCATAAGAATACATGATTTCAGGGTGAAATTGCACACCGAGCATGTATTTTTTATTTTTTACTTTAATAGCTTCAATGATATTATCACAGGTTGCTTCAATTGTGTATTTACGATCACTTGTTAAATGATATTTATGTCTACTATTTACGGGAATTGTTTCCTGTTTTAGTAAGTTATACAAGTATCCTTTTTTATTTAGTTCAATAGAGTGTAAATAAGAAGCATTCATATCAAAATGACTTAAGTTATTTAAGGGCTTAATTCCTTTTTTATTAAAGTAAGAGCCTAATTCTTGCATTCCTAAACATATTCCTAATAAAGGTATATCATTTTTATAACAATAATCAATAATAAACATATCTATTTCACTAATTTCATTTCCTCCAGGAAGAATGAAACCATCAATATCTTTTATTAACTCAAGAATATTTTCTTGATGTTTTTTTAGGGATAATGCGCTATCGATGTATATTGGGAAATGTTCTTTATTAATTATGTTTAAATAAGTAAAAGGAATGCCATTTGTTTGAACATCACTTTTAGAAGTAATGTTTCTTGTTAAAATACCAATTTTCATATATTTCACCATTAAAAAGATATGTAAATAAGGTATTGTTTAGAATTGTTTTACATAATTTTTTAATAATGAGGTGGTTATGTGCGACTTAGTGAATTAAAAAGAAATGAAAAAGGAGAAGTTATTAGAATAAGTAATGATAATAAAAGGTTAAGAAGAAGGATGTTGGATATGGGAGTAACAAAAGGTGTTGTTATTAAGGTTAGGAGGATAGCACCTTTAGGTGATCCTATTAGTTTAGAGTTAAGAGGGTATGAACTTTGTTTAAGGAAAAGAGAGTTAGATAATATTGAGGTTAATAGGCTATGAAAATAGTTTTAGTTGGTAATCAAAATTGTGGTAAAACGAGTTTGTTTAATGTGCTTACTAAAGAACATCAAAAGGTTGGTAATTGGCCTGGGGTTACAGTTTGTAAAAGAAGTGGGATAATTGAAGGTAGTAGTGATGAGTTAACTGATTTACCTGGTCTTTATTCTATGTATGCGTATAGTGAGGAAGAGAAAATAACTAGAGAGTATCTTTTAAAGGAAGAGATAGATTTAATTATTAATGTGATTGATGTTACTTCGATTGAAAGAAGTTTGTATTTGACAATGCAATTAAGGAGTTTGGATATTCCTTTGATTGTGGTTTTTAATATGATTGATTTATTGGGTAAAGAAGGAATTGAAATTGATTTTAAGAAGTTAGAGAAGGAGCTAGGTGTTAAAGTAGTAGGGGTTTCATCTTTAAAGAGGATGGGGATAGAGACTTTGAAGGAAGTTATAAAGGGTAGTTATAGAAAAGATAAGATTTATTGTTTTGATAAAGTGATTGAAGATAGAATAGAAAAGATTAGTGAACGTTATAGTAAACATTCATATTTTTATAGTTTGGAGTTTTTAGAAGAAGATGGTTTTGATGAAGTGATTGCTAGTGAAAGATATGCTTATATAGAGAAAGTGATGGGTAGTTGTTTTAAAAAAGAGAAGAAAAAGAGTGTTAGTGATAGGTTAGATGAAGTGTTTTTAAATAGGTGGTTAGCAATACCTATTTTTGTTTTAGTTATGTTTATGGTTTTTTATTTATCTATAGAAATAGGAGGGTGTTTTAGTAATAAAATCGGTGATTATTTTATTAATGGGTGTAGGCAAAGTGTGCGTTTTTTTCTAGATAGTGTAGGGGTTTCTAGTTGGTTAGTTAGTTTAGTAGTAGATGGGGTGATACAAGGAGTGGGATTTGTTTTATTGTTTGTGCCTCAGTTAATGATATTGTTTTTTTTAATGGCTATTTTAGAGATGAGTGGGTATATGTCTAGGATTGCTTTTTTCTTAGATATGCTTTTTAAGAAAGTTGGTTTAAGTGGGAAGACAATAGTTCCTTTTATTGTTGGGTGTGGGTGTAGTGTTCCGGCGATTATGGCAACGAGGATTATTGAAAATAAAAAGGAGAGGGAAAGAGCGATTATTCTTACACCTTTTATTCCTTGTAGTGCTAAATTGCCAATTATTATCTTGTTTTCAAGTTATTTTTTTAGTAATTATTTTGCGTTAGTTTGCGTTTCTTTTTATGTGTTAGCCGTTTTAATTATATTGGCTTTAGCATTTGTCTTTAAAAAATATTTAGATAATGAAGAAGACACTACTTATATTAGTGAATTACCTAAATATAAAATTCCTAGTTTTAAATATGTTTGTAGGGAAACTTTGGAAAAAACGTTTTCTTTTATTAATAGAGCAGGTTCCATTATTTTTGTTTCCTCTATCGTAATTTGGTTTTTGTTATCCTTTTCTTTGCATTTTGAGTATGGTGTTAAAGTGGAAGATAGCATTTTGGCTAGTATTGGCAAGAGTATAGCTTGGTTTTTTTATCCGTTTTTAGGTAGAACTAGTTGGGAGGCAGCGATTAGTTCACTTCAAGGGTTAATAGCGAAGGAACAGGTAGTTAGTTCTTTATCAATTATTGGAAATATTAAAAATCTTTTTAATCCTGTTTCAGCATATGCGTTTGTTGCTTTTAACTTGTTTAGTATTCCTTGCATGGGGAGTGTAAGTGCTATGAAAAGGGAGTTTGTGAGTAGTAAAAAAGTGTTGTTAGTTATGGGAGTTGAGCTTTTAGTTGCGTGGTTAATAGCTACTTTTATTTATATGATTAGTATCTTAATAGGAGGTTAAAATATGGCGGATATTATTGTTTTTGGAGGGTTAGTGTTAATTTTTGTTTTTATAAGGAAAAAGAGAAAAAAATGTTGCAATAATTTAAATTGCAAGCAATGTAAGAGGTGATACATTATGATTACGAACGAGGAGTATGAGGAGTTTAAAAAGATTGTAGTAGAGATTATTAATAATGATTCTTTTAAGAAAATGAGGGAAATTAAGCAACATCGTTTTACTAATTGTTATGAACATAGTATTAATGTGGCAACGAAGTGTTTTATCTTTGCTAAGAAAAGAAAAATGAAAATAGATGTTAAGTCTTTGGTTAGAGGAGCTTTATTGCATGATTTTTATTTGTATGATTGGCGAGAGGATAAAAAGAAATTTTTTAGTCATAGTTATATGCATCCTTATGTAGCTTTGGAAAATTCAAGAAAAGAGTTTGGGGAATTAAATGATATTGAAGTAGATATTATTTTGTCACATATGTGGCCTTTGACTTTTTTTAAATTTCCTAAATATAAAGAATCTTTTTTAGTGTGTTTTAGTGATAAAATATGTGCGATTAGGGAGTTATTTGGTAAAATATCTTAGGTGAAAGTAATGAAGAAAAAGGTTATTATAGTTAGTTTAGTTTTGCTTTTTTTTGTTTTAGTTGTTGGTAGTGTTTTGTTAATTAAGAAGTTTAATGATAAAGAAGAGAACGTTTTAGGTGTTTGGTGGTGGAATGATGAATTAGGTAATGAATATTTGGAGTTTGCTAGTGAAAATAATATTAGTGAAATTTATTATTGCTCTTCTAAATTTAATGAAGAGACTAATGAATTTATTAGGAAAGCTAATAGTAAAGGGATGAAAGTTTTTTGGTTAGCAGGAGAGTATGAATGGATTGAAAATTATAGTAATCTTGAAAAAGCGATTGAAGAGTATTTAATTTATCAAAATAATTATAAGTATGTATTTGAGGGGATACATTTAGATATAGAGCCTCATCAACATCCTGAATTTGAAAGTAAGAGAAATGAGCTAATTACAAAGTTTGTAGGGCTTACGTATTATTTGAAAGATAATTATTCTTCTTTATATATAGAGTATGACTTGCCTTTTTGGTTAGATGATGTGGTTACTTATGATGGTGTTAGTAAGGAAGCATTTAAGCATGTTATGGATACTTCTAGTAGGGTCACTTTGATGAGTTATCGTGATAGTGCTGAGAAGATATATGATGTTTCTAAAGAAGAGATTGAGTATGCTAAAGAGATAGGTAAGAATTTGAATTTAGGGGTAGAAACAGAGAGTGAAGAAGGAGATAATGTATCGTTTATGGAAGAGGGAAAGGAATATATGCATGAGCAATTAAGGTTATTGAAAGAAAAAATCCCAAAAGGATATGGGATTGTTATACATCATATATATACGTATTATCATTTAAAGAATAATTGATAAGATTAAAATGAAAAAAAAGAGAGGGTGAAAGGTATGCAAAATAGAGATTTTTTAATAGAATATGCCAAAATTTTAGATGAGATGGAGAACTTACAAAGTGTATTTTCTAAGATTCAAGAAAAAACGGAAAAGTTAAGAGAAATGTATTATAAGGGGTATGATAAAGAAGAGGTAGAAGCAATGGTTAAGAAAAATGAAAAAGAATATGCGACTTTATTATTGAAATTTAAAAAATTGAATGAGAGAGCTAAAATTTTAAAAGAGAAAATAGATAGCGAGTAGTCTGTTATTGATTTTTTTTGATGTTTTGATTTTTCCAAATGATATATTGTTCATTAGAACTATCTCCTAAATAGGTATGTTCATCTGTTCCATAATTAATTGCTTGATATAATTCTAGTGATTTATTTTTGTGTTTTTTTATTTGCTTGTTGAGATCATTTAAATGCATTCCTACCGTTATTGTTTTAAGTGGTTTATCTTTATTTTCTTCATTGTATTTTTCGGCAAATGATTTAACTGCTAATTCATATTTCTTATATATTAATTCTTTATCTTCTTCACTAACATTAATATTAACTTCAACATTATTACATACCCCATATCTTTCATTTCTATTTATATATAATGTTGATTTAGCTATTATCTCACCTTTATTATTCTTTATTACAATGTTTTGTACATCTGGATGCACAATACTTGCCCGCATTATCCCATATCCAGTTCCTTCAAGATGTGCACAACAGGAGCATAATTTCCCTAAAATAAAATTAATTGGTGAATCTTTAGATAACAATTCAAAAGTAAATTTTTTATTTGCTAGTTCTGTAATTGTTGATAAGGTGTCTTTATTAATATCATTAATTTCTTTTTTATAATCTTCAATTGTTTTAAAAAGATCTGTTTCTTTTAAATGATTATTTAAGATGTGGTTTGGAGTATTGTTTTCCATTCTTTCTTGGTTTATTTTAATGGCATTGTTAAAAGAAGCTTGTCTAGAAAAATAAGGAGCAATTGTTTCTGCGATAGGTCTAGTTTCTTCATTAATTCCAGCAAACTTATTTTTAATAAAATAATCTTTACATTTTTCTACGGTTACTAATAATTGCCTTTGATTTCCTTTATTTGAAGTATGTGCTTTTTCAATTTTTTTAAATTCATTATAACATCTAGCGATAAATCCAGACTGTTTTCTTTCTTCTTCTAATAATTTTTCAAAATTATTTTTATCTAAGAAGAATTTAGTAAAATTAGGATTAAATTCATTAAATTCCATGCTATCAAACATTGTATGTATTTTATCAAAAGATAATTTTATTTGAGTTAGGGCATTCGTTATGAATTCTTCTATTTTTTGAGCGTAATCTATAGTTATTTCTATTTCATTTCCTGATTTTGTTTTTCTTTTTTTGGTAATTGGCTGTAGAAATCCACCTAAATTATAATAAAATTTTATAAAATCATTAAAGCTTTTTTCTTTAAGTTTATCGTTAATATGAATTTTATTAAAAAATTTCATGTTTTTATTTTTAACGAAATTTAAGAAGTTTTCTTTATTTAATTGTGTACATAAATAATTATAAACTTTAAATAGTGTTTCTTTATTACTAGCATTATTATATTCTTCTAAAAAAATATTTTTTTCTTTCCAATGAATAATAATTAAACGATTTAAAATTTCATTATCACTAATTTCTATTTTTTCTCCAGTTATATTAGGATTATTAGTTAGATGAAAGTAGTTTTCGTTTTTTATAATGTATTGGAAGTTTTCAAAGGGAATAGCATGTTCTCCAATGTTTGTTATATTTTTTGAAAGGGTCATTTCTTTTAGGGAGTTGCATCCATAAAAAGCATCTTGTTCTATACTTGTTACGTTATTTGGAATGGCTATTTCTTTTAATGAAGTGCAATCAAAAAAAGAAAAGGCACTTATGTTTGTTATTTTTTTTGAGAGTACTATTTTTCGTGCAGATGAGCATGTGAAAAAGGCACTTTTACCTATATTTGTTACACTGTCAGGAATAATTATTTCTTGTAAAGAAGTGCAATCAGAGAAAGCTTCATCACCAATACTAGTTACATCAGTTGGAATGGTTATTTTTTTTAGTGAAGAACATTTAGAAAAAGCATTATTGCCTATATTTGTAAGATTTTTTGGAATAATTATTTTTTTTTAATTATTAGCAGTTGAAAAAAGCATTTTGTTCTATACTTGTTACATTTTGGGGAATAATTATTTCTTGTAAAGAGGTGCAATTATAAAAAGTTCCTTGACTTATATTTGTTATTTTTTCTGGTAATTTTATTTTTTTTAAAGAAGAGCAATTATAAAAAGCGTAATTTCCGATACTTTTTATTTTTTTAGGAAGCATAATAGCTTTTAATGATTTACAAAGGCGAAATGTTTCATCATTTATTTTATCTATATATATAGGAATAGTTATCTTTTTTAATGATTTACAGTTAGAGAAAGCACTATTACCAATACTAGTTATGCTTTTTGGAATAGTTATTTTTTTTAATGACCCACAATAAAAACAAGAATGGTCACCGAGAGTTGTTACTCCTTTTAAAATTGTCATTTTTTGTAACGATGCACACGCATAAAAAGCATAATTTTCTATGTTTGTTATGCTTCCAGGAATAATTATTTCTTTTAATTCATGGCAATCAGAAAAAGCACGATAACGTATTGTTACGATAGATTTCCAAAACTCTTTTGGATTACTTTTTAGAAAACCTATGTCACTATCAGTGACTTTTATTAGAGAACCATTTACTTTTTTCATTCTGTTACACCAACTTATTCATATTATATCATGATAAGATATAATGTGAAGAAGAAATTTTTTTACAAAAATAAATCTTTTGTTTTTTTGAATTAATTATGAGTTTTATTTGAAAAGAGTGTATGTATTTTTAGTGTATTGTTTTTTGGAAGAATTTAAAATTTAGTTTTTAATATTTGCGTTAACTAGATTTTGTTAGTAAAAAATTATTTGGTAATATTAATTAGATTAGAATAAAATTTTGATTATCGTTTACAAATTTTATAAAAATGATATAATTGTCGTATCTGCGATGAAGAAGAGTAGTACTTATTGATTTTAAAATAGAGATCTAGTGGTTGGTGGAAACTGGAATAAATAGATAGGGAACTTGCTTTGGAGCAATGTGTGTGATAAGCATGCATCGTTAACTGCGTTAAAGTAATTAAGGGCATAGATTTTCTATGAAGTAGGATGGTACCGCTTTGTATATACAGAGTTCCTATATTTTTGGAGTTTTTTATACAAGGAGGACAAAATGAAAAAGATTGATGAAAATTATTTTAAAGTTGTAAATAATAAGAAAATTTGCGAAATAGAAGATGTTTTAGAGCAAGATGAGCATATTTTATGGAGAGATAAGCCACATAAGAAGTCTTATGTTTGGTCAAACTTTTTTTCTTTATTGCCAATTGCACTTATATGGTTAGTGGCTGATTCTTTTTTTATTTGGATGATGATTAGTTCTGGTGCATTTGAAGAAATGGATGCTTTTTTCATTGTATTTATAATAGCTTTTTTTCTGCTTCATTTAATGCCTGTATGGATTTGGATTAGTTCTGTGGCTAAAGCGAAGTTAGAGCATAAAAATATTGAGTATGTTTTTACTGAAAAAAGGATTATTATTAGGAGTGGAATTATTGGAATTGATATTCAATCGGTTTATTATAGTGATATTGAATCGGTAAATCTCAAAGTAGGTTTAATTGATAAGATTTATAAAGTAGGAGATGTTTATCTTGTTGCTAGTAATGGTAAGTATGTTTTGTTTGATATAAAGAATCCTTATGATATAACAAGTAAACTGCAAAAGATTACATTAGATATTAAAGCTGATATTTATTATCCAAATGCCTATAGGCCAACGGAGAATAAAGGATATAACACTAAATATAAGGGGTGAAATAATGAGTTATAATTTTAAAAAAACAGAAGAAAAGTGGCAAAAATATTGGTCTGAGCATCATAGTTTTGAAGCTATTAATGGCGGGGATAAACCTCCGTATTATATTTTAGTAGAGTTTCCTTATCCATCAGGGTCAGGGTTACACGTTGGGCATGTTAGAAGTTATACTGCTCAAGATGCTTTAGCAAGGATGAAAAGAATGCAAGGGTTTAATGTTTTGTATCCAATGGGTTGGGATGCTTTTGGGGCACCTGCAGAGCAATATGCGATTAAAAATCATATTCATCCAAAAGATGCAGTAAAAGAAAATATTAAAACTTTTAAAAAGCAAATGCAGACGTTAGGTTTTTCTTTTGATTGGAACAGAGAATTTTCAACAACGGATCCAGAGTATTATAAATGGACACAATGGCAATTTTTACAGTTTTATAAACATAATATGGCTTATAAGGATTCTGTTTCTGTTAACTGGTGTCCTAATTGTAAGACTGTTTTATCTAATGAAGATGCAGCTGGAGGAGTATGTGAAAGATGTGGTTGCGAAGTTGTTCAAAAAGAAAAAGAACAATGGATGCTTAGAATGGGTGATTATGCAGAAGATTTGTTGAAGGGGTTAGATGATACTAATTTTGCTGATAAAGTTAAGTTAGGGCAAATAAACTGGATTGGGAAGTCTAGTGGTGTTGAAGTAGATATTAATATAGTAGGTGGAGGAAAGTTTTCAATTTTTACGACTTGTATTGAGACTATTTATGGTATTACTTTCTTTGTTATTGCTCCAGATGGAAAATTAATTAAAGAGTTAATGCCTAGGATAGAAAACAAGGAAGAAGTTATGGCTTATATTAATGAAACAGCTAAGAAATCTAATATGGATAGGACGGAGTTAAATAAAGGGAAAAGTGGATGTCTTGTTAAGGGAATTAAGGCAATTAATCCTGTAAATGGTAAGGAAGTTCCTGTCTTTTTAGGGGATTTTGTTTTGGGTAATTATGGTACAGGTGCCGTTATGGCTGTTCCTAGTCATGATCAAAGAGATTTTGAGTATGCAAAAGAGCATAATATTGAAATGATTCAAGTTATTTCAGGTAGAGATGTTAGTGAAGCTGCTTTTGAGAAGCATGATTATTTAGGTAAGGGTTGCAAACTTATTAATTCAGGAGAGTTTGATGGGTTAACTGTTGAAGAAGCAAAGAAGAAGATTACGGAGAAATTAGTTAAAGAAGGTATTGCTAGGGAAGTAAATAATTATAAGATGAGAGATTGGATTTTTTCACGTCAAAGATTTTGGGGTGAGCCTATTCCGATGATTTATTGTAAGAAGTGTGGATGGCAACCAATGAAGGAAGAAGACTTACCACTTGTTTTACCTGATGTAGCAGAGTATGAACCTACGGAGAGTGGTGAAAGTCCACTTGCTAATATTAGTGATTGGGTTAATACTACTTGTCCTAAGTGTGGGGGTCCTGCGAAAAGAGAAACTGATACAATGCCTAACTGGGCTGGTTCAAGCTGGTATTTCTTGCGTTTTATGGATGCTAGAAATGATAAAGAGTTTGCTAGTATGGAGGCTATGAAGTATTGGAATAAAGTTGATTGGTATAATGGTGGAATGGAACATACGGCGAGACATTTATTGTATGCTAGATTTTGGGTTCAGTTCTTGTATAATATTGGGTTAGTTCCTAATAAAGAAATGATTTGGACTCGTGTTAGTCATGGGATGGTTTTAGGTTCTAATAATGAGAAGATGAGTAAGTCTAAGGGTAATGTTATTAATCCTGATGATATTGTTAATGAGTATGGAGCGGATACTTTAAGGGTATATGAAATGTTTATGGGGGATTATGAACAAGATGCACCTTGGAGTACAGATTCTTTAAAAGGTTGTAAAAGATTTATTGATAAAGTTATTAGATTATATGATAAGGTAAATGATAAAGAAGGATATAGTAAAGATTTAGAGTCTCTTCAACATAAGACAATTAAGAAGATTACTAATGATTTGGTAACAATGGCTTATAATACGGCTGTTTCTGCACTTATGATTTTAGTTAATGCTTATGAAGATAAAGATAGTGTTACTAAAGAAGATTATCATTTGCTTCTTACTTTATTAGATCCTTTAGCACCTCATATTAGCGAAGAGTTAAATGAAAAATTAGGTTATAAACCTCTATGTGAGTCTAGTTGGCCAGTTTATGATGAAAGTAAGACCGTTGATAATGAACTAGAGATTGCTGTACAGGTTAATGGTAAGCTTAGGGGGACAATTAAAATTAGAAAAGATGAGGATGATGAGGTAGTTAAGAAGATTGCTTTTGATGTAGAGAATGTAAAGCATAATATTGAGGGTAAAGAAATTAAGAAGGTTATTGTAGTTAAGAATAAGATAGTTAATATTGTTGCAATTTAAAAGGTACGTTTGTGCCTTTTTTTATTATTTATTTAAAAATAAGGTTTGTTTTGACAAAAAAAGGGTTTTTATGACATGCTTTTTTTGTATGATTGCTTTGGTGATGTTATGAAAGTTAAAGCATTTGATGCGAATCATGAGTTAGATTTAGAAGATAAGATAAATAATTTTTTAAAGAATATTAAAGAGGATAAAGTGGTAGATATTAAGTATTGTGTTGATGTTGAAGCTTTGATAGATAGAGAACAAATCTATTGTTTTAGTGCATTAGTTATTTATAAAGATTAATTTTTGTGATAATATCAAGTAGGTGATTGTTATGTATCGAAGGTATATTATAATTGGTGTTGTTTTCTTTTTGCTTGTGGGAGCTTATTTTTTGTTTTTTTATGATCGTGATAATGATAGAGAATATGAAAAATGTTATGATTCATTAGTAGAGAGAGAGAGTTATGAAGATAATTTAGTATGGGTTAGTTTGAGTATTGATGAAATTAAAGAAGAGGAGAATTATAGTTATATAATTACTTTAGATAATGTTATTAGTAGGCAAAATGATGTTAAGATTTTGGTAGTTAATAGTAATTGTAAGAAAGATAAGATAGAGTATTTTCCTAGTTTTGGAGTTGTAGATAATAAGGGGTATAGTTTAGTTTTAAGTGGTGAAGAGACTGGAGAAAAGGAAGTTAAGGGAGTTAATTTAACTATTTTAGATAGTGATAAAATAGAGTATTTACTTATTTATTTTAAGGGTAATGGTATAGAGCAATTTGTAAGAATTAAAGTTTCTAATTATTTGGTTTAGAATATGTTAATATAAGGAGAGATGCTTATGATATACGATGATGCGTTAGAAATTATTGGTAGTACTCCACTTGTTAAACTTTCTAAAATAGTAGAAAAATATGAACTTAAGGGAGAGATTTATGCGAAGGTTGAGTACTATTCACCAGGGTTATCTAAGAAGGATAGGATAGCAAAATACATAATAGAGAAGGCTATTAGGGAGAATAAATTAAAGAAAGGTCAAACGGTTATTGAACAGACATCAGGGAATACTGGTATTGGGTTAGCACTTGTTTGTTCCATTTTAGGGTATCCTTTTATTGCTGTTATGTCTGAGGGTAATAGCATAGAGCGGGTTAAAATGATTGAAGCTTTTGGTGGTAAAGTAGAGATAGTGAAACAAAAAAGTAAACATACTGGAGTTTCTAAAGATGATATGGATTTAGTAGAAAGAAGATTTAAAGAGTTAACAAAAGAGTTAAATGCTTTTCCTGTTAGCCAGTTTAGTAATGAAGATAATGCATGGGCACATTATTATGGGACTGGTAAAGAAATATTAGATGATTTGAAAGATGTTGATGTGTTTGTAGATTTTGTAGGAACAGGTGGTTCTTTTGTTGGTATTTCTCAAAGGCTTAAAGAGGATTGTGATTGTTTGTGTTATAAAGTGATTCCTGATAAAGAGAGTCATAGTATTCAAGGTGGGGGTTATTTTAAAGAAATACCTTTCGAAGAAGAGGATTTATGTGATGGTGAAATAGTTGTTAGTAGTGAAGAGGCTAAGGAAGGGATGGAGGAATTAGCTAAGGTTGGTTTATATGCTGGTATTAGTAGTGGTGCTAATTTAATGGGAGCACTTAAAGTTTTAAAAAATAATCCTAATAAGAAAGTTGTTATTTTGCTTAATGATGTTGGACTTAAGTATCTTTCGGTAATGTAAAAAAAAGATTGAAAATTTATATGTGGTGCGTGTATAATTGATGTAGGAGGTAGTTTTATGAACGAGGAACAGATTGAAAATAGAATAAGAGAATATTATAAGGGTATAGTTTATGAAAAATATTCAGAGGAAGAAAGAGATGTTGTGTATAATAGAACAATTGAGGATGTTTTAGTGACTTTGATTCCGTATGCTAAAAATGATAATTATTGGTGGGAAGAAAAAAGTGAAAAAATGGCTTATTATCAATTGCATACGAATTTGTTTGTTGTTAGACATCAAGATTTTAAGAAGTATTATCATAAATTAATGGGAGAGAAGTTTGATTCTGAAATATTCTCTGATGGGGGACGTTTAAAAGAAACTTTAAATAAAGCACATGATAGGTATAATCAAATTTGCCAAAAACAAAAGAAAAGATAGTAATAAATAAAAAGCCAGATTTGCTGGTTTTTTTTATGTTTTTTTGTCTCTTTAATGGATTATTGGTGTTATTTAGGGTATTATTTTTATAGATTATATTAGGAGTGATTCAAATGAGACTTAGAAAAAAGGCATGGGCTAAACCATTAATTGATGATTATACAGATCGTATTGTTATTACTAAACTAGATTTTTTGACTAATCCTATTAGAGATGTTTTTAAAAATAATAATAAGTTGGTTTTGGAGATTGGTACTGGTAAGGGAGATTTTATTTGTGGGCTTGCTAGTAGGAATCCTAATGTTAATTTTATAGGGATTGAGCAGGTTGAAACGGTGCTTGCAATTGCTTTAAAGAAAGTTATAGATCAAGAGTTAAGAAATATTAAGCTAATTAGAGTTAATGCAAATGAGATGCTTAATATGTTTGATACTAAAGAGATTGATGTTATTCGTTTAAACTTTTCTGATCCTTGGCCTAAATCTAGACATGAAGATAGAAGGCTTACTTCTCCAGAGTTTTTAAAAATGTATCATAATATTTTACATGATGATGGGTGTTTAATTTTTAAGACAGATAATAGGGAATTTTTTGATTATAGTGTAGAGATGCTTAAGGAGAACGGTTGGGTTTTAGAAGATGTTAATTATAATTATCCTTTAACAGAGAATAATGAAGATGTACCTACTGAATATGAGAAGAAGTTTAGAAATATGGGTATGCCTATTCATTATTTAAAAGCTGTTAAGGGGGATAAAAATGGGGCTTAATTTTAATTTGTTAAAAAAAGTGTGTGAGTGTAATTCTATTAGTGGGGATGAACAGAGTTTAGTTAGTTTAATTAAAGAATATTATAAAGAATATAGTGATGAAATTATTTATGATAATTTAGGGAGTATGGTGGCACTTAAAAAGAGTAGAAATAAAAATGCTAAAAAGGTGCTTGTTTTAGCACATGCTGATGAAGTTGGTTTTATGGTTAGTGGGGTAGATAATAATGGTGATATTAGGGTTAATCCAATTGGAGGGATAAATCCTAATATTTTGTTAGGTGATAGAGTGGTTTTAAAAAGTAGTGATAATAAGTTGTATAGGGGAATAGTTAGTAATAGTAGTGTAGTAGATGGTATTAAAGATATTCGTTTCAATTTTGGTTTTGATAGTAAGGAAGAAGTTTTGAAAAATAATATTGAAATAGGTAATAGTGTTTGTTTTGATAGAGAAACAATTAAAATAAATAAAAAAAGAATAGTGTCTAAGGCATTAGATAATCGTTATGGGTGTTTTTTGAGTATTGAATTGTTAAAAGAGTTAAAAGATGTTGAGTTAGATGTGGATTTATATGTGGGTGTTAGTGTTCAAGAAGAAGTTGGGTGTCGAGGGGCTTTAACGATTACAAATAAAGTTTGTCCTGATATGGCAATTGTTTTAGATTGTTCTCCATGTGATGAGAAAAATAAAAATGGTATTTTAGGAAAAGGAGTACTATTAAGAGTTAAAGATGCAAATATGTTAGCATTTAGATCTTTGATTAATTATCAAAAAGAAATGTGTAAAAAAGCGAAGGTTCCATGTCAATATTTTGTTTCTTATGGGGGAACAGATGCAGGAATGATTCATAAAAGTTTTAATGGTATTCTTACTTTGACGCATTGTATATGTGCAAAAAATATTCATACTTCCTCTTCAATGATAGATGTTAATGATTATAATAGTGCTAAAAAATCTTTAATTTATATGCTTAAAGATTTGCATGAGGAAAGAATTGAAAATTTTAAAATGGGAAATAGATAAAGAGTTTTTATATTAGTTGTTAATAGAAAAATTTAATGATTTTTATAATTAAAATTAATTTTTAAATTTTAAAAAGATACGTTTTTTTCTTATCTTTTTAGTATGGGTAGTTTGTTTTTGTGGTTCTTTAGTTAATTTTATTGTTACTTAGTTTTGTATTATAGTTTAGATAATATAGATTAATATTTTTAAAAAGTGTTATAATTGTTGTGGGAGTGTTAGTGGTATGAGAAGAAGTAAGGTATTGGAATATACTAAATATAGAGAGAATTACGATTTTAAATTTAAAGAGTTAGAGATTAGTAATGATTGTATATATGTTGATGGATGTTTAGTAGAAGATGCGGAGAAGAAATATGCAGAGGGAGATACTTTTTTGAATATTGGTTATAAGTTGAAGAATAGTAGTTCTAGTGTGTTGTCTAATTTGTATCCGATTAGTTTTATTTTTAAAGGGAAAAGAGTTAATAGTATTGAAGGAGTTTTACAGAGTTTAAAATATGATGATAAGAACTTGCAAAATGTTATTTTAAAGTATCATGGCATGGATGCTTATAATACTAGGGGTGCTAATTCTAGTGATTTTTGGGGTGAAAAAGGGCTTTTATATTGGCAGGGTAAGCCTATGAAAAGAGATAGTCAAGAGTATCAAGTGTTCTTAGATGAGTTGTATTTGTCTGTTAGTAAAAATCCTTTGTATAGAAAATGTTTATTAGCTACTGGTGATAAGTATTTGTTACATCATTTTGGTAAAGATAATATCAATGAAACGGTTTTAACGAGATTTGAATTTGAGCAGAGAATAAATAGTTTAAGGGAGTATTTAAAAGAAAATGATTGATAAAGGTATTACGTTTTTTTTCGGCTATGATATAGAAATAGATAAGAGGGCTAAGATGATTAAAGATGCAGGGTTTACTAGTGTTATAACATGTGCAGATAAGAAATTTAATTCTCAAAGTAATAAAATATCTAAGCAGGTAAAGGTCATAAGAAAATATGGATTAAAACTATCAAGTTTGCATATGCGATATGATTCTAAAGAGTTGCCTTTTTTATGGGAGAATGGTAAGTTAGGAGAGAAAGTAAAACGTAAATTAATTAAAGATATTAAGATAGCTAAGAAATATGGGTTTACTTGTGTAGTTACTCATTTAGTGGGAAAATATTCTTTAGTTGGGGAAAGAAGGATTAAAGAAATATTAAGGTATTGTGAAAAAGTAAAAATTCCCTTGGCTGTAGAGAATTTAAATGTTAATAAAGAATTAATATTTAAAACTTTTGAAAATGTTAATAGTGAAATGTTAAAATTTTGCTATGATTCTGGGCATCAAAATGTTTGGAATAAAGAAGTGGATTTTTTAAGTTGCTTTGGGTATAAATTAGGGGCATTACATTTGCATGATAATGATGGAAAGAAAGATGAGCATACTTTAACAATGTGTGGGGGAACTATAAATTGGGATAGTGTGGCTAAAAGGCTTGCTAAATGTAGTGAAGTAAGTTTAGATTACGAATTGTTTGTTAGAAGAGATTATGAAATGAGTGCAGAGCAATTTTTAAAAGAAGTTTTTAAACAAGCAAATAATCTTGAATGTTTAATTGAGAGTTATAGAACTAATTAAGAAGGAAAATAAAAGCAATTTTTATTTGCTATTTTTTTATTAGCACGAGTCGTTATTGATACATTGTTTATGAGGTGTAATTAAATAAGTTTTGTTGGTAAAATAAATTATTAAATATTTTATAGGAAATTATTTTTTTCTATGCTAAAATTAACTTGTATGAGGTGATGCTCTGTGAAGATATTATATGTTACCAATAGTGAAAAAAAAGTAAAAGAATTAAAAGATGTGTTCAAAAAGAACCTTGATGTAGCAACGATAGATTCTTTGTTTGATTTGGAATATGATGTGTCTTTTTCTTTTGTGACAAAAGATTTGGAGGAAAGTGCTCATAAAAAAGCTCAAATTGTTTGGAGAAAAGAAAAAGAAAATTATGATTATGTTATAGCTGATGCTTATGGATTATTTTCTGAGTATGCTCCTAATGTCTTAGGGGTGGAGTCAGATACATGGTGGCCAGGAACACAAAGAGATCGAAGTGAAGCTTTAGTTAATTTATTTAATGGAGTTAAAGATAGAGAAATTTATTATAAATCAGTATTTGTAGCTATAGATAAAAAGGGTAGTGCGAAAGTAGCAGAAGGGTATACTTATGGCTATTTAGCTAAAAGGGTAAAAGAAAGAAATGGAGAAGGATATGATTCAGTGTTTATTGCTGATGATGGTAGGTATATGTCACATCATACTCCAGCAGAAATTAGTAATTTAAGTGCTAGGATAGCTGCTTTAAATTCTTTAGCGGAAAAATTATAATTAATTATCACAATTTTTATAACTATCAAGAAGGATGTATTCCTTCTTTTTTTTCTTTAAATAAACTTTGGTTACTTTTCTAAAAGTCTCAGTGTTTAAATCATAATATATAAAGTTGTAATCTCTAGAAATGGATTTCATTAAAGAGAATACTTTATTATTATATGATTGGTCATAAAAAATATTGTAACTTAGATAAAATAAGTGACAGCATAAATCTGCGATAGAATAATTATAAGATATTTTCCCTGTGAAAGGATGGGTATGTCCTAAGCATATTACCTTATTAGTCATATTATCTTCTAAAAAAACTTGCATCCTTAAATAAAGGAAATCATCTAGTTTTTCAAAGGTAGCACTGGCTTCTTTTAATTTATCAAAGTTACAATATATATCATCAAAAACAATAGCACCTCCTTTAGTTTCATAACCATATAAAATAAAAGGAACTTCTTTTTTATGCTTAATATTGTATTGGTCAATTGTCTCTAAAGCATCATAGACATTTTCTTCTAAAACAATAGAGTGTTTTATATCAATGGGTTGAAAATATAAAGGATTTACAGGAGCACTATAAATATCATCGCTATTTTTGCTATGTAAGTGATATTTTATTTTGTTATAAAAATAGTCTTTATTAGGATCTATTTCTAATAAAGATTTTAAAATATGATTTTTATTTTCTTCTCTTCCCATAATTTCACCATTTTAATTATAACTTAATAAGTTAAAATAAAAAATAAATGCTATAATAAAAAAGGTGAATAAAATGAATTTAATGGAGAAAATGGAAAAGTACGCAAGTGATAATTATGTGCCTATTGCTAGGAAAGATAATATAGAATATCTAAAAAGACTTATTGAAAAAGAGAAATTATATAATATTTTAGAATTGGGTAGTGCGATTGGATATAGTGCGATTTGTATGGCGAGTGTTAGTGATAAAGTTAGGGTTACAACAATTGAAAGAAATGAGAAATTGTATAATGAAGCAGTTAGAAATATAAGGGATGCAAAAATGGATGAGAGAATTAAAATTATATGTGATGATATCTTTAATGTAGATATTAAAGGTAAATATGATTTAGTGTTTATTGATGCTGCGAAGGCACAATATATTAAATTTTTTGAAAAGGTTAGTAATTGTTTGAGTGAAAATGGTGTTATTGTTTCGGATAATATTGATTTGTTAGATTTGCAAAGATTAACTGATAGTAAAAGAAGTAAAAAAATAGTGGAAAAGATGAAAGTCTATAAAGAATATTTAGAAAAGTTGGATAATTATGAAACGGAGTTTTTAAGTATTGGTGATGGTTTTGCTGTTACTAGGAAAAAAATTAAATTATGATGATAAAAAAAGTATCTTACCTTTTTATTTTTTTCTGCGTTCTTCAATCATTTTAACAAACCATTCAACCATATTAGGGTCAGTATGCGAAAAAAATGAACTTTCTTTTTTATCTAAACTTGCCATGATTTTCATGTCTTCTTCATCCAAATAAAAATCAAAAACATTAAAATTTTCTTCCATTCTATCTTTGTGAGTAGATTTTGGTATAACAATAATTCCGCGTTGTAATTGCCATCTTAAAATTACTTGGGCTATTGTTTTATTGTGCTTTTTAGCAATTTTTTCAATAGTGGGATTAGTGAATAAGCCTCCTCTTCCTTCGCCAAAAGGTGCCCATCCTTCAATTTGAACACCATATTTTTCCATCCATGCTTGGGCTTCTATTTGTTGATTATGTGGATGTGTTTCTACTTGATTTATCATAGGTTTGATATTCGCAAAACTGCAAAGGTCTACCATTCTATCTGGATAAAAATTGGATATACCTATCGCTCTAATTTTTCCTTCTTTATAAAGTTCTTCAAGAGCTTTCCATGCTCCATAGTAATCATTAAAAGGTTGATGTAATAAGACAAGGTCAATATAATTTGTTTGTAATTTTTTTAATGATTCTTCAATTGATTTTTTACATTTTTCGTAACCATAATGGTCAATCCATACTTTTGTTGTAAGAAAAATTTCTTCTCGTGGTATGCTAGATTTCTTTATTGCCTTTCCTACTTCTTCTTCATTAAAATAGCTTTGAGCTGTATCAATATGTCTATATCCAACACTTAATGCATCAAGGACGCATCTTTCACATTCTTCCTTTGAAATTTGATAAACACCATATCCAAGTTGGGGCATCATAACCCCATTATATAATTTTCTATATTCCATGTTATTCCTCCTTAATAAATTTAATATGTTCTTTTGCATTTTTATTGAACAAACCTTGCTTAACATTTAATGCTTGTGTAATTTCTTTTAAATCTTTTAAAGAATTATCGACATATTTAGGATCATTAGTATAACTATTTTCAAATAAAATAATTTTTCCTTTATAATCTGTATGTTCTTTAATAAATGTTCCTATTGGCATTGGAAAGGTATACCACCAGATTGGGAAAAATAATAAAATTTTATCATAAGCATTTATATCAACATTCAATTTTTTTATTTCAGGATAAATTTTCTTTTCCCATTCTTCTTTTGCTTCTTTATAAGCACAGGTATTGTAATCCTTAGAGTAAGAGTTTTTTCTTTCAATTCTAGCAACATCAAAATTAAATTCCTTATTTATTTCTTCAATAAGTGTTTTTGTGTTGTTTGAATAAGAAAAGTATAAAATAAGTGTTTTCATATCATTCTCCTTAACTTGACACAATCTTTTTTGTTGTGTTAATATCATTTTATAACTCGATAGTTACTAACGGGCAAATGTTTTGTTAAAAAATAAAAAAAAGTGATATGGAGGGAAAAAATGTATACGATGCAAGAATGTTGTGAACTAACAGGGATTAGTTACTATACTTTAAAATATTACTGTAATGAAGGGCTTGTTCCAAATGTTAAAAGAGATAAAAATAATAATTATCGATTATTTGATGAAAATGATGTTAATTGGATAAAGAGTTTGATTTGTTTAAAGAAATGCGGGTTTTCTCTTAAAGATATGCATAAGTATATTGATTTGTGTTTGCAAGGAAAATCAACTATTTTAGAGAGAAAGCAAATGCTTTTAAAACAGCGAAAACATATTGAAAATCATATTGTTTCATTGCAAGATACTCTTAATTTTATTGATAATAAAAATAAACTGTATGATAAATTTCTTTCAGGAGAAATGGAGTATTATTCTTATTTAGTTAAGCCTAAAAAATAAGGATAGTAGTGTTTTTTATTTTAAAGTGTTATTTGTGTGTAAAATAAAGATATTTCTGCTTGCATTAAGTTAAATATTGGGGTATATTATATGTGCGTCTATTTCTAGGTTTTGAGAATCTCCAACTTATTACTTGGATATAGATAAGAGGAAGAAAGGAGAAAGAATATGACAATTACAAAGCAAAAGACTGCTCAATTAGTTAAAAAGTTTGGTGCTAGTGAAAAGGATACTGGTAATCCTTCAGTTCAAGTTGCTATTTTAACTACTAGAATTAATGCTTTAACAGAGCATTTAAGAGAGCACAAAAATGATAAACATTCTCGTAGAGGTTTACTTAAGATGGTTAGTAAACGTAGAAGTTTATTAGATTACATTAAAAATAAGAATGCTGAAGAGTATTTAAGTTTGATTAATGAATTAAATATTAGAAAATAGGTATAGAAATATACCTTTTTTTATACTTTTACGTGTTTGATAATGTGTGATGAAGAAGTTAAAGGTTCAAAATGATAGTTATAAGATAATAGTTTTTCAATTAGGGATGGTAAGGCAGCAGTAGTAGCGGGTTTGTGTATATCATCGTGCATGAGTACTGTTTGATAATAGTGCTTGTTGTTTTCGTTTCTTTTTAAGGAAGTGATAGCGTTACTTAATACTTTGCTTGGCTCGTTTTTTACATATGAGTCTAAAGTATCTACATTCCAATCAGCATGAACAAATCCTTTTTCATTTAATTCTTGAATAATGGATTTTATTAGTGCTTTACTAGCTATAGTATTAGATGATCCACCAGGAAAACGGTAAATAGCAGGAGTAATACCTGTAACTTTTTTTATCCAATTCAAGCATTTATAAAAGTCTTTTAAATAGTTTTCTTTAGATGAGTATATATAACTATAATCATGTTCATATGAATGAATTGCAAGTTGGTGTCCTGCTTGCACTATTTTTACTAATAAGTCATTTTTTAGTTTATAAGAAGGACCTACGACAAAGAAGGTGGCTTTAATGTTGTATTTATCTAGAATATCTAGTATTTTTTCAGTGTTATTAGAGGGGCCATCATCAAAAGTTAAATAAGCTATTTTGTCATAAGTTTCAACTGTATTTGATACTTGTTCTTGGCTTTTTTGGTTATTTTTTAATGTGTAAAAATAGACGCAACTTGTAATAGCTAAAGATATGAATATTAGAGAAATAAAAGTAATTTTTAGTTTTCTTTTTAGCATATAAATATCACCATCTAGATTATTTTTTACATGATTATTAAAAAAATACTTATTTGTTGTTGTTTTGTTGAATTGAATGTTATTAAAATGTTAAAATTTATAAGGAAAAGTGGTGAATTTTAAGTGTCAAAAGAAGTGAAAGAAGAAAAGGTAACAAATGAAAGCCAAGTTGATGAAAGTGCTAAAAAAACATCACAAATTAAGAGAATGAGTGGAGAAACTCAAGAAATATCAACGATAGGTGCGACACGTTTTCGTACGGATTTAAAAAGAGGATTAACAGATGAGCAAGTACAGACTCGTATTGAAGAAGGGCTTGTTAATAAAACAGGAAGAGGTAGTACGAAGACTATTTTACAAATTATTTTATCTAATGTTTTAACAATTTTTAACTTGATTACTTTTGCGGTAGCAGTATGGTTAATTTCTGTTGGAGCATTTAAAGATTTATTTTTTATGGTTATTGTTTCGGCGAATATAATTGTAGGTATAGTGCAAGAAATTAGGGCTAAGAAAACCATTGATAAGTTATCTTTGTTATCATCTCCGACTGCTGTTGTTATTCGTAATGGTAGGCAGTTAGAGATACCTGTTGATCAGATTGTTCTTGATGACTTATTAGTTCTTAGTGCGGGGAAGCAGGTTTGTGCTGATTGTATTTTAAAGGAAGGCGGAGTAGAAGTTAATGAGTCTTTATTAACTGGTGAGTCTGATGCGTTAGTTAAGAAAGTTGGTTCTTCTTTGTTTTCTGGTAGTTTTGTTGTTTCTGGAACTTGTAAAGCGAAGGTTGAAAAAATTGGCGGGGATAGTTATATCGAAAAATTATCTAAGCAAGCTAAAGTTTATAAAAAACCTCAGTCTAAAATATTAAAATCACTAAATTTAATTATACGAACAGTGTTATTGCTTGTTGTTCCTATTACTATATGTTTGTTTTTGATTCAACAAGATTATTATGAGGAAATGGGAATTTTAGCAGGGGAAACATTATCTAACTATGAAATTTATGTGTCTACTGTTAAGTCTACGGCAGCATCTATTATTGCTATGATACCATCAGGATTATTTTTAACGACAAGTGTTGCGTTAGCTATAAGTGTTATAAGGCTAGCTAAAAATAATACTTTAGTGCAAGAATTGTATTGTATTGAAATGTTAGCAAGAGTTAATGTGTTATGTTTAGATAAAACAGGTACGATTACTGATGGTTCGATGACTGTTAAAGGAATTGAAGAAATTAAAAATGAAACTGGTTTAACTATTAAGCAAATTATTGCTTTAATGTTAGGTAGTTTGAATGATGGTAATATGACTTCTGTTGCTTTAGAGAAGGAGTTTGGTAAAGCTAAAAGAGTTAGTCCTCTTTTTGTTGTTCCTTTTTCAAGTGCTAGGAAGTTTAGTGCGGTAACATTAGAAAAATATGGTACTTTCTTTTTAGGTGCTCCTGAATTTATTTTGAAAAAGGACTATGAATTAGTTAAGCCTAGTGTTGATAAATATGCTAAAAAGGGATATAGGGTATTACTTATAGGTCATAATAAAGGTGCACTTAAAAGCCAAGAAGATGCAACTAAATTGAAGGCTGAACCATTAGCTTTAATACTTATAGAGGATACTATTAGGCCAGATGCTATTGAGACAATTGAGTATTTTAAAAATAGTGGTGTGGAAGTTAAAGTAATATCTGGTGATAATCCACTTACTGTTTCAATGGTTGCTAAAAGGGCAGGAATTGAAAAATCAGAAAAATATATTAGTCTTGATAGAGTTAGTGATGATAAGATACCTGAAATTGCAGATCAATATACAGTATTTGGTAGAGTTACTCCTAATCAAAAGAAAATATTAGTTTCAGCTCTTAAAAGTAAAGGTAATACAGTAGCAATGACTGGTGATGGTGTTAATGATATTTTGGCATTAAAAGAGGCTGATTGTAGTATTGCTATGGCTAGTGGTAGTGAAGCTGCTCGTAATGTTTCTCATTTAGTGTTACTTGATTCTAATTTTTCTTCTATGCCTAAGGTTGTTCAAGAAGGAAGAAGGGTTATTAATAATATACAAAAAGTAGCTACTTTGTTTTTAACTAAGACTATTTTTTCATTCTTATTATCTTTGATTATTATTTTGGCTAATTTCATTTTTGATGTTCAAATGTCATTCCCAATTAAATTAAATCAGTTAATGATAATTGATTTCTTAGCTGTGGGTATTCCAGCGTTTGTGTTGGCGTTTGAGTCTAATAATAATATGATAAAAGGTAATTTCTTGCTCAATGTTTTAAAAACAGCTTTACCTGGAGCATTAGTAGTAGTTATTTATTGTGTTACGATATTTTCATTTAGAAATAGTTTGAATATTACATCTGATGCTGTTTCTACGATGTCGATTATAGTAGCAGCATATACTTGTTTGATGGTTTTATATAGAGTGTGTATTCCGTTTAATTTACTTAGAAGAATTTTGTTTGGGGCGATGTTTACGATTTATTTGTTATGTATTTTCAATGGTACTATTAATGATTTCTTAGAACTAGTTCCTTTAGATGTTCCTCAAGTTTTATTAGTTTTATTATTGATTGTTTTAACTAATACATTATTAGATTTCTTTACTGAATTTCCTGCGAAAGTTTCTTCATCTATAATTGAAAAGTTAAAATTTAAAAAGATTAGAATAGTACTAGTAGAAAAAGATAAAGTATTAAAAGAGAAAAAGTGATAGGAGGGGTAAGGATGGATATAGAATTGAGAGAACTTTTGAGTATAGAGAAAAGAAGGCAAAAGAATACAATTGAATTAATTGCTTCGGAAAACTATACTTCTAGAAGTGTTAGAAAATTAGTGGGAAGTATTTTTACTAATAAGTATGCAGAGGGATATCCATCAAATAGATATTATGGAGGATGTGTGGTTGTTGATAAGGTTGAAAATTTAGCAAGAGAGAGATTAATAACATTATTTAAGGCTACTGGTTATCATGCGAACGTTCAACCACATTCTGGTTCTCAAGCTAATATGGCTGTTTATAAGGCTGTGTTAGAGATTGGTGATACGATTTTATCAATGGATCTTAATAGTGGCGGGCATTTATCTCATGGTAGCCCAGTTAGTTTTAGTGGGAAAGAGTATAATATTATTTCTTATGGGTTAAATGATAGCGAACTTATTGATTATGAAGATATGCTTGAAAAAACTAAAAAATATAAACCTAAGTTAATTGTAGTGGGTGCTAGTAGTTATACTAGAATTATTGATTTTGCTAAATGTAAGGAAATTGCTGATAGTGTTAATGCTTATTTGATGTGTGATATTGCTCATATTGCTGGGTTAGTAGTAGCGGGGTTACATCCTAGTCCTGTTGGGTATGCTGATTTTATTACTAGTACTACTCATAAAACATTGAGAGGTCCTAGAGGTGGGTTTATTCTTTGTAAAGAGGAGTATAGCGAGTTGATTGATAAAGCGGTATTTCCAGGTATCCAAGGTGGTCCTTTAATGCATGTTATTGCAGGTAAGGCTCAATGTTTTTATGAAGCATCTAAGCTTAAATTTAGGGAATATCAAATGCAAATTGTTAGAAATGTTAAGGCAATGGAAAAAATTTTTTTAGAGAATAATGTTAAGTTAGTGAGTGGTGGTTCTGATAATCACATGTTACTAATAAATGTTAAAGATTCTTTTGGGATAACTGGTAAAGAAGCTGAACAAATATTAGATGATATAGGTGTTGCTTGTAATAAAAATATGATAGCTTTTGATACAGCGAAGGCTAGTGTTACATCTGGTATTAGAATTGGTACACCAGCGATGACCACAAAAGGGTTTAAAGAAAGTGATTTTGAGGAAGTAGCAAAGATTATTATTTGTGCTTTAAGTGGAAGACAACGAAAAGAAGACTTAATAGATAGGGTAGAAAAATTGTTGCATAAATGGAGATTTTCTTCTTTTAATTGGTGAGAAAAATGATTAATGTAGTTTTGTTTGAGCCTGAGAAACCTTTAAATACAGGTAATATTATGAGGACTTGTGTGGCTAGTGGGTGTAAGTTGCATATTATTGGGCCTTTAACATATAAGATTGATGATAAGGGATTAAAAAGAGCGGGGATGGATTATTTAAAAGATGTTCATTATAACTATTATGATAGTTATGAAGATTTTTTGTGTGCTAATAATAATCCTAAGATTTTTTATATTACTAGATATGGTAAAAAAGCTCCTAGTGAGATTAATTTTAAAGAGATTAAGGAAGATATTTATGTGATGTTTGGAAAAGAGAGCACGGGTATTCCTAAAGATATTTTAAAGGAGCATTTAGACTATTGTTTTAGAATACCGATGTTAGAGGGAATAAGGAGTCTTAATTTGTCTAATTGCGTAGCAATTGTAGTTTATGAAATATTGAGACAAAGAGAGTATGAGGGATTATCTAAGGTAGAGACTATAAAAGGGGAAAATTATTTAGAAAAAAACTAACATTTATTGTTAACATAAATTTAATTAATTGATAGTTGTTATTTGTTGTGATAAAATATCTTTGTATATATTTGGTTCAGGTGGTGAGTAACATATGTATAATTGGTTGAAAAAGCATAAAATAGGTAAAATTATATCTTTTATTTTAATTATTGTGTTTTCAATTAACTTAGTAGGCTGTGATGAACCTAATAGTGTTCCTCCGGGGTTAGATGGGGGAGGAATTGAGAATTTATCTGTTGGTGTAGGAGAAAATATTAATGGTTATACGGTGTATCCAGAGTCTACTTTTGATCCTATGTCAGAGGAATTATATTATGGATATTTGTTAAGTTATCGTAGTTTTATATTAGTTGTAGTTCCTGGAGTTGGAGATGGTAGTGAAGATAATCCTTATACAGTTTCTAACCCAGATAATTATTTATTTAGATATGCTCAATATGGTGTTTATAAGTTTGATGAACAAATAGGTGATTTTGTAGATAAAGATAAAAAATTATTAATGTACTATGTTACTGTTCAGGAATTAAGAAGTTGGTTTATTAATTCTCATGAGGATGATAATTTTATGAGTAATGCTGTAGAATTTCATAGTTCTGATGTAGATGTGGCTAAGCCTAGTAGATTTAAATGTGAAAATTTAGTTAATTATACGGGAGGTTTAAATGCCGAAGATTTTTGTGGAACGTATGGAAATGATCAATATAATGGTGGGATTATTAATAATTCAACGGGTCTTTTTAACGATTCGATAAAAGGTGGTATGATTTTATTTTTTGGTGCTAGTTCTATTGCGGGGTATATAACTTATGATGATATAGTAAATAATACAAGTTCTCAATTAGCTAATGAGTTAGATAATGTAGGCTATTATGACTACGTTAATGAAGGGTTTGATTATAGTGAGATGTTAGAAGGTGGTAGTGGAGAATATATTAGAAATCAATTATATGATATATATGATGCTACTACGGAGCATGCAAAAGAGCAAATTAATAATAGTTTATCGGACGTATCTAGCCTTAGTGATGATTTAAAAAGTTCTATTATTTCGGCTTATACTGAATACTATTTGGTGGGTACAAAAGGATTGGAAAGATTAAAGAGAACTTATGAATTGCTAGAGAGATCATTAATAGAAGATGCAAAAAATGATCCTAATTTACGTAATATTAGTGCATATACTATAAATGTTATTAAGGAAAAGTATAGGTCTCTTTCTTCTAGTGATGAAAAATATCTTGCTTTATATGAGGTTTGTAGTATGTTTTCAAAATTCAAAGAATCAGCAAAAGATGAAGCTTTTGATATTAAATTCTCTTTCTCTTTATATAGTAGGGTTGTTGATATTACTGATTATTCAGATATTAGTAGTACGCTTAGTACTGGTGAACAATACACTAGTATTATAGGTTATGATTTGAAAAATGAAAGTTCTCGAAATAATCTTTTGTTTGATGAAGCATATAAATTATCTAACGGGCAAAGTGATGAAGGAGATTATTTATTGTTAATAACAGCTGATGGATTTACTCTTGATAGAGGGTCAGAGGATGAACAAATCTTTTTAGGAGCTTCCGATATGTTTGGTTCAGGATTGTTGCAAGAACTAGTTAGAATGGATTCTTGTCCTAATGCAACAATTGCAGCACAGATGTATAATATGCTTGCTGAATTAAAGGTAGCTATTGGTAGTGCTTTGGCTGTTTCTGGTGCTATTGCAGTTACAGCATCTGCTATTGGTCTTACCATTGCTTCGGTTATTGGAAAATTAGCGGCTTTTTCTTTAGCTACTCCTGTTCCTGGTGGAAGAATTGTTGCTCTTGTTTTAGCTGGTATAGCAGGATTGATTACTCTTGGAGTAGGAATATATACACTTGTTGATGGACTTAAAGACAAAAGTCGTATTAAAGGACTTGGTGCATCTGAGGAAAATTATTGTAAAACTTACGTTGCAACAGTTAAGGAGTTACTTAATACTTTTTCATTACCTATACCTGTATATCATTACGAAATTCCTAAAGATGAAAATGTTGATCAAGGCTTAAGTATTAATTACTGTGTGCAAGGTGAATATGATTCTGATATAGGAAAGTGCGTTGAATATACTAATGATGGAATTCTTGTTTCTGAGACTTATCCTATTAGTATTCCAATGTACTTCTATGCAGATAATGATCAAAGCGAAAAATTATCTTTACCGGGGGCTCCAATGTTAATGTACTTTAGAGAAAATAAATTAGTAGATTATATATATGGGGCAGCTACTCCAGAGTTTATTGTAGAAATGCTTAGAATATGGGGAGTTCTAGCATTTAGAGAGATTGTTTATTCTTCTGCAATTGATGGGAATAGAGCTACTATTACTAGGACTTCCAATACAACAGCTAATACAATTGAGGTTAAAGAATATAGGTATTGCTTTACATTGGATTATGGTATGAATTTATATGGTGATGATGTTAATGAAAGTTATTGTTATTACAATGGTAATACTTTTGTACAGAAAAGCGATGGTGCTAGTGATATGATAAATTCAGGTAGTTCGATGGTTGTAGACTTTAGTAGTGATGTTTTGAGTGGGCTTAAAGAATCTTTAAGTCAGAGATATAATAATGAAAATTATCTTGGAGAAAAGGAACAATATAAGTATTTAAAGATAAAGGATGAGTATATTGAAGATATAGAAGATGTAGATGTTAGTGATTTTACATGTGATATAACTAGTCCTAATTTTAGTGATAAATCTTATGGTATTGATGGAGAGGGAAATATTTATTATTGTGGCGTTGAAGAAAATGCTGATGGTAGTCATGTTAATAAAATTAAAAATATTGCTAGGATAAAAGATAACAATAGAGCAGCATTAGAAGCAGAATTACTTGAACAAGGTATATCTTTGTTTGATTTCTTAGAATATTTGAAAGGTAACAAGATTTTTGTAGGCGAGGAAATTAAAGTATCTGATTTATATTTTACTGTAACATTTAAAGATGAGCCTCAAGCACAAAATGAAGATGGAAAATTATTATATTATAGAAGTGGTACATTGTTTGGATGGGGCGATGGTTATAAATGGAAAGAAAAAGATAAAGTAAGTGATAACTCAGAGTTTAGACCTGTTGGAATTGATGAGGCAGCAGGTACTACTAAAGAAGATGAAGTTGTTAATGATTCTTATAATTATTTTTCTGCTAGTGCGAGATATGGTGAAGTTTATATTAAAATTAATGAAAATGGTGAGATATTAGTTGATATTAAAAGGTAAGAAAGGTGGTAATTGCAGTGAAAACGAAACTTGTTACTAGAAGAGGGGAAAGTAAAGAGTTATCTTTAATATTTTCATGGGGGTATTTTTGTTTTGGACCTTTCTATTATTTAAAATATAAAATGATTTTTAGGTTTTTGCTATTGCTAATTATTTATGTTTTTGGTATATGGAAGCAATGTGGTAGTTATTTAGTGGATTTGTTAGTTTCATGGGGAGCTAATGAAAAATATGTTTCTTTTCTTGAATGGCCTGGTGAGCATTATTGGGTTACTATTGGTGTTATTGTAGGTTTACATATTGTTATTAGTTTTATTACTCCTAGAGTTATTATTAATTACTTATTACATAAAAAAGGTTTCCTTCCTTATAGCGAAATAGATGCTCAGATATTAGTTAAGTATTCATTGGCTAAAGTTGGTACTTTGTGTTTTTTAGGTAATTTTAAAACAATACATGGTGTGCAAGGTAAAATAAAGATTGAAAATGATGCTGAGTTAAGTAAAAAACTTGATGAGTTAGCTCAATTATTAAAAGAAGGTATGATTACCAAAGATGAGTATAATACCAAACGAGCAGAAGCATTGATGAATGTTTCAAATAAAAAGTAATCGTTGAGATTACTTTTTTTAAAATAGTTCAAGTTCTAATTGATTTTTTGGTTGAAGATCTTTCAAGACTCCAAGTTTTTCAAGCATTTTGATATTAGTGCCATTTAGTTGAGTTCTATTAGTTAAGTCTTCAATTGAAATGAATTCGCCGTTTTTTCTTGCTTCTACGACTGAGTTGGCAACAGATTCTCCTAATCCATCAATAGAGCTAAAAGGAGGAATTAAAGCATTGTTTTCGTAATCTACGACAAAGTTTTTAGCTTCTGATTTGTATAAGTCAATATTAGAAAATTTAAATCCTCTAGCAGTCATTTCAATAGCACTTTCTAATGTTATTAATAAATTTTCTTCTTTATTTGATACATCTTTAGCAGTACTAAAGTTAGCTTTTCTTGATTGAATGTCTAGGAAACGTGATTTAATAGCTTCTTTTCCTTTAATCATTGTTTCTATATCATAAGCATCGCATCTAGTAGAAAAATATACAGCATAGTACTCTAAAGGTTTGTAAACTTTATACCAAGCAACTCTCATTGCCATTGTAACATAAGCAACGGCGTGTGCCTTAGGAAACATGTATTTAATTTTTTTACATGATGCAATATACCAATCAGGAACATTATTTTTTTTCATTTCTTCTTCAAATTCTGGTGATAGTCCTTTTCCTTTACGAACAGCTTCCATAATTTTAAAAGATAATGAAGATTCTATTCCTTTATTAATTAAATAACCCATGATATCATCACGACAACCAATAACTTCCATTAATTTACAAGTTTTATTATTGATTAAAGTTTGGGCATTACCATTCCATACATCAGTACCATGTGATAATCCTGATATTTGCACTAGTTCTGCGAAAGTTTGTGGTTTAGCTTCTAAAACCATCTTTTTAACGAAGTTTGTTCCAAATTCAGGGATTCCTATAACACCATTTTCATTTAAAATATCTTCTTTAGTAACTCCAAGAGCCTCACAACTAGTAAATAGAGAAAGTACTTTTTTATCACTACAAGATATATCTTTTGGGTTTATTCCAGTTAAATCATAAAGCATTTTTAAGGCTGTAGGGTCAACATGTCCTAAAATATCTAGCTTTAAAACATTATCATGAATAGCATGGAAATCAAAGTGAGTTGTTTTCCAGTTTGCATCTAATGAATCAGCAGGATATTGAATAGGAGTAAAATCATAAACGTCCATATAATTAGGAATGACAATAATTCCTCCAGGATGTTGACCTGTTGTTCTTTTAACACCTTCACAACCAATTGATAATCTTCTCATTTCAGCTTTTCTAACTTGATTTTCTTTACCTATTTCTTCTAAATATCCTTTTACATAACCATAAGCTGTTTTTTCGGCGACAGTTCCAATAGTTCCTGCTCGATAAACATTTTCTTCACCAAATAAGACTTTAGTGTAATCATGTGCTTTAGCTTGATAATCTCCAGAAAAGTTCAAATCAATATCTGGTACTTTATCTCCCTTAAAACCTAAAAAGGTTTCAAAAGGAATGTTTTGTCCTTCTCCTCGTAGAATCATCCCACAATGAGGACATACTTTTTCTGGCAAATCATAACCACTATAAATATTAGGGTCAGTTACAAACTCGCAATACTTACAATTGTCGCAAATGTAATGAGGAGCAAGAGCGTTTACTTCAGTGATACCTGTTAAGTGAGCAACCAATGAAGAACCTACTGAACCCCTAGATCCTACTATATATCCATCTTCGTTAGATTTCTTTACTAATTTATGAGCGATATAGTACATAACAGCAAAACCATTACCTATAATGCTATTTAATTCTTTTTCCACTCTATTTTTAACTATATCTGGTAAATTTTCTCCATATAGTTTATGAGCTGTTTCCCAACATATTCTAGTTAACTCTTCTTTATCATTTTCCATTTTAGGAGAATAAGTCCCATCTTTTAAAGGAATGACTTTTTCAATTTTATTGGCAATTAAATTAGAATTGGTAACTACTATTTCATAGGCTAGATCTTTATCTAAAAAATCAAAGGCTTTTAGCATTTCATCCGTTGTTCTTAAATGTTGATTTGGATTTTCTTTAATTCTTTTTTTGAAATCATATAAGGGATGATGTTTACCTCCAATTGCTTGGGCTGTTATGTAAACATCTCTAAAAATCTTTTGCTTTGGATTTACATAGTGAGCATCACTAGTGGCTACGACTGGTATTTTTAATTCTTTTCCTGCTTCTATAATGAATTTGATAATGGTTTTTAGTGTTTCTTGATTATCAATAGAATTAGTATCAATTAAATATGAATAGTTATCTAATGGCTGAACTTCTAAAAAGTCATAGAAAGAAGCAACTTCTAGTAAATCTTCATAGTTTCTAGTTGATGCTATGTCAAAAACCTCTCCTTTTGAACAAGCACTGCCTATTAAAAAGTTTTCTCTAAAACTTTCTAGTATTTTTCTTGGTATTAAAGGAACTTCGTTATAATATTCAATGTTTGATTTAGATACTAACTTATATAAATCTTTTATTCCTTGTTGATTTTTTACAAGAATATTAACATGAAATGGTCTTTTCTTTAAATTATTGGTATCTTGTAGTGTTTCTATTTCATGATGCTTTTTGATATTTTTATTGGTGGTTAATTCATGTAGCATTATTTCAAACACATTAGCTAAAACCTGAGCATCATAATCAGCACGGTGGGCTACTTCTTCATCATATTCAATATTAAACCTTCTAGCGACACTTCCTAAAGTATGAGAACGGTGATCACTATACAAATATCTAGATAAAGGTAAAGTATCAATAATTGGGTTCGTTAATTTTGGAAAGCCTAGTTTAGAAATGGCTTCTTTGATAAAAGAAACATCAAAAATAGCATTATGAGCTACTAGAATACAATCTTTACTAAATTCTAAAAATTGTGCTAAAGCCTCTTCTAATTTAGGAGCATTTTTGACCATATCATTAGTAATATTAGTTAAATTTGTAGTAAAGGCACTTAGTTCTTTTCGTGGTTTAACAAAAGTTTGGAAAGTATCTAATTGCATTCCATTTTTCATTTTAACAGCACCAATTTCAATGATATCTTCGAGCCTAGATGATAAACCTGTTGTCTCTAAGTCAAAAGATACGTAAGTAGCAGTTTCTAGGTCTACATTACTAGGATTCATTATATGTTTATTGTGTTCTTCAATGACATAAGCTTCTAATCCATAAATTACTTTTATATCTTTTCCTTTAGAGGCATTATTAGCATCAGGGTAAGCTTGCACTACACCATGATCAGTAATGGCAATGGCACTATGCCCCCATTCAATAGCTTGTTTAATATAATCACTTGCATCTACTACACCATCCATATTAGACATTTTAGTATGGGTATGTAATTCTACTCTTTTAACTTCAGCATTATCATATATTTTTTCATCTACTTCTATTTTTTCCATTGTTGAAGCAGTTAAAACGTCTTCTTTTTCATAGTTATCATAACTTACACTACCCTTTATTTTTACCCAATCGCCTTTTTTAAAACTTTTCAATAACTCTCTATTTAAACGAGAACTTTCAAAACCTTTTACACTTATTGAATCATTGTAGTCTGTTATGTAATAACTCATTATTAATTTGTTGTTGTATTCTTTTTCTTCAATAGCAAAGATTTTGCCAGAAACTAAAACATTTTTATCATTTGATTTTAATGAACATATTTCTATTTCATCTTCTGGATGAACATAATAATCGTTTTTGATTCCTGCTGTTTCATAGTGAATTTCCTTTTTAGTTTGTTCACTATTTTTTTCAATTATTCTATTAATTTCACTTTGAAATTCTTTACTTATATCTATAGTTTCTTTTTTATTGTGAACGAATTCTACTATTTTATTTATTCCTAAAGTATTAAAAATGTTTTGAAACTCTTTTTTATAGGTTAAAAAAGAATCTTTTTGCATTTCGCTAGGAAAAATAAAGTTAATTTTATCTTTTATTATTTCAATATCTATATTTTTAATAGATTGGAACATAGCGATATTTTGATATTTTTTTAAGGTAACTTCTTCATAAATTTTTTTAATATACGTAGAATTGATTAAGGTATCATGTTGAATAATGTTTATATTAAAATTATATTTTTTACTTCTTTTTATATCTTCTATAACAAAATAAATTAAAGGGTTACACAAATCATTAAATGTAATATCAATAATAAATTTTTTTGTTGATGTTATATAAGTTGCATTTTGTAAGATACCATTTTTAAATAAATTTATTTGTTCATCATTTAATTCTAGGTTAGTAAGAAAATCTTTTAGTTTAGTGTCCATACTGCTAATCACCTACCTAAAAGAGTGTAATAACATCTTTTATTGTTACTACTATCATTAAACCAAATAAGAAAATCAAACCAGCCATATTAATAATACTTTCAATTTTTGGATTGAATTTTTTGTTTGTGATAGTTTCTCCAATTGAAATGAAAAAGCGGGCCCCATCTAGTCCTGGGATTGGTAAAAGATTGAAAAATCCTAGGTTAACAGAGATGATGGCTAAGAACCAAATATATGATAAAAATCCTTGGCTTGCCATTTGAGCGGATATAGCATACACTTGAACAGGGCCACCAACTTGATTGAACCCTTCTTTAGTAAATAAGGAACCAATAGCTTGAAACATTAAAACGATAATTTCTCCAAAAGTTTTAAAAGTTAAACCAATTCCTTCAAAGAAACCAGGTGTTTTTAAAAAGAAGCCAATTCCAAATATTTCAGCAGTTTCTGATTCAGCATTATATGTTCTAGTTAAAGTAGCGGTTTTTTGTTCATTTTCATGTAGGTAATTGATAGTTAATTCTTGTGTTTTATTAGCAGAATTAGGAACTTCTTTATTAACTATTTCTATTAACTCACTAATAGTGGAAACGTTGCAAGTTTCTTCAATACAGCTGGAATAAATTATTTCATCATTTTCTTTTATAACGTTACTACTAACAGAAATAATTTTATCTCCTGTTCTTAATCCTGCTTCATAAGCAATTGATTCATTACTAATTGTAAAACGGTTATCATTGCTATTAACACCACTTGCAAAAATATAAATAGCAATTAAAATGATTGCAAAAACAAAATTGAAGGTAACACCAGCGATTGTAATAATAGCTCTTTTCCATGGCTTTATACCATTAATTGTCCTTTCAGGAGGAATGTTTAATTTTTGCTCTTCTTCATCATCTTGAACTTCACCAGCCATTGCGACGTATCCTCCGATTGGTAAATATCTTAAAGAGTATTTAGTTTCAGGATCTTTTTTGAATTTTTTACTTACAATTGCAGGTCCCATTCCTAAAGAAAACTCCAAACAATATACTTTAAATAATTTAGCAAATAAAAAATGGCCTAATTCATGAATAAAAATTAATAGGGATAGCGCTATTAAAAATAATAATAAATTTAAGATAAACATGTAAACACCCTTTCTTTATAATAATGTCATAAACAAAATTTGAAATATAATACAATTAAAGCATAAACTATCAATTCGATCAGTTAACCCACCGTGTCCAGGTAATAGATTTCCAAAATCTTTAACTTCATAACTTCTTTTTATCATACTGAATACTAAATCTCCTATTTGGCCAACGATAGTTAAAACGAAGGCAAGTAATAATACTTTAAATGGTTCGTTGACTACTAATGATGAATTATATGCTAGATTTAAGAAATTAGTAGTTCCTTCGTTAGTGAAAATAGGGAAGAAAATGTTAAAGATAAAAGAAATTACTAAAGCACAAATAATACCTCCAATAGATCCTTCAATAGATTTTTTAGGTGAAATTCTTTCATTTAGACGATGTTTACCAAATTTAGAACCTATAAACAAAGCAAAGATATCTACTGAACAAGTTGTTATGACTACAAATGCTAAGGCATTAGCGTTATCGTTAATTGATCTAATGTATAGTAAACTTTGACTAAATAAGTTCATTAAGATAACAAATAAACTTAAAAAGGTAGCTTCTTTAAAGTCTAATTTTTCATACCATAAAGCTATTAAATAATAAATAAAGATTGGTAGAAAAATTAACCAATAAGATGTTTGAAGGGAATTAGCAGGATAAAAATAATGGTATAGTGTTGTTCCTGTGATTAGAATAATGGTTAATATTTTGATTAATGGATGATGCTTTTTTAGATTAGTTATTTCATATCCTACTCCACCTAATAATAATATTATGCCAATTAGGTAAGGGATATTACCTAGTAATAATAAAGGTATAACAATTAAACCAATTAATAAACCAGTGATTATTCTTTTCTTCATCTACAATTCCTCCAAACTCTTTAATAATAATACCATAAATTAGCTTAATAGTAACGCTAAAATAATAAATTATTTTAACATAACAAAAGGAGTATTTAATACTCCCTTATATTTTATGATAATCTTTAAACAATTATTAGATACTCATGATATCTTTTTCTTTATTTTTAGCAATAGTGTCAATTTTCTTTATGAATTCATCAGTAAGTTTTTGAACATTATCTTCAAAGCCTTTTTTAGCATCTTCAGAAACTTCTTTATTCTTTTTAATAGTGTCATTAGCATCTCTACGAATGTTTCTAATAACAACTTTAGCATCTTCACAATAACGAGATACTTGTTTACATAATTCTTTTCTTCTTTCTTCAGTTAAAGCAGGAATAATAATTCTTATAACAGTTCCATCATTATTAGGAGTTAATCCTAAATTAGCTTCAACGATAGCCTTTTCTATTTCTTTTAAAGTGCTTTTATCATAAGCTTTAATTAATAACATTCTAGGTTCAGGTATAGAAATAGAAGCTACTTGATTTAATGGTGTTTTAAAACCATAATACATAACTTCTACTCTATCAAGGATACTAGCACTAGCAATACCTGTTCTTACTGTAGATAGTTCACTTTCGTATGAATCAATTGATTTTGACATTTTTGCTTTTGTGTTTTCAATTAAATTATCCATTTTACATTTCCTCTCCTACAAAGGTTCCTATTTCTTGACCTTTGACAACGTTAATTATAGCATCTTTTTCATCCATATTAAAGATTATTAAATTAATTTTATTACTTTGACATAATGTAACAGCATTTAAATCAATAACCTCTAGTTTTTTATATAAAATTTCATCATAAGAAATCTTATCATATTTAACAGCATCTTTATATTTATTAGGATCTTTATTATATACTCCATCTACACCATTTTTAGCCATTAAAATTACATCGGCTTTCATTTCACTTGCTCTTAATGCTGAAGCAGTATCGGTAGAGAAGTATGGGTTACCTGTTCCTCCAGCAAAGATAACAACTTTTTTATTAGATAAATGTTTTAAAGCTTTTAAATAGATGTAAGGCTCGCAAACTTGATTAATGTTAATAGCACTCATAACAACATTAGCTACTCCTAAAGCATCTAAAACGGCTTTAAAAGCAAGTGAATTAAAGATAGTAGCTACCATACCCATGTAATCAGCAGGGGTTCTCTCAATAGATAATTCTTCACAATATTTACCCCTAAAGATATTACCTCCACCAATAACAATTCCTATTTCTACACCATTTTCTACTAAAGTTTTAACTTGCTTTCCTACTTCAAACATAACATCTTTATTTAAAACTTTGCTAGATTTTTCTTCACCCATTAAAGCTTCGCCACTTAACTTAAGTAAAATCCTATTATATTTCATAATATAGTTCCTCCTATTAAAAAGACGCTCACAAGAGCATCTTAAAATTATTTTCCTACTTGATTCATAACTTCTTCAGCAAAGTTATCTTCTCTTTTTTGTAATCCTTCACCAACAGCATATCTAACAAATTTAGTAACAGTAGCACTATATTGTTTAAGATATTTACTAACACTTATACTAGGATCTTTAACAAATGGTTGTTCTACTAAACTGATTTCGGCTTTCCATTTATTAATTTTTCCTTCTAAAATCTTTTGAAGTGCTGCTTCAGGTTTATCTTTTAATTTTTCATCATTTTGAGCAGCCATTGTTTGGATATGTAATTCTTTTTCTGTTTCTTCTGCAGGAATATCAGTAGTATTTACATATAAAGGGCTAGAAGCAGCAATATGCATAGCTACATCCTTAGCAATATCAGTTCTATCAGTGTTTGTTACAATACATACAGCACCAATTTTTCCACCCATGTGTAGGTAGCTTCCAAATGAATCGTTGCTAGTTTTTTCTAATAAAGTAACTCTTCTTAAAGTTAATTTTTCACCAATAGTAGCAGTGTTAGCTACGATAGCATCGTTAACAGTAGCACCATTTAATGGAGCCTTTAAAGCTTCTTCTAAAGTTGTTGCTTTTGCTTTTAATGCAGCAGTTGCAATCTCATTAACAAAATTAATGAATTTTTCATTTTTTGCTACGAAATCAGTTTCAGAATTTACTTCACATATTAAAGCATAATTTCCTTCAGTAGCAATTGTAGTTAAGCCTTCAGCAGCTATTCTATCAGCTTTTTTTGCAGCTTTAGCAATCCCTTTTTCTCTTAACCAATCACTAGCCTTATCAATATCAGCATTACATTCAACAAGAGCTTTTTTACAATCTAGCATTCCAGCACCTGTTCTTTCACGTAAATTTTTGATTAATTCAGTAGTTATCATGATTATCCCTCCATTTTTTCTTCTTTAACTTCTTCTTTTTTCTCTTGTTCTAAAGCTTCTTGCATTGAAACTTCACCTTCAGCATCAGGAGTGTATGCTATTACTGGTTGACCTCCCTTAGCTTCTACTACAGCATCTGCCATAACTGATACAAGTAATTTAATAGACTTTGTAGCATCATCGTTACCAGGAAGAATGTAGTCAACATCATCTGGATCACTATTAGTATCAACAATACCAAATACAGGTATATTTAACTTTCTAGCTTCTAAAACAGCATTGTGTTCTAAACGAGGATCTACAACAAAAATAGCATTAGGTACTCTTCTCATTTCTTTAATTCCACCTAAGTTCTTTTCTAATTTTTCAGCTTCTCTTTTTAAACCGATAACTTCAATCTTAGGTAAAATGTCAAATGTACCATTTTCTTCCATCTTTTCTATATCTTTTAATCTTTTAATACTTTTTTGAATTGTTTTAAAGTTAGTCATTGTTCCACCTAACCATCTATTAGTTACGTAGAATGATCCACTTCTTAAAGCTTCTTCTCTAATAATTTCTTGAGATGTTCTTTTTGTTCCAACAAATAAAACTTTTCCACCATCTTCAACGATTTTCTTTAAAGCATTATAAGCTTCTTCAATCTTAACTGCTGATTTTTCTAAATCGATGATATAGATACCATTTCTAGCAGTGTAGATATATTTTTTCATTTTAGGATTCCAACGTCTAGTTTGATGTCCAAAATGAACGCCTGCTTCTAATAATTTTCTAGTAGTAATAACTGGAGCAGTTTCAGTTTGTACTACGTTTGCACTTTCTTCACTCATTAGTAAAGTCCTCCCTTTCGTTTTTCCTCCATCAACTACTTTTTCTCACTCTTAATCTGGCACCTTTGCCTAAGAGCACTTGAGAAATTGACCATTGATGTGTGTATTAGTTGTTTTACAACCTTGTGTATTCTAGCATATATTTAAGTTTGGTTCAAGGTATTAATTATATTAATTTTATGCACGGGACAATAGTTTAGTGCATATATTTTAATGGTGATATATATGGATAAATTAGAAGAGTTTAAAAGTTTTATTAAGGATAAACCTTTTTTAAAAAGGAAAGTAGATAATAAGGAGACTACTTGGCAAAGTTTATATGAGACGTATGATTTATTTGGCGAAGAGGCAGATGTTTTTAAGGAAGAGAGAAATGTTAACGAGACTACAGTTAATAATGTAAACAACAACAATAATAATGGGAGTATATTAAAGATGCTAGAAGGGGTTAATTTGGATAAGATTAGTGAAAATTTAGAAGGAATGAAAAAAATATTAGGGGTGCTTGGAGAATTTACGAGGAAAGAAGATCCTAAAGTTACTAGAAGGTCGATGCCTAGGACTCCAAGGAGGTATGATGATTAATGAGAAGTAATGTAGTGGCTATTTTAGATAAAGATCCTGATTATTGGAAATTTTTAAGAGAGAAGCCATATTGGCATCGTGTTTTAAGTGTTGATAGCAGTAAAATTAGAGATTTTTTAGAAGATTATAAGGTAACGAGAAGGAAAAGGTTTATTGATAAGGTTGAAGATACATCTAATTTATTAACGATAGTGCAAGCAATGATGGAGGAGTAACTATTGTTATTTAATAATTATTTTTGTATAATCTTCAGGGTGATTTTATGAATAATAGTGATATTCTAGTTTTAACATATGAATTAAAAGATAAAATTAAAGAGAGTAGTTTTTATTTAGATTTAAAAGAGAAAGAAAAGAGCATGTTAGAAGATGATGAATGCTTTAAACTTTTGAGCGAGTATCAAAAAGTTCAAGAAGAGTATAATGAGGCTAAAAGGTTTGAAAAATATGGTGGGAAAGTAGAGGAAAGATTGAAAGAACTTAGTGAAATAAAGTATAGGGTAGATGAAAATGAATTAGTAAAGGCATATAATTTAGCATATAAAACGATGGTTAAGGAGTTAAAGAAAATAGAAAAGATTGTTTTTAAAGATATTATTGAAGAGAGAAGAAAATTAGTGATAGAAGAAGAGTAAATATTGATATTATTAGGCGATTAGTGATGAATTGTTTAGTGTTTAGTTTGGCATCTTCAATAAAAAGTGAAGCTTGCATGATTGATGAAAGTCCTGAAAAAGGAAGAATGAAACTTAATAGAATTGTTTTGTATTTAAAGGATGATTTAGATAATTTTATTGAGGGCATAGAAAATTCAATTAGACCTTGGAAAAAATAGGAATAATTATTAGAAATTATGTTTTGAATTATTAAACAAGGGATACTGAAAATGACAATAATTCCTAGAATATTTATTAGAGTATTAAAAGATATTTTTATAGTTTCTTGAAGGGATTTGATTAGATTAAAGTTAGTTAATTTTAATTTGATTATTTGGAGTGTTTCTTTGAAGGTAAGAAGATAGTTTTCTTCTTTTTTTACCTTAAAAGAAGATAAATAAAGGAAAGAAAAACTTGTTAGATACAAGGATAATATTAGAAAAATAAATTGATTTAAAGTAAGATTAGGTTTTAAAATTGCAAATAAAAAACTAAAAGAAGGAAAGAAAATGTAGTTTATTAATCTTTGGGCTTCATTTTTTGTTATTTCATTATTTTTTAACATTATAGAGGTAAAAATAGCGCTGCTTGGGAATCCATTTAACAGTGATATTAAAATGATACTGGCTCCTTTACCACTTATTTTAAATAAAGGATAACTGATGTATTGAAAGAAGTAAGCGATTAGGTCAATGATGCCTAATTTGATGATTAATTGATTAAGGATTAAGAAAGGTAAAAGGGCTGGTAATATAGTTTTAGAGAAAGTTAGTAAGGTTTTTGCCGTAGAATAATTTATTTCTTTTATGTTAATAAGGGAATAAATCATAAAAATAAAGAAGAAAAGAAGAAAAATTAGGTTGATTTTTTTCATAGTTTCACCATTAAAGTTTATTATTTTGGAGACTAAATAATGATAATAGGTTAAATGACTACACAAAAAAGTTTTTTATACATACATTAGATTGAAAGAAGGAGGGATTATCCCATGAATCAAAATATGAATACAGGATGCGGCTGCAACAATCAATGCCCATGTCCACCACTTGAACCAATTGTTATGCCATGCAGAACATGCACAATTACTAGATGTTTTCCTATTGAACAACCAGTAATTTGTCCTACACACATTCATAGAGTAAATAGATACGTACCTGTTCCAAGATATTATCAAACTAGCAGTACTAGTGAAGAAACAGTATGTCCTGGACAAGCAGCTCAAGGTATCACTGGCAACGTAGGTCAAACTGGCGACTTCAACATGCAATAACATTATAAAGATATTACTTCTTTTATAATCGCTGGGTTTTATAGCTCAGCGATTTTTATATACTTTAAAAAGTTATCGTAATTGCCATTATATATCTCTTTTATGGTTATTAAGGTATTTGTTTGAATTAATGATAAGTACCATTTTTTATTTATAGAATCATAGTTTACTAAATATGAAGTGTTATTTTTAAAGTGAAAATAAAAGATATAATCAGAGTTTTCTAATGAGTATTCTAATTTAAAGTTTTTTAGTTTTTGGGAAATGATTTTTATAATGTTTTCCGTTTCTATATTATTTATGTAGTATTGATTTTTTAATAAGTCTTTTTTTATTTTTTTGTAGTCTTTTTTAGTTAATTTAGTTTTGTTAATTAAGTTATTTATGTTTGTTTTGTTTACAAATGAAAAATTATTGTGTAACAAGTAATCTTTTAAAAGATTAGTATAGTTTTCAATGTGCTTATTTTTTAAATTTTTTTCGTTCATCCATATTCCTCAATCTAATTTTAAAGATATTGTAATCTATTGTTAACAAAATTTCAATAAAAGAAAGTTCTTTTTATAATAGATTTAGGTCTATTTTAGATGTGCTTATTAGAAGATAATTATTATAATTTAGAAGAGGATTTGGGAGTATGAAAATTGATATTAATTTATTGTTTAAGGATGCTAAATATCGTGGTGAATGTTTAGTCTTTTTAAGAAAAGAGAAAGGTTATAAGCAAAATGAACTTGCTAGAATAATGGATATGAAGCCGGGTACTTTATGGGCTTGGGAGAAGGGCACGGTTGATTTTACGATGGGGAAGTTTGGTAAGGTGCTTGCTGCTCTTGATATTAATTTGCTTCAATACATTGATACTGATTATGTTACTACAAATGATGAAATTGAAATTAAAGTGTTTTGGGAATTTGTTAATACTTTAATACGTAATAAGCAATGGAAGAATAATGGTAAAGAGATTGAAAGTGCTAAGTTTGAAATGTGTAAGGAGTTAGTTAATTTAGTTACAAATTATGTAGATAAAATATAATTGTGGTATAATAATAGTAGGATGTGATGTGGATGCTAAAAGAAATTTTAATTTATTTAGGGGTTGCTATTGTTTTTCTTGTTATTTTAAAAATATTTAAGATTAAATGGAAGTTTATTATTAGTTTATTAATTAATATTTTAGTTGGAGGAATAGTGCTATTTTTGGTTAATTATATTCCAGGGGTTACTTTGGAAATTAATGCTTTAAATGCCCTGTTTGTGGGAATTTTAGGAGTTCCTGCCGTTATTATTTTGCTCATTTATTATTTTGTTAAATAAAATAAACTACAAATTAATTTGTAGTTTTTTTTTGCTTTTTTCAAGTATTGACTTTACCTTTTTTTTATACTAGTATTACTAGTGTTGTTTTATGAAAGAAGGTTTTAGTATGAATTATGATGTGATAATTATTGGAGCGGGGCCTTCGGGTATCTTTTGTGCTTATGAATTAAAGAAATGTAATAAGAATTTAAAAGTTTTAATTGTTGAAAAGGGAAGATCTATTGATAAGAGAATTTGTCCTAAAAGAAAGACTTTAAAGTGTGTTAATTGTAGTCCTTGTGCAATTACTACTGGTTTTGCAGGAGCAGGGGCTTTTAGTGATGGTAAATTGTCTTTATCTCCAGATGTGGGAGGAAATCTTCCTGAAATTTTAGGTTATCAAAAAACAATTGATTTGATTAAAGAGACAGATGATATTTATTTAAGTTTTGGTGCTGATAGTAAGGTATATGGGATTGATAAAGAAAGAGAAATAGAAGAAATAAGGAAGAAGGCTATTAAGGCTAATTTGAAACTTGTTGAATGTCCTATTAGGCATTTGGGTACTGAAGAGGGTTATAAAATATATAGTAGGATTCAAGAATATTTGTTAAATGAAGGTGTTGAAATTGTTTTTAATACGATGGTTAAAGATTTAATTATTGAAGATGGAGAAGTTAAGGGAATTGCTACTGAAAAAGATGAGTATTATGCTAGTGAAGTGGTTAGTGCTGTGGGTAGAGAAGGTGCAGAATGGTTCTATAATATTTGTAAAAAGCATAATATTGAAACAGAAGTGGGTACAGTAGATATTGGTGTGAGAGTTGAAGTTAGAGATGAAGTAATGGAAGAGTTGAATAAGAATTTATATGAGGCTAAGTTAGTTTATCATACACCTACTTTTGATGATAAGGTGAGGACTTTTTGTACTAATCCATCTGGTGAAGTGGCGACAGAGTATTATGATAATGGTTTAGCAGTAGTAAATGGACATGCTTATAAGTCTAAGGAATATAAGACGCATAATACTAATTTTGCATTGTTAGTTTCTAAAAATTTTACGAGTCCATTTAAAGAACCTATTGAATATGGTAAAAAGATTGCAGAACTTAGTAATTTATTGTGTGATGGTAAAATTTTAGTTCAAACTTTGGGTGATTTTAAAAAGGGTAGGAGAACTACTGATGAAAGATTATGTAGAAATAATATTATTCCAACATTAAAAGATGCTGTTCCAGGAGATTTGTCGTTAGTTTTTCCTCATCGTATTATGGTTGATATTATTGAAATGATAGATGCTTTAGATGTAATTAGTCCTGGTATTGCTAGTGATGAGACTTTGTTATATGGAGTAGAAGTTAAGTTTTATTCTAATAAAGTGTTAACAGATGATAATTTTGAAACTAGTATTAAGGGGTTAAGAGCAATTGGTGATGGGGCATCTGTTACTAGGGGTTTAATGCAGGCTTCGGCGAATGGATTAAGTGTAGCTAGAAGTATTATTGAAAGGATGAAAAAGGGTGAGTAAAAGCTATAGTAAAGAGTTGCCTAACTATACAAAAGGGGAAGAGTTATTTAATGCTATTTCACATATTGTTGGTGGTGCTTTTGGAATTGTAGCATTAGTTATCGGTTTAATAGTTGCTTCGATTCACAGTGATGCTTATGGGGTAGTTAGTATGGCGATTTATGGCTCTTCAATGGTCTTATTGTATACAATGAGTGCTATTTATCATTTTTTAAGAAGGAATAAGGCCAAAAAAGTTTTTCGGATATTTGATCATTGTACTATTTATCTTTTAATTGCGGGTACGTATACTCCGTTTTGCTTAGTTACGTTAAGAGAAGCTAGTGGATGGGGTTGGACTTTATTTGGAATAGTTTGGTTTTTTGCTATTTTAGGTATCGTGTTTAATGCAATTAATATGCATAAGCCGATTATTAAGGTGCTTAGTATGGTGTGTTATATATGTATGGGATGGTGTATTGTAGTAGCCTTGGGTCCTTTATTAGATAATTTACCTATGAAAGGATTTGTGTGGTTGTTAATTGGTGGCATTATGTATACGATAGGTGCTATTTTTTATATGATTGGTGCAAAGAAGAAATATATTCATTCAGTATGGCATTTATTTGTTTTAGCAGGAACTATTTTTCAATTTATTAGTATTTTGCTTTATGTCTTAATGTGATTTTGCTAAAATAAGATAAAGGAGGGAAATATGATGGCAAAAAAGGGAAGCTCATCTAGTAATGCAGGTTTAGTGAAGAAAGGAATAGCTTTATTGTGCTCTGTTGTTACATTTATCTTTTTCTTTTTAGAAATGATTTCTGTTGTGTTTGTTAGTGAACTTGCAGGAAAAAGTGACAGCGAAGGAGTAAAAGTTAGTGATCTTCTATTTAACAGCGATTATGAGAGCATAAGAGAAAGTTTTTCTACAACAACAATTGTTTTATGGATTTCTTTTATTCTTGTAATTGTAGCTATGGTTTTAGCAATTCTTTCTTTTGTTATGAAAAAAGGATCTTTGTTTGCTAAACTTGGTAGTTTATCATTATTGGTTGGTTTGCTATTAATGTTTATTATCAATTTTGATAGAGTAGGTGGAGAACTTTTAACAACTTTTTATACTAACGTTTCAGTACTTTATTTTGTGGCATTAGTGCTATCATTAGTTAGTGTTGGAGTTACATTTACATTGAAAAAATAGGTGATTTGTTTTTGAATAAAAAAAGTCCAATTAAAACGGGCTTTTTTTATATTTTTAAAAATATTAATTAGGAGAGATACTATGAAAAAAATAACAAATAAGGAGTTAGTTTTAGCCAAGAAAATAATTGGTTTAGCATGTGCTTTGTTATGCCTTTTATTAATGTTTTTAAACGTATTTAATTATACTTCTAGTACAAGTGTTTCTGGTGGAGATAATGTAACGTGGAGTGATGGGGCTTCTTTAATTTCTTTTTTGGTTAGTGAGAATGTAGAAGTGTTGGATGCTACGATTAAAAGTTTAAGAAATATGTTTGATTTTTCTTATGTTATGATGTGGATTGCTTTTTGTTTAATTATTGTTAGTATTTTATTTTTGATTGGTGGTTTATTCACTAATAAGGGTTTAATTAGTAAGATTGGTAGTATTATTTTGGTTGTAGCAATGGTGTGTATTCTTGTTACTAGTTTTGAAGATTTTAAAGTAGGTAATACAGTTATATATTTGTCTGTTTTTACTTTCCCTTATATTATTTCTTTATGTTTAAGTGGGGTTGGGTTATTTTCAACAATTACTTTAAAAGATAAATAAATGTTTGAAGGTTAAAAAAATATATTGTAAACTATTGTTAATATGTTAAAATGTTTGTAGGTGATTTAAATGTATAGTTTTGTTAAAGAAAATGAAAATGTTAAAATTATGAGTGATAATTCTTTGGTTTGTGAGATAACTCCCACATTAGAGAATGGTGTTTGTCATGTTAAGTTTTTAAGTGTGAATGGTAATATTTACTTGTCTACTTTACATGATATAGGTACTTTCTTAAAAAAAGATTTGAATGCTGATAGAGTTGTTTTTGGTGAGTTACCTGTAATGAGAGATTTTGATGAATATGCTAAAAAGCAAGATGCAACAAAATTAAAGAAATTGATTATACCAAGTAGGAGATAGTTATTCCTAGACTAGCACATATTACAATTAAGATAATTGGTGCTAGTTTTTTCTTTTTTAATAAATAAATTAAAGAGATAAGGATAATGCTTATTAATAAGCAAATGAGAGGAGTTATGTTAAGAGAAAACTCCTTTTTTATATTATCTAGGTTTGTTATATTAAATAAGCTTTTTAGAGTAATTTGAATGGTTGTTGATATGATTAAGCCTATGACAATAGGCATGACTGTTTTAATAATTGATTTAAAGAAACGATTTTCTTTTACTTTTTCAAGGATATTTATAAGTAATAATATAATAATGAAGGATGGTAAAACCACTCCTAAAGTAGCAAATAGTGATCCTAGTATGCCACTTTGTTCATAGCCTATAAAAGTAGCAATATTAACAGCAAAAGGGCCAGGAGTAGATTCACTTATAGCAATAAAATCAATTATCTCTTCTTCATTTATATTAGTAAAGTTAGAAGTTTCTTCAATAATCATAGGAATCATTGCGTATCCTCCACCAAAAGTGAATAAGCCTATTTTAAAGAAAGTGAAAAATAATTTTATTAGTTCAATCATTATTTATCACCATCTTTTTATTAAGTGCTTCTTTTATAATTCCTAAAATAATTCCAGTAATAATAAGCAATATAGCATTTACTTTGAAAAAGAGATTAAGGATTAATGATATTAATAGTAAAGAATAAAAAAAGGAGTTTTTTCTTAAGGGCTTAGAAAGTTCAATAACAGCTTCACACATCAAGATTATAATGGCAGCACGTATTCCTTCAAAAGCATATTTTATTATTATATTATTTTCAAAACTATTCAAAAAAAGAGAAATTAAAATGATAATGATAAATGATGGGAGAACTAAGGCAGTAGTGGAAATTACAGCTCCTAAAAATTTTTTTACTTTGTATCCAATATATGTCGAAGCATTAATAGAAATAGGTCCAGGAGTAGATTCTGCGACAACAATAATATTATTCATTTCTTCTTCACTTATCCATTTATTTTTTTCTATACATTCTTTTTCAATAAGTGAAATCATTGCGTATCCTCCACCGAAAGTGAATAAGCCTATTTTAAAAAAAGTCCAAAATAACTTTAAATAATTTTTCATTTATGTTCGCCCTCTATTTTTTATTTTATTCTAATTTATAAATATTTTAAATACTTCGTTACAAATTAAAATTTCTTCTTATTTATTTATAAAGGAGGAAAGAAAATGAAAACAATTATTTTAGTAGCTATTTTTACGATTTGTTATGTTGTATGTATGGATTTGGTTAATAAGTATATGAGCAGTTTAAATTTTGATTATGTTGAAGAAAACAATGAAACGGTTAGTGAGAGTAATATTTATGAAGTAACTATTTTAGGGTGTGTAGTTAATCCTGGTCAATATACGGTTTCTAAAGATTCTACACTTGGCTACCTTATTACTTTAGCGGGAGGTTTAACAGAGGAAGCTGATGTTACTACTTTTAACTCTAATGCGACATTAGTTAATGAAGGCAGTTACTATATATCTTATAAAAGGGAAGATCAAAATAAAATATCTTTAAATACAGCAACGCAAGCTATGTTAGATACTTTGCCTGGAATTGGTGAAGTTTTAGCAAAAAGAATTATAGATTATCGTCTTAGTAAGGGTAATTTTAAGACGATTGAAGATATTAAAAATGTTCAAGGAATTGGTGATAGTTTATTTGAAAATTTAAAGGATTTATTGTGCTTATAAAATGTTTTATTTTTTTATTAGTTTAATTTTTGTTAATTTATTTTTATATTATAATAATTATTTATTTTTGGTGTTTTTATTTATTAGTTTAGTTTTTTTAGCTTTGAGAGTTTGTTTGAAAACGTATCTTGTAACGGTTGTTTTAGTATTGGTGTTTTTTTCTTTTCATTTTAATTACTATAATTATGTGAGTGATGATAACTTTATAAAAGAAGAAGTTAAAGTTATAGAAGTTAAAGAAAAGTATAGTGTTGTAGAGTTTGGAGGGATTAATTATTTATTGTATCAAGGGGATTGTGATCTTAAGGAAGGGAATAAAGTTTATGTGGAAGGTAGTTTAGTTAGAATCAAGGGAACTTATAATAATTTTTATACTTATTTAAATAAGAAGGGAATTAATTATGAGATTGATTATGAAGTATTAGTTATTAATGATGGTCGTGTTAGTGTAAGGCAAAGTATGATGGATTTTTTACTTAAGGATAAGAAGGAGAATTCTAAGAGTTATTTAAAATTAATTTTATTTAATATAAGTGATGAGTATAATCAAGATTTTTACAATACTTTTTCTCTTTATTCTTTAACATATTTAATTGCAGTATCTGGTTTTCATATTAGTCTTTTATTAGCTTTTTTTAAGAAAATATTTCATAATCATTTTGTTGGATATGCAATTATTAGTTTTTATTTATATTTATTAAATTTTAGTGTTTCTAGTTATCGTGCTTTTTTATATAAGCTTTTTAAAATTATTAATTATAAATTAGATTTTGAATTAAGTAAGAATGATATTCTTAGTTTAATTGGTAGTGTTTTTATTGTTATTAATCCTGGGGTTATGTTTTCTTATAGTTTTATTTTTTCTTTTTTAACAACATTTGTTTTAGAAATTTTTAATCTTTATACTAAGAGAAAAATCATTTTATCTTTTTATATTTATTTAGTTAATATTCCTCTTATATTGTTGTTCTATTACAAACTTAATTTGAGTACTTTATTCTTTTCAATTGTTTTGAGTGTTCCTATTTCTTTTTTGTATGTTTTTTCATTTATTTTTTTGTTTTTAAACAAGTTTTATTTATTGTATGAGTTAGTTATTGAGTGTTTTTGGAAGTTATTTTCTTTTTTAGACAATTTTAATTTTATTTTAGTATTTGGTAAACCTAGTGTTGTTTTTGTTATTGTTTATTATCTTTTTTTACTATTCTTTTTAATATTGAAGGAAAGAAAAAGTAAAAAGAGATATGTTTGGATGGTGCTAATTTTTTTACTATTAAACTATCAGTATTTTAAACCTATTTTGGTTGGAAGAGAGATGGTTTATTTTTTAAATGTTGGGCAGGGTGATTGTGTGGTGTTTTTGGTTCCTAATAGTAAGAGTGTTGTGTTAGTGGATACTGGTGGTAGCAAGTATCGAGATGTAGCGAAAAGAGAGATTATACCTTTTTTAGAGAGTAAAGGGATTGATAAAATAAATAAAATTATTATTAGTCATGATGATTATGATCATAATGGGGCTTTGGATAGTTTGAAGGAAAATATGGTTGTTGAAGAAGTAATAAATAGTTCGTTAGTGGAGAGAGTTAACATTGGTTTAAAAGTTTTCATGAATTTGAATGTTAGTGATCGTCGGGATAATGATGGGAGTATTGTTTTATATGGGGAGTATGCAGGTTATTATTTACTTTTAATGGGAGATGTAACGAGCGAAGTAGAGAAAAGGATAGATGTTAGCAAGGTTGATGTTTTAAAGATTGGACATCATGGGTCTAAGGATTCTAGTAGTGAGGAGTTTTTGAAAAGAATGAAAGGTAAGTTTGCTGTTATTAGTGTAGGAGAAAATAATATTTATGGGCATCCACATGAAAGTGTTATAGAGAGATTAAAGAGTAGTGGATATGTAATTTTAAGGACTGATAAGCATAATGATATAGGATTTGGGAAGATATTTAAGTTTCGTTTTATAGATTATTTTAAGTAGTGTGTTATAATCTAAGGAGGTGACGTAAATGATTTATTTAGTATTTGGTGAGCAAGAGTTAATGGTTGATAAATTAGTTAATAAGTTAGCTAAGGAGACTTTAAAAGAAATAGATGATTTTAATTTGGTAGTGTTTGATGGTTGTAAGACACCTTTATATGAGATTGTTAATGATGCAGAAACTTTGCCTTTTATGTCTGATAAGAAAGTTGTAGTAGTTAAGAATGCTTATTTTTTAACTAATAGTAGTCCTAAATTAGATTTTGAACAATCTTTTAATGAGTTGGAGGAATATTTAGATAGGCAAAATGATAGTGTTACACTTGTTTTTAGTGTTGTTACAAATAAATTAGATGATAAGAAGGCTTTAGTTAAAAAGATTAAAGAGATTTCAAAGATTTATGCTTTAGATAATGTTAATAAAAAAGATTTACCAAGAATTGTAAAACAGATGTTTGATAAGAAAGGGTTAAGTATTACTAGTGATGGTTTAGAGGAGTTTATTAATAGGTGTAATGATGATATGTATCTTATTAGTAATGAAATAGATAAACTTAGTTGTTATAAAAATGAGTTAGATCTTAAAGATATTAAATTAATGGTTTCTAAGAAGTTAGAGGATAATGTTTTTGAGATGATTGATGGGATTTTCAATAAGAAAGAAGATGTAGCATTTAGGGTTTATAATGATTTAAGGACTAATAATTGTGAGCCAATTACTTTAATATCTTTAGTAGCAAGTCAAGTCAGGTTTTTATATCAGGTAATGGTTTTGAAGGATAATGGGTATACTGAGGGAAATATTGCTAATGAATTATCTTGTCATCCATATCGGGTTAAATTAGCATTAGAGAAAGTGTATAGAACAAGTAAGAATGATTTGAAAATGTTATTAGAAGAACTTTCTAATTTAGATATTATGATTAAGAGTGGAGATATTGATCGATTTATAGGGTTTGAATTATTTTTGTTGAATGCTTGTAGATAATTTGCAAATAATAAGTTTAGGTGAAATTTAATGAATAAAGAAATAGACTTATCTAGGTTTGCAATGCGTACGGATTTAGCAGATGAAATTGTTAATTCTAGTAAAAATGATGAATATAGTGTAGTTAATAAGAAATATGAGGATGTTAGTATTAGTTATATTACTATTCATAAGGATAGTAATTCTTTTAATAAGAAAAAAGGAGATTATGTTTCTATTGAGTTTAATAATGTAGAGGATAGGAAGAATAAAGATATAGTTAAAGAAGTTTTAGTGGATAATTTAAAAGAAATGTTAAAGAAGTATTCTTTTGAGAAAGTTTTGGTAGTAGGACTTGGTAATGAGAATTTTATGGCTGATGCTTTAGGGCCGATGAGTGCGGATGAAGTTATTGTTACGAGCCATATTTTTGAGTTTGATCCAGAAAGTATTAAAGAGGGTACTAAATGTGTTTCTTTACTAGTACCAGGAGTTATGGGGAAGACTGGTTTAGAAACGGCCGATATTGTAAAATCAGTTGTAGATTTTTATAATCCTGATATTATTATTTTTGTCGATGCTTTAGCTTCTAGAAGTATCACTAGGGTTAATAGAGTTATTCAGTTATGCGATACGGGGATTGAACCTGGAAGTGGAGTAGGTAACAATCGTAAGCCAATGAACGAGGAATATTTAGGTGTTCCATGTATTGCAATTGGGGTAGCAACAGTAGTGGCTTCAACGAGTATTGTTAGTGAAACGATTGATTTTATAGAAAAAATTTATGGTGAAATACCTTTAAAAAATTCGCTTTTTAAAGATGAAAATAAGCATCAGATTATTGCAGATATCTTAGAAGAAAAGGGTTTAAATATGATTTTAACTCCTAAACAAATTGATGAAGATATGAAAAATATAGCTTATGTTATTGGTAATTCTATTAATGAAGCCTTACATGATGTAACTTTTTTACTATAATAAGAAAGTTCGACATATTTTTATGTAAACTTTTTGTATATTAGGCTAGGAAAATAAAGGAGAAAAGTTATGGGAAGGATACTGCTTGAAGGTGGAATTGTTATTTTGCTTGTATTGCTTGGTATTTCTATTTTTATTCCTAGTAGTAATGGTAGTGTAGAGAATGTGATTGTGGAGTTTGAAGGTGCAGTAGAGAGTGGAGAGATTGTTAGTGATGGGGTTATTGATAATGTTGAAGTAAGTGAAGAAAGTAACTCTAATTTTATTTCTAAAGTTAATTGTAAGATTGCTAATGCACTTGTTAATGGTTTAAATAGTATGTTTGAAATTGGAATTCGGTTTTTAAGGAAAGTTATTAATTGATAAATATTTTATGATGAGTTTTATTTTGTTATAATAAATAATGGTGATAAGGCGTGGATAAGAAAGATATTAAAATTGTTTATATGGGAACCACTGAGTTTTCAGGTGGTGTTTTGCAGGCTTTGTTAAATGATGGGTGGAATGTTGTAGGGCTTGTTTGTCAAAGTGATAAGGAAGTAGGAAGAAAAAAAATTTTAGAGAGCCCTTTTACGAAGAAGATTGCTTTAGCTAATGATATTGATGTCTTTCAACCTGAAAATATAAGAAAAGATTATGATTGGATTAAAGAAAAAAATCCAGATTTAATAATAACGTGTGCATATGGACAACTTGTTCCAGAAGAAGTTTTAAAAATACCTTTTTTAAAGTGCATAAATGTGCATGGTTCATTGCTTCCTAAGTTAAGGGGGGCCGCTCCTATTCAGTATGCTATTTTACAAGATTATAAGGTAACGGGAGTTACAATCATGGAAATGGTTAAGAAGATGGATGCAGGGCAGATGTTTGCTAGTAAGGAAATTCTTATTGATAATAAGGATACTGGCGATAGTTTATTTAAGAAGATGGAGAAAGTAGCAAGTGATTTGTTAATAGAAACATTGCCTTCTTATATTAAAGGAGAAATTGTAGGAGTAGAGCAAAATGAAGAAGAAGTTACTTTTGCACCTTCCATTAAAAGAGAAGAAGAAATTATTGATTGGAAAGATAATAAGAGAAATATATATAATAAAATAAGGGCTTTTAATTCAGTTCCAGGGGCATATAGTGTACTTGATGGGGTAAGTATGAAGATCTACGATAGTGATGAAGTTAGTAAAAAATATGAGGGTAAATGTGGTGAGATTGTTGAAGTATTAAAAGATTGTTTTATTGTGAAAGTTAGTGATGGTGGGATTGCTATTAAGGAGTTACAAGTAGCAGGTAAAAAGAGAATGCTAGCTAGAGATTTTTTAAACGGCAATAAAGATTTAAAAGGTAGGTTTTTTTATGCGTAAGGAAGATTACAATAATAAGATTATTGAGGAAGCTGTGAGTGTTTTAAAAGATGATGGGATTATATTGGTGCCTACGGATACGGTATATGGGTTAGCTGTTTCTAGTGGAAGTGTAAGGGCGCAAGAGAAAATATATGAAATTAAGAAAAGAAATTTAGATAAGAAGTTGCCTTTAGTAGTGGATACATATGAAAGATTATTAGATATTTGTGAAATTGATAAGGTTACTTTAAAAAGATTACAAAGGTATTTTCCTGGACCCGTTACATTAGTTTTAAAGAGAAAGGGAAGTGAAGATACAATAGCAATTAGAATGATTAATAATGAGATAATTAATAGAATTATTGCTAAGTTAGATAAACCTCTTATGCTTACAAGTGCGAATATATCAGGGGATAAAATTAGTAATGATATAATGCAGATTATAGATGAGTTTGATGGGAAGATTGATATGGTTATAATAGGGAGTAAAGTTGGTAAAGTTAGTTCAACAATCGTTAAAATAATTGATAATAAAATCGAGCTTATTAGGGAAGGTGTTGTGTCTTTTAAAGAAATTGAAAAGGTCTTTGTAGGTGATTAGTTATGGTTGATATTGATGAGAAGAAACATGCTAGGTATGTGATTGCAGTTATTGAAAGAAGAATAAATGAGAATAAAGAGATAAGTTATGAGAAGGAGAAAGAGATTCAAGAGGCTATTGATACTTTTCGTAAGGAGAATCCATCGATATTTATTGAAAATGAAGCAGATAAACTTGATATGATGTTGGGTGTTAATAATGCTAGAGCTATTAGTAATTTAGTTAATCGTCAATTGAATAGATATATTTTAATGAAGGATAAGCCATATTTTGGGAGAATTGATTTTGAAAATGAATGGGGAGACAATGCTTATTATTTTGGTATTGAAACAATTATGGAAAATAATGAGATTGTTATTAATGATTGGAGAAGTCCAATTGCCAATTTATATTATGAAGATGTAATGGGTAAGGCTAGTTATGATTCTCCTTCGGGTAAGATTGAAGGGAATATTACTTTAAAAAGACAGTATAAGTTTGAAAATGGTGAACTAAAAAAGTATGTAGAAATGGGAATGAATGTTAGTGATGAATTACTAATTGATGTGTTAGAGAAGAATGATGATTCAGTAATGAAAAACATTGTTACAACTATCCAAAAAGAGCAAAATAGGGCAATTAGATATAAAGAGAATAATGATGTGTTAGTGCTTGGGGTTGCAGGTAGTGGGAAGACTTCTATTGCTTTACATCGTATCGCTTATTTAGTTTATAAAGATTCTTTAAAATATGACGTAAACAAGATTTGTTTTATTACTCCAAATGAACTTTTTTATAATTATATTAAAGGGGTTTTACCGGAGCTTGGGGAAGATAACGTTGTTACTTTAACTTTAAATGATATTGCCAAAACAATTTTAAAGTCAGAGTTATATAAAAAGAAATGGAGAATAGAAAATAAGCTAGATTATTTAGAGAAGATTATATCCAGGAAAAAAGAAATGGATTTTGATAAATATTATGAGAAGTTAAATGTTTTTTTGGATAATAAGATGAAGGAACTTTTTAGTGATAAGTTAGGGTTAAAGATAGGTAATCTTGTTTTTAAAAGTGAGTTATTTAAGGAGTTATATTTTGATAAGTTTAGCAAGAGGACATATAGTGAGAGAAAGAAATTTATTTTTGAGTATTTAAAAGATAAGGTTAGTAATGAGAAGAAAGTTAATAAAAATGTACTTGTTGTTATGAATACTTTTTTAGATAAATTATTGCCTGAAGTTAATTATTTTGAAATATATGAAGAGTTTTTAAAGAGTGTTAGTTATGAAGGGGAAGTTGTTCATCGTGGGGTTATTGGTTATGAGCATAGTTTTCTTTTATGTTATATTAAAATCTTTTTTAAGAAGTGTAATTTGTTTAGTAAATATAATCATTTATTAGTAGATGAATATCAAGATTTGAATATTTTTGAGAGGGTTGTTGTAGATACGGTTTTTGGGTGTAATAAGACTTTAGTAGGTGATTTTAATCAAAAATTATTTTTACAAGAGTACAAAGATATTTATGATAGGTATTCAATTGTAGAGTTAAATAATGCATATCGTTCTACGAAACAGATTTTTGATTTTTTGCAAACAATTGTTAGTAATAAGGGTGTTAATAGTGTTAATAGAGAGGGTAAAGAAATAGAGTTTAATTTGTTTAGTAAGGAAGAAGAAGAGATAAATTATTTAAAAGAGATTATTAAAAATTATGGTGGTAAGAGTCTTGTTATTGTTTGTAAGAGTAAAAAGATGGCTAGTAAATTACATTTAATATTAAAGAAAGAGTTTAATGTTCATTTGTTAAATCCTAAGAGTAAGAGTGTCATTAGAGGTTGTGTCATTGGTTGGATTAGTGTTGTTAAGGGTTTAGAGTTTGATAAGGTTGTTGTTTATGAAGCTAATAGTAAGAATTATAGTTTAGATATAGATAGGAATTATTTTTATGTTGCTTGTAGTAGGGCTATTAATGAGTTAGTTGTTTTGAGTAGTGGTGATTTTACAAGGTTTGTTGGAGAAAAATATGAAAAAAATTCTTAATAGTAATAGTTTGAAAATGATAGCTATTATATCAATGGTTATTGATCATGTGGCTTTGAAGTTTGTGAGTAATGTATATTGGTACTTTTTGTTGCGTTTTATAGGAAGAATAGCAGCACCTGTTATGTTTTATAGTTTAGCTAAGGGGTATTGTTATACTAAAAATAGGGTTAAGTATGGTGGAAGATTGTTAGCATTTGCTATTATTTCACAAATTCCATATTCATTATTTATAGAAAATACAATATTTATGTATGATAATTACAATGTTTTATTTACTTTATTTTTGAGTTTTTTATCTTTGTGTATTTTGAATAGTGTGAATAATAAAATATGGAAAGTGCTTTTGGTTGTGTTATGTTTTGGATTGACTTATTTTTGTGATTATAAGTTTATAGGTATGATAATAGTATGGGTTTGTTACTATTTTAAAGATAGTAAGTGGTTGTATGTTAGTTATAGTTTAAGTTGGTTTTTATTTATGGTTGGTAGTTTTCTTTTAGAAAAGGATATATTAGTTTTTTTGATTAGTATGGGTGTTTTTTTAGTTCTTCCTTTATTTTATTTAGATAATGGTAAGAAAGGTAAATATAATTTGAAATATTTGTTTTATGTATTTTATCCTTTGCATTTATTAGGGTTATATTTTATGTAATAAATAGTATTGATTTTCTATTCTTACAAATAATAATTAAGAATGGAGAATGTTTATGAATAATAAGCAAAGATTTAAGGATATTGTTAAGAAAACAGAAGATAAAAAAGATAAGTTAGGTAGAGCTTTGATGGCTTTTATTAGTGGTGGATTAGTGGCTATTATTGGGCAAGCAGTCTATGATTTTTTTCATTTAGCATTAGATATTAACGAGAGTGATTCGATATCTTTAATGCTTGTTTTTATTATTTTTGTAACTACTCTTTTAACGGGGTTAGGCTTGTTTGATAAGTTGGCACAGAAAATGGGGGCAGGTTCGTTTATTCCTATATCAGGGTTTGCTAATGCTTTAACTTCTAGTGCATTAGAGAGTAAGAGCGAGGGGTTAATTTATGGAATAGGTTCAAATATGTTTAAGTTAGCGGGTAGTGTAATTACTTATGGTATTGTAAGTGCCTATATTTTAGGGATAATTAGGTATTTTGCCTTATTGATTGGTGGTGCATTATAGTGAATACTATTAAGTTTGATAATGTGTATGTAGTAGGTAGTGCAATTACTGGAGGTCCTGTTGAGAAAGAAGGTCCTTTAAGAGATTATTTTGATAAAACTTATGATGATTTATATTGTGAGAGTAAAACTTTTGAACAAGCAGAGCAAAAACTTTTAAAAGATAGTATTGATTTAGTTTTTAAGAAAACAGGTTTAAGGGATAAAGATATTGATATTATGTTTGGAGGAGATTTATTAAATCAAATTACTTCATCAACTTATGTTTCTAGAGATTATAAGATTCCTTTAATAGGTACTTATGGGGCTTGTTCTTCTTCAATGTTAACGTTAGGATTAGCTTCTAGTTATGTTAATGCAGGGTATGCTAATAAGGCTTTAGCTTTTACTTCTTCACATAATGCGACAGCCGAGAGGCAATATCGTTATCCAACGGAGTATGGGGTGCAAAAACCTGATACGACAACTTATACAGCGACAGGAGCAGGAGCAATAATCGTTAGTAATATTATTAGTGATATTAAAGTGACTAGTGCGACAATTGGAGAAGTTGTAGACTATGAAGTTAATGATGCGAATAATATGGGAGTAGCAATGGCTCCAGCAGCATATGATACTTTGAAGAAACATTTTAAAGATATGAATAGAGATCCTAGTTATTATGATTTAATTTTAACGGGTGATTTATCTACCTATGGGAAAAGAATCATTTTAGAGTTATTTAAAAAGGATAATATAGAATTAAATAATTATGATGATTGTGGTTTGATTATTTATGATAGGCAGAAGCAACATGTATTTGCAGGTGGTAGTGGATGTGCTTGTTGCGCCCTTACTACATATGGATATATTTTAGATAAGATGCGTAAAAAAGAATTAAAGAAAGTTTTAATAGTAGCAACTGGTGCTTTGTTGTCTCCAACTTTAATTCAACAAAAAGAAACGATACCGTGCATTGCTCATGCGGTAAGCTTGGAGGTGTTAGAGTGAATTATTTATTGTCTTTTTTAGTGTGTGGTTTTATTTGTATGATAGGACAAATAATTTACGATAACAGTAAATTAACACCTGGGCATATTACTAGTTTATTTGTTGTTATAGGTTCTTTTTTAGATGTGTTTGGTTTGTATGATAAACTATTAAAGGTTTCAAGAGTAGGAGCAAGTTTACCTATTACTAGTTTTGGTCATTCTTTGATGCATGCGGCAAATGAATCGATGAGAAATGAGGGTACTTTACTTGGAGTAGCATCGGGGTTATTTAATATGACTTCGGTTGGTATTACTAGTGCGATTTTGTTTGCTTTTTTAATAGCACTTATTTTTAAACCTAAGTCATGAATTTTGTTAATGAAACGGATGAAAAACTTGCTTCTTTATTAAATTTAAATACTAATTTTGATGTTATTAGAAGAGAAATTGGGAAAGATGTTAAGGTTATTCTTTATTTTTTATCTAGTTTAGCTGATGGTGAGAGAGTTAATGAATTAGATGTTTCTTTGTTATTATCTAATAATAAAGATGAATTAGATAGACAAATAAGTAGTGGCTCAATTGAGGTAGAGAAGGATGTTTATAAGGCTTTTTTAGCTATTAGTAGTGGAATGAGTATTTTATTATTTGAAGATAAGATTTATGTTGTTGAGACGAGGAATTATCCTAGTAGGAGCATAGATGAACCGGCGACGGAGAAGACTATTAGAGGTAGTAAGGATGGCTTTAATGAGAATATTATTACAAATGTTGGGTTACTTAGAAGAAGAATTAGAAGTGAATATTTTAGGTGTGAAATTTTTAAAGTGGGGGATAATTCACATACGGATATTGTGGTTAGTTATTTAGATAATAAGGTAAATAAAGATAGTTTAAAGAAAATTATTGAAAAGATAAAGAAATTGAAAGTTGATGGGTTAGTTATGTCTGATAGGGCTTTAGAGGAAAAAATATTTAGGCAAAATTTTAATCCTTTTCCATTAGTTAGGTATAGTGAGAGACCAGATATTGTAGCGGCACATCTTTTGAAAGGGCATATTGCCATTATTGTTGATACTTCATCAAGTGTGATTATTACTCCGACAACGTTGTTTGAGCATACTAAGCATATTGAAGAATATCGTCAAGTTCCAATTGTAGGTACTTTTATTCGTGTTTTGCGTTATTTTGCTATTTTAATTTCGTTGTTTTTAGTTCCTTTATGGATGCTTACTTTAAATAATGAAAGTTTTACGAGTAATTTTTTTGTGAAGATTAGTAGCGAGTCTCCAGTACCAGTGTTAGTTCAAATTATTGTAGTGGAGTTAACGATTGAGTTATTAAGAATTGCTACAATTCATACTCCAAATCATTTGTCTAGTGCGATGGGGTTAATTGCTACTTTGATACTTGGACAGATGGCGGTAGACATAGGGTTATTTGTTCCAGAAATATTACTATATTGTTCTATTTCATCAATTGGAGGGTTTGCTACTCCTTCATATGAGTTATCTTTAGCAAATAAGTTAATAAAACTAATGTTAATTTTAATGGTTGGTTTTTTAGGGGCAACGGGCTTTATTATTGGTTTTACAGGATTGGTTGTGTGTTTGTGTGCTATAAAAACACTAGGAGTGCCATATATGTATCCATTACTTCCTTTTAATTATGATGAGTTTTTGAAGGTTGTTTTTAGACCAAGTGTAAACTGAAAAGTATTTTAAATTGTTTGATTTAAATATAGGTGTGTTTTATAATACATTTAATGTGTTTCATGTTTAAAAGGATGATGTGTTATGGCTGAAAAAAGAATTCGCGTAAGAGCGATAATAATTAAAGAAGGGAAACTTGTTTCAATGTATCGAGAAAGGCAAGAGAGAGTTTTTTACACTTTTCCTGGTGGTGGAATAGAGGAAAATGAAACGGAAGAAGAGTGTGTAAAAAGAGAAGTGTTAGAAGAGTTTGGTCTAGTTATACGACCAATTGGTAAAAAATATACATATGAAAATCAAAATAGTATTGAACATTTTTATACAGCTGAGTGGATATCTGGTGAATTTGGTACAGGAAAGGGTGAAGAATTTCAAGAAAATAGAAATAATGGAGTTTATGTTCCTACACTTATTGAGATTAGCGATATTCCAAATCTTCCAGTTATGCCACCGGAAGTTGCGGAGTCTTTTTATGCTGACTACATGAAAAATGGTGAAAAGCTTAGAAAGGATGTTAAATGTATTGTTGGAAAAATAAGATAATAAGTGAGATATTGTTTTTTATTTGATTTTTGTTTGATATTATTTGTTTATTTCTTCTAGATTGTAGGTTCTTTCAATTTTAGATATTTTTAGATAGTTATCTACAAGAGCTTTTTCATAGTTGCCACTAGTGGCATATTCATATAATTTTTCTTTTCTTAAAGCATAAGGCATGTAAGCTATTTTTATCCATGCTTCAGGTTTATCATATGGATATTTTTGATTTTCTTTTAAGTTAGTAGGAGTTAAGTGCAAGTAATCTGGCATATCTAAAGGTTTTTGTTTGTATAGATCAAGTGCTTTATGAATAGATAAGTAGGCACTTTTTGATTTTGGTGATAAAGCTAAGTCGATAACCGCAAAAGATAAGGGAATGACAGCTTCAGGGAATCCTACTTTTTTGGCAGTTTCTAGAGCATTGAAAGTTCTATCAACGGCACTAGGGTTAGCTAAACCAATATCTTCATAAGCAATTACTAATAATCTTCTTTCTAAAGATATTAAATCTTCTGCTTCACATAATCTAGCTAGATAAAATAAAGCTGCATTAACATCACTTCCACGAATAGATTTTTGTAATGCACTTAAAGAATTGTAGTAACCATCTTCATTTTTATCAAACATGTAATTAGGAATGCGAACATTTCTTTTTAAATCTTCAATGGTTATTTGTTTATTTTTACAAGTTATTGATAAAACTTCTAAATTATTTAGGGCATAGCGTACATCTCCATTGCTTTGTCTTGCTAGTATTTTTAAAACATCTTCTTCACAAGTATATTCATTATTTAAGCCTTTTGGATTGAGTAAGGCATTTTTTAATATTTTTATAATAGCTTCTTCATTTAATGATTTTACTTCAAGTATGTGACATCTAGATCTAATTGCAGGGTTTATAGCGTGATACGGGTTAGCAGTAGTAGCACCTATTAGGGTTATGATTCCACTTTCAAGATATGATAATAAGTAATCTTGTTTGTCTTTGTTTAGACGATGTACTTCATCAATGATAACAATTAAATGTCCATACATTTTAGCTTCTTCAACAATGATTTCCATATCCTTTTTATTAGATGTGGTAGCGTTTAAAAAGCGATAATGGATATTTAAACTTTGGGCTATAATGGTAGCGAGTGTTGTTTTTCCACATCCAGGGTTACCATAAAAAATCATTGAAAAGATAGTTTTATTATCTAGACATCTTTTTATAAATCCGTTTTCATCAGTTAAATGCTCTTGACCATATACTTCTTCAAGTGTTGTGGGTCTAAGGCGATATGCTAGTGGTTCTTTGTTCATTTAAGTCACTCCAATACATATTTTATTATAAAGATAATTAGTAAAACTTGTAAATAATTTAGGTTATTAGTAAACTAAAAATGGTGATGATAATGCGTGTTGTTTTACAGGTTGTTGATTATAGTAAAGTGGAAATAATGGAGAAAGTTGTTGCTAGTATTGGTAAAGGCTATCTTTTATTAGTGGGTGTTTATGATGATGATACGGATGAGAAAGTTCTAAAAATGGCTGATAAAATAAGTAAACTTAGGGTTTTTCCTGACGAGAATGGGAAAACGAATTTATGTTTAAAGGATGTTAAAGGAAGTATTTTATCAGTTTCACAATTCACTTTGTGCGCTAGTGTTAGTGAAGGTAATAGGCCAAGTTTTGTTAGAGCGGGCAATAAAGAAGAGGCAATTAGATTGTATGAACTATTTAATGATCGATTAGTTGAAAATGGATTTGAAGTAGAGAAAGGGGTTTTTGGTGTTCATATGCAAGTTAGTTTGGTAAATGACGGGCCTTTTACATTAGTTATAGAAAATTGATTGTTTGAGATAATCTTAAATAAATTACAAGGAGATGATTATTTATCTTTGGAAAACATCGTAAGATGACCATGTGCGGTGTTTGCAAATGAAAAATTTGTTGAATTTTGTTTGTAACATGTTATAATAGAATTAGTTTATAAAGAGAAGGGGTAATTATGATGGCGAAAAATAAAAAAGAAAAAAAGACAAAAAGAAGTAAAAAACCATTTTTGATTGCTGGTTTGGCTTTGCTTTTCGTGGCTTTGGTTGTAGGTGGAGGGTTTTTGCTTACAGGTTCTTTGATATTCCTTAGAACAGCAGTTGCGTATACTGTTGCAATTGGTGCTGGTGTTGGTGTTGGTGTGCCTACTGTTAAAGGTATCAAGAAGCTTATTTCTTCACGTGGGAAATCTAAATCAAGGAGTAGAGAAAGAAATAGAACTCAAGATAGAGTAGAAGAGATGGAACAACTAGAAACTAGGAATGAAGAATTGTCACAAGAGGCGTCACGAAATGGTACTGAGTTTGTTAAATCAAATGTACAAAAAGAAAGTACTAAGCAAGGACGTAGGTAGGTGATAATATGGTTTTCTTAGTAATTTTAGCAATATTTGGAATAGCGTTTTTAGGGACGCTTACTATTGGAACTATTGCTAGTATTATAGCGAATGCAAGAAATAGAAGAAGAGAAAATGCAAGGTCTAGGTCTGATGAGACTTCGCAGCCTGTTGTTGATAGGAAAAAAGATAAGCAACTAGAAGAGGATAAAAAGCAGACTGTTGATGAGAAAAAAGATGTAGTAGAAGAAAAAACGGCTAAGAATGTTGAAGAAAACAAAAATGATACTCGTGATACTGAAAAGGTAGAGGCAAAGTCAGATGAAGTTGAAGAAGAACAAGTAGAGAAAGATGATGTTCATAATGTTTATTTATCTCTCGTTAAATTACCTCGAGATAAAGGTGGGGATTTCTATCTTTGCTTAAAGTCTGGTGTAATTAAGAGTAAGGAAGACTTGGATAAACTAGGTTTGGATAATAGTAGTAGTAAAGAAGAAATTTTGAATAAAGTTAAAGAAGTTGATCCAGATGCTAGGATAATAGGTGGAGCTATTCTTGGTAAGAATGAATCTTTAAATTTAGGTGCTGTATCTAATATTACAAAGGGGAAAAGATAAAATGAAGGTTTATGGTATAGATGGAAATAATAAAAAATTAGAATATACTGCTGTTATGACTTTTAAAGGTACTCAACATTTTGTTGTTTATACAGATATGACGGTAGATAAAAATGGAAATTTAAAATTATATAGTGCTGTATATGATCCTTCTACTTCTCTTTTAATTAGAGAGCCTTCTAATAAGCATGAATTAGAAGAAATTAAAGAAGCGATACGAACATATTTTATAGATATTAAATAATAGAAGGTAAAAATTATAAGATTAAAAAAGTTTTTTTGTGTTAAGCATAATAAAACTTTTTTTTATTAGAAAAATTATAAATGAAAATATAGTAATTTTAGGTAAAAAAGGTGATAATTATAGTGTTATAGCGAGGTGTTATAGTGATTTATGTTTTATTGTGTATTATAATCATTTCAGTATTAATTAATATTTATTTTGTTATAAATAGTACAAAACTTAGAGCTAAGAATGCAAAATTAGAGATGGAAAGTAAAAATTTGCAATATGAATTAGGTAAATTAATGGCTGAAGTGAAAGAAAAAGAAGACAAGTTATAATACTTTATAAATATTTTTTAATTTATGATTTTTGGTGTTTTTGATTGTGAATAATGATAATAAATTATTTTTAAAATCTTTAGAAAGAGGAGATGTGCTGTATACTTCTAGGATAGTATCTCCTTTTTTTACATAATCATTTATTTTTAATTTAACAATCATTCCTACATCATAGTTTATTTCTTGTTCTTTATATTTTCTCCCTCCACCTAGTTCTACAAGAGCTTTTCCTAATTCATAAGTGTTTATTTGATATATATAACCTTCAGTATTAGAAGTTATATTTGTTTTAATTAAGTTTTTATTAATAGGTAAAGGTAGTTTTCCGTTTTGGTGCTCTACTAATTCTATAAACTTATTATAAGCTTTATTGTTGTGAAGGTTAGTTTTTATTATTTCCTTTAAATTTTTTATGTCATATTTGTTTGTTTGTTTTAATATTTGATAAGCTAGTTCAATACAAGTTTCTTCAAGATCTTTAGGACCATTTCCTCTTAAAGTATCAATAGCTTCATTTACCTCTAGGGAATTACCAATTGCATTTCCTAACGGCTGATCCATAGAACTTATTACAGCACTTACTTTTTTATTGAATCTATTTCCTATTTTTATCATTAGTTCGCTAGCTTTGATAGCTGTTTTTAAATCTTTGAAAAAAGCTCCATTTCCAACTTTTACATCTAAACAGATAATATCCGTATTTAGAGCAATCTTTTTAGACATGATTGAAGAAGCGATTAGTGATATGTTATCAATAGTGCCTGTAACGTCTCTTAAGGCATAAAGTTTTTTATCTGCCAGGGCAATTTCTTTACTTTGGGATACTAAACAACAACCTATTTCATTAACTTGTTTTAGAAATTGTTCTTTTTTTAGTTCCGTTTTAAATTCAGGAATTGAATCTAGTTTATCAATAGTGCCACCGGTATGTCCTAAACCTCTTCCTGACATTTTTAATACTTTTACATCTAAAGAGGCAAGTAAAGGAACAAGTACTAAAGATGTTTTATCTCCCACACCACCAGTTGAATGCTTATCTACCGTTATACCATCTATATCTTCTAAATTTAAAGTTTCCCCACTTTCAATAATAGCCTTAGTTAAATAATAAGTTTCATCATCATTTAAACCATTTATAAAACAAGCCATTAAAAAACTACTTGCTTGATAATCTTTTATTTCTTCATTACAATATCCTTTTATAAAATATTTTATTTCTTCTTCATTTAATTCTTTTTTGTTTCTTTTTTTGATAATTATGTCGACAATATTCATAAAATGACCTCCATCATTTCAATTATAACATTATTTTGGTATCATTATGATGAAAAGGAAGAAGAAAATGGATTATATTACATATTTAAAGAAAATATTAAATGATGAAGAAATTGATTTAATGATGGAAGAGTATAAAAAAAAGTCGGTGACATCTTTAAGATTAAATTTGTTGAAATGTGATAAGGATAAGTTTTGTAGTGTGTTTAATGGTTTAGAAAATCATAAATATGTTGATGAAGCTTTTTATTATGATAAAGAAGTTTTTGCTTTTGGTAAGTGTGCTTTGCATAATGCTGGAGCATATTATATTCAAGATGCTAGTGCGATGATGGTAGTTAAATTATTAGGTATAGAAAAAGGGGATAAAGTATTAGATTTATGTGCTGCACCTGGTGGAAAGAGTAGTCAAGTTGCTTCTTATTTAAAAGAGACAGGTTTATTAGTTAGTAATGATGTGAGTAATAAGAGAGTTAGAGATTTAAGTGAGAATATTGAGAGAATGGGTGCAAGTAATGTTATTGTAATGAATGAAAATGTTGAGAAGATAAGTGAATACTTTGAGGGGTATTTTGATAAGGTGATTTTAGATGCTCCTTGTAGTGGGCAAGGAATGTTTAGGAAGAATAGTTTGACTTATGATGATTGGAGTTATGAGAAAACTTTAAGGATGGCAGAGGTTCAAAAAGATTTAATATTGAAGGCATATAAGTGTTTAAAAAAAGGTGGAATTATGGTGTATTCTACTTGTACTTTTGCTAAGGAAGAGAATGAAGATGTTATTAAGTATTTGCTTAGTAAGACTAAGGCTAGTGTAGTTAATATTGAGATGAAAGATGATTTTTCTAGGTCTTTTTTGGATGGTGCAGTTAGGTTATATCCTTTTAAATTTAAAGGGGAAGGACATTTTGTGTGTTTGATTAAGTGTAATGATGAGTATGAGAAAGAAGTTAAAGGTGGTAATAAGCCGGCTTTTAGAAAGGATATTGAAATATATAGGGAATTTGAAGAAAAATTTTTAAATGTTAAATTAGATGGGTTATTTATTAAGATGGGTGATGAGTTGCATTTGCTTAAAGAAGATTATTTTAATTTAAGTGGGTGGAGAGTTCTTAGAAATGGTCTTCATTTAGGTAGTATTAAAAATAATCGTTTTGAGCCTAATCATGCGTTGGCTTTATATTTAAAGAAGGAAAATGTTAAAAATTGTCTTGATTTAAGGTATAATAGCAGGGAAGTTGATGATTATTTAAAAGGGCTTACACTGAATACTTTGAATAGTAAAGGGTATGTTTTGGTGTGTGTTGAAGGAGTATCTTTAGGGTTTTGTAAAGATGATGGAAGGTATTTGAAGAACTTGTATCCTAAAGGGCTTAGAGTTATGTAAGGAGGTTGTGAGTATGCAGTGGTTTGTAGCTACAAACTATATTCTTAGTTTCTTTTTTATTGTGTTAGTTTTGTTTTTTGAAAGAAAGAAGCCTGAAAGTACTTTAGCATGGGCTTTGATTTTGTTTTTTGTTCCTTATGTAGGTGTTTTTTTGTATGTTATTTTTGGTGAGTTTTTTAGATTTAATATTCGTAAAAAAGAAAGAGAAAAGATTACAAATGATAAGACGTATTATGAAGCTATAAATAATCAAATAAGCTATATTCAAAGTGATGAGGAATTAAGAAAGAATTATAAATGGACAGATTTAATTTTAATGAATTCAGTTGAAGCAAGGAGTTTGATTACTTTTAATAATGATATTGAGGTTTTTAGTAAGGCTAGTGATAAATATGATAGGTTGTTTGAAGATTTGAGAAATGCTAAAAAATCAATTAATATTTCTTATTATATTATTAGAAAAGATTTTTATGGAAAAGAGTTATTAAATATTTTGATTGAGAAGGCAAAAGAAGGTGTGGAAGTTAGATTAATTTTTGATCATATTGGGTCTAAGTTAACTTCTAAGAGATTTTTTAGGCCTCTTATTAAGGCTGGAGGGAAGGTAGAAAAGTTTTTTCCTTCAAGGATTTTTTTGAAGTTGTATGTTAATCATCGAAATCATCGAAAAATGGTTATTATTGATGGAGAAATTGGATATTTAGGTGGTATGAATATTGGTAAGGAGTATGTTGGGTCAGATAAAAAGATAAAGCCATGGTGTGATAGGCATTTAAGAATTGTTGGTAGGGGAGTTGTTTCTCTTCAGTTACAGTTTTTTTTAGATTATTTGTTTGTATCTAAGGAAAAGATAAATTGGAGTGATGAAGAGAGTAAGCAAAAATTTTATGTTGATACGAAAAGTACGGGGGATAAGACTATGCAAATAATAGCAAGTGGTCCTGATTATAAAGAGAGCAATATCCGTAATAGTTATTTGAAGATGATTAATAATGCTAGAGAAAGTATTTTTATTGAGACTCCGTATTTGATTTTAGATGAAGCTACAACTGTTAGTTTGAAGTTAGCTGCTAGTTCAGGAGTAAAAGTTAAGGTTGTTATTCCTGGTGTACCAGATAAGAAACCTGTTTATTGGGCAACTTTATCATATGCGAAAGAATTAATGGAAAGCGGGATTGAGGTTTATGCGTATAAAGGGTTTATGCATTCTAAAGTTTTAATAGTAGATGATGAGATTGTTAGTGTGGGTAGTGCTAATATGGATCGTAGGAGTTTTAGTTTGAATTTTGAAATTAATGGTATTGTATATGATGAAAAATTTGCTATTGAAAATAGGAAATTAGTGGAAGAAGAAATAGAAGAGTCTGTTTTACTTAATGATCAAAAGAAAAGTAAGAATTTTTTAAAGATTATTTTAGAAAGGTTAGCAAGATTGTTTGCACCAATTATATAGGTGAGTTTATGAAGGCGTGTGGAATTGTTATTGAATATAATCCTTTGCATATCGGTCATTTGAAACATTTAAAAATGGCTAGGGAGTTAAGCGGATGTGACATAGTTATTGGGGTTATGTCTTCTAATTTTGTGCAAAGAGGGGAACCGGCAATTGTTAGTAAACAGGAAAGAGTGAGGGCTGCTTTAGAGGCTGGAGTAAATGTTGTAGTTGAATTACCTACATTATATGCTGTTGAGAACGCTAATGTTTTTGCGAAATATGCTTTAGAAATTTTAAATAGTTTAAAAGTTAATAGTATTTGTTTTGGTAGTGAAACAGGTGATACAAAAGCTTTTTTAGAGAAATATTCTAAAAGTTCTTTGTTTACTCCTCATTTAGATTTTTTGGTTAGTGATTTGATGGATGAAGGATATGCGTATCCTAAAGCGATGGCGATGGCTCTTAAGCAAATGGATGAAATTAGGTTAGAGACTCCAAATGATATATTAGGGATGTGTTATTATAATGAAGTTAAGAATAATAATTATCCAATTGAGATTATTACCATTAAAAGAGAGAATAATTATAATAGTGAGTTTATAAGTGATGATAGTGTGAGTGCTAGAGGGATTAGAGAGTCTTTAAAAAATAAATTAGATGTAAAAAAATATAGTCCAATGGATTTGGATAGTATGGAAAAGTTTTATTTAGATGAATATTTTGATTTGTTGAAATATAAGCTTTTAACAATGAGTGCTAGTGAGTTAGAAAGTATTCATTTAGTAGATGAGGGAATTGAAAACTTGTTTAAAAAGAAAATAGTAGAAGCCCATAATATGCAGGAGTTTATTTCATTATGTGTTTCTAAAAGGTATACTTTTGCACGAATTAAGAGAACAATCATTCATATAATTATTAATACTAAAAAAGAGTTTGCTAAAGAATATTTAAGTAAAGGTATTAGCTATATTAGGTTGCTTGGAGTAGATGATAAGGGTAGCAAATACTTAAAGTCGATAAGAAAAGAGTTAACTATTCCGGTTTTAGCTAAATTTAGAGGTAATTCTTTTATGATGTTACAATATGAAAAGCAAGCTACTTATGCTTTTGCAAGTGTTAAAGATGAAAAACTTAGAAGTAGGTTGTATGAAGAAGAACATTTTATTTTTCCTATTATAAAAAAAGAGAATCAATAATAATCAGTTCTCTTTAAATAATCTTTCAATTTATCAATATTTTCTGCTTCCATGGCTTGTAAACTGAAGGCTATTTCTTTTAGTTTTTTATCAGCATCATTATATTTATTTAGTAGTTTATTACTACTTTCAAGTCCCATTTCACTGCCTTTTATAAATGATTCTACATAATCGCTTTCTTCACTTTTACGTATAGCAGATAACTGTACTTGCATCCATAAGAAGGCTCTTGAAATAAGGTTGGTGCTTTTTAGTTTTTTGCTATTGGTACTTACTATTTTTTGAAGTTCTTTTTGCAGGTCTTCATATTTTTCTACATGAGAAAATAAGTATTTTTTTAAATTTCCGTTTTTTAATTTTCCTGCCATAGCACTTCCTGATTCAATGGCCATTGATAAATCGATGTTTAGTTTATTGGCAAGTTCCATATCATTTTTTTCCATAATATCACCTAGAAATATTATGTGTAGTTAATTTTAAATTATTCTTCATAGAAAGTTATGTTGTTTTGCTTTAAAAAATCTTTAATAATATTTAAGTGAACACATTGTCCTAAATGTATGAAGGGAAAGTTGCTGACTATTTCTTTTTTATCTTTAATATTTATTTCTTGATTAACGATATCAAAACCCATGTGATAGTGTTTAGTAAATGACTGAATGCCATATACTAATCCTTTTTCATCAAAAAGAGGAGCCCCGCTTTGCCCTTTAAACCCTGGAGTTGATAGTTCTATACCAAAAATCTTTTCTTGATCTGTGATTAATCTAGTGATAATGCCATCAGTTGGAAATAAGGGTGTGTTTTTGTTTCCTTGGTTAGTGAATACTAATTTATCATTAGCATCTATTTTATAGTTGTTGAATTCAGGAAAAGAAAAGCCTAATCGACATAAGCTTTTTCCTTGTTTAATATCGTAGTCATCTTTTAAGAAGGTACAATGTCCATCATAAAGTTTGCCAATACCATCGAACTTAATAAGTGCTAGATCATAATGTGGATGTAAAATATATTGTATTGAATTTATTTTTTCGTAGCAATTAGGGAAGTTAACGATAGCTTCTTTGATTGCTTGATTTTCGGTTTTTTTAGATGTTATTTCATGAAAATTAATTAGGGTTGATACAACATGCTTGCAAGTTAAGGCTACTCCTTCATCGTTAATGAAGAAAAAAGTTGCTGTGCCATTAATTAAATCATCGTTATTTAGTCTTTCTACAAAACAAATGGGTCTAGTATATCTAGAGATATTTTGAATAGCTTTAACAAACATTTTATTTAATTACCTTTACATAAAAGAAAATTGCTAAAATAATGATTAGAATGAAACTAATTAAAATAAAGAAAGATTGATTGTTTAATCTAACTCTTAAACGATTAATTTTACTGGTGTTTATTTTTGTTTCTTTTTCGTAAACAACTATTTTCCCATTATAATTTTCTTCTAGTTCTTTTACTTTATCTTTTAAATTATTAACATCAAAAACAATAGCTTTTAATCTTTCATCATTATTCTTAATTTCTTTTACCATCTTTTTAATTTTTAAAAGATAGTTTAAAACTTCAGCTTCTCCACCATTTACTTCTCCTAATTCATCTATTGTTTGTAGGATAGTATCGTAGTCTTCAGCCATTTTCCCACTTGCTCCTAAAAACATTACCAACAAATCTAAAGTTTTTTGTTGAACATCAGCCATTTTATTAACGTATTTAGAGATAGTTTTTATATTTTCTCCTTTTTTCCAAAAAGATTCGGTGCCTTTTTGTGATTCTATTTTATCCATGGTAGCGCTTACATCTTTTATTTCTTTTGCACAGAAACCAATATTTTCTTTAACAATATTAATAAATTCGTCATTAGATGGTGTAACAAGTGCTTGTTTTTTTAACTTTTCATCAAGAATTTGAATTTCACTATCTATAACTTCAAGTTCTGTTTCATCTTTTTGTTCATTAACAGGTGTGGACTCTTGATTATTATCATTACTATCTTCTTCAATATTGTCCAATTCTTCTAAAACAGCAGGGTCGATAGCAAATTCTTCAAATCCTTTTTGTGGTTCATTAACTTTTTTCTCTTTAGATGGCGTTTTTGTTTTCATAATTTCACCTCGTTTACTATATTATAAATCTCCACGTAACTGAGCATCAAATTTTTCTTGTATTTCTTTAATTATTTTATTGAATAAAACCATTACTTCTTCTTCTACAAGAGTTTTATTAGGATCTTTAAAGGTTAGTTTATAAGCAATTGATTTTTTTCCTTGAGCAAAATTGTTAAAAACATCAAATTCTTTGCATGAATCTAATAATTTACCGCCAGATTTTTTTATTTGTGTACGAATTGTTTCACTATCTATTTTTTCATCTAGGATAAAAGCGATATCTTTAACCATTTCAGGGTATCTATTGGCTTCTTTGAATTTTAATGGTTTTATTTGTTTGTTATATAGTTTGGTAAGTGAAAGTTCTGCTAGATAGATATCATCTTTTTTATATATTGGGTGTACTTTACCAATAATTCCTATTTCTTCTCTGTCTAAGTAAATTTTAGCACTTATTCCAGGATGTAGTTGAGGTAGTTCTTCTTTTTTAAATGAATAACGATTTTTAAATCCTAGGTAATTGAGAAGATTTTCTATTAGTCCTTTTACAAGATAGAAATCACAATGGTTATGGATATTTTGCCAATCATTAGTGTAATAATTTCCTTTAGCTAGAAGGGCAATTTTTGTGTCTTCTGTGTAGTTGATATCGTATGTTTTAGCTATTTCATATATAAAGATGTCTTTAATATTTCGAGCTTTATTATATTCGTAAACATTTATTAATGAAGGTAGTAAGGAAGTTCTAATGACTGATTTATCAATAGTCATTGGATTTGGTAATTTTATTTGTTCTTTATTTTCATAGTTGAAGGTATTGGCCATTTCAGGACTTGTTAAGGTATATGTTTTTGTTTCTGTAAGACCAAGTGTTCGTAATCTTTTTGATATTTCTTTTCTAATTTTTACATCTCCAACATAGGTGCCTTTTCTAGTTGTCAAAGTAGGTAAAGTAGAAGTAAGGTTTTGGTAACCATATAATCTTCCTATTTCTTCAGCAATGTCGTTAACGTTTTCATCAATGTCTAGTCTTCTATTAGGAATAGTTGCGTTGAAAGTCCCGTTTTTAAAAGTGAATGGGAAATCTAGACGGTTTAATTCCGTAATGATATCTTCATCTTTAAGTGATAAACCAAGTAATGAACTTATTTCTTTTGTTTTGAAGGAAACTGTTTTTTCTTTTTTTTCAATAAGATCATGTGTTAAAGTTCCTGTTAGAATTTGGGCATTTGCGTATTTTTCTAATAGGTGGCAGGCTCTATTTATAGCTTCGTTTGTGTATTCAAAGTTTAATCCTTTTCCATAACGAATGGAAGCTTCGCTTTTTAAATCCAGTCTAGAAGATGTGTATCTAATAGATGTTGAATTAAAAATGGCACTTTCAATGACAATATCTTTAGTTGTTTCATCTACATCAGTGTTTTCTCCACCCATAACTCCAGCGATACATACTGGTTTTTTTCCATCAGTTATGACAATGTCGTTATCTTTTAAAATTCTTTTGTTACCATCAAGGGTGATGATTTCTTCGTTTTCTTTTGCTGTTCTTACTACTATTTTGTTGCCAAGTTTATTTTTGTCAAAGAAGTGTAATGGTTGACCATACTCTAACATGACATAGTTAGAGATATCTACGACATTGTTGATAGGTCTCATTCCTGCGGAAATAAGGCGTTTTTTAATGAATTCTGGTGATTCTTTTATTTGTATATTTTTGACCATTTTAGCTAGATAATATGGGCATTTTTCTGTTTCTACTTTTAGTGAAACATGGTTTTTTATATCATCGTTTATTGTTTTATAATCGCTTTTTGGTAGTTGTACTTTTTTGTTTAGTATGGCTGATATTTCATAAGCAAAACCTATGTGATAATAACAGTCATTGTTACGGTGTTTATGAACATCTAATTCATATAAAGTGTCATCTGTTCCTAAATATATATTAGCATCTGTTCCTGGTTTTAAATCGGTGTAAAGTTCTTCAATTCCTTTTGCGTATGTTTCGTCAGTTTTCTTTTCTAAACCAAGTTCGTATAACGCACATATCATTCCATTAGATTCTTCTCCTCTTATTTTTCCAGCTTTTATTTCAAAATTTCCAGGTAAAATGCATCCTGGCAAGGCTACGAGTACTTTTAAACCTTGTTTGACATTTGGAGCCCCACATACGATTTGAGTTACTTTACTACCAATATCTACCATGCAAATGTGTAAGTGATCGCTGTTTGGGTGCATACGACATTCTTTTACTTCTCCAATAACTAAATTATCAATGTGATTTTTAATAACTTTTTCTACATTAACTCCAGCTTTAGTTACTTTTACTGCAAGTTCATTTAAATCTTCATTTTCTATATCTATATAATCTTTAACCCAATTTAAACTTATCATTTTAATTCTCCCTTCTATCGAATGTTTCTGATTCTCTTAAATCTGTTTGGTAAAATTTTCGGATATCGGTGATTCCATATTTTAACATGGCTAACCTTTCAGCTCCAAAACCAAAAGCAAAACCACTCCAAACTTTTGGATCATATCCACAATTTCGTAGTACATTAGGGTGAACCATTCCAGCACCACTTACGGTAATCCAACCAGTGTTTTTACATAGAGGGCATCCTTTTCCTTGACAAACAAAACATTTTATATCTGTTTCTACAGAAGGTTCTGTGAATTGATAATAACTAGGTCTAAATCTTGTTTCACAATTTTCTCCGAATAATTTTTTAGCTAAAACATCAAAAGTTCCTTTTAAATCAGATAGACTAATATTTTTATCTACAAGTAATCCTTCAATTTGCATGAATTGATGTGAGTGAGTTGCATCATCGGCATCTCTTCTGTATGTTTTTCCTGGACAAATCATTCTGATAGGTTCAGTTCCTTTTTTAGATAGCATCGTTCTTATTTGAACTGGAGAAGTTTGGCTTCTTAAAAGAAATTTTTCATCTTCGATGTAAAAGGTGTCTTGGGCATCTCTAGCAGGGTGTCCTTTAGGAATGTTTAATAATTCAAAGTTGAATTTATCTTCTTCAAGTTCTGGACCATCAACAACATCGTAACCCATAGACATGAATAATTCTTCAATTTCTTCAATTAGATGTTCTAAAATATTTGGTGAACCTGTTTTTATTTCAGTTGCAGGTAATGTGATGTCTATTTCTTCTGTTTTTAGTTTTCTTTGTAACTCTTCTTGGTCTAATTTATTTTTTAATGAGTCTAATCCTTCGCTAATATAATTTTTTAGATTGTTAACCATTTGTCCGAAAGCAGCTTTTTGGTTTGCTGGCACTTCTTTCATTTTTAGCATTAATTCGTTAACTTTTCCTTTTTTGCTTAAGTACTTGTTACGAACTTCTAGTAAGTCTTTAGAATTTGTGATTGTTTGAATATCTTGTAAATATTCGCTTTTTATTTGTTCTTCGTTCATTTTTTTTCCTCCTTTAAATAAAAAAACGTTCCTAAAAAGGAACGTAATATACGCGGTACCATCCTTATTCATAGTTTATACTATGCACTTAATTTACTTTAACGCAGTTAACGGCATTTATTAGATGCTCTCATAGGTGAATTCACTAGTGTTATTATAAGTAAACTTTCAGCGGGTCATTTACTCTCTCTAAATAATAATTGTACTAGATACTGGTCCTAATCAAAGAATTGCTCCTATTATAAAATTTTTGATTTATAAAGTCAATAAGTAGAGAAGTTTTATAATAAAATCATATGTGTATTGGAGTTTTTGTTTTGAGAGTAGAAAAAGATTTTTTCGATTCTGTTAAAAACTTTTAGGGGGATGTATTTATAAACTTTTGATACTATTTTCTAACTTATATGACATTATCTTTTACTAAAATGAATTAATTGTTATTTATTTACATTTACATATAATCTCTTTGTTTGAAACTTGTTAATTTTTTATGGTAATGATAAAATCCTAAAAAGGGGATGTTTATTATGTTAAGTGAGAACAGTAAACTAGGCCAATATGTTTATACAGCAGGAGGGCATGATGATAAGCACGGTAGTTTTGAGGTTTGGTCTTTATCAGAAGATGTAAAAAATGATGAAAGAGAACTACAAAATCTTGTCTCTAGAGTGTTTAGGGGAGATTATGATTCTCATTGGGTTTATAAAAGCGTGCTAAAGCAAGGTGCTAAGCCTAATTTATTTGGTAAATATAGAGATAAAGATTATGAGAATGTAAAAGTGCAAGTTAGGCATAAAATAGAGGTTTTAAATGGTGTAAGTCAAGGGACTCTAACTAGTGATGATTATAATGCTGATTATAGAAATAACCCTGAAGATGCTCCTTATCGGATTTGTTTTTCTAAATTGAGTGATGGTAGAAGTGTTTTAGTTAGAGTGGGTTATGTGAATAAAGTGTATTCAACTAGAGATTTAAGAAATGGGAATTATTTTGCTCATGCTATTATTCTTCCTAAGGGGATTGAAATGTCCGATATTGATTTATCTCAAATAAAATTTATAAAAGGACTATCATCAGAATATTGGGGAAAAGATGCACAAAAAGCTCCAGAATTATTGCCTCAAACATCAATTAAAGAGATGCAATCTGAAAAATATAATTTAGAAAATTCTAAGATTTTAGATGCTATTGTTAAAAATGATTTATATAGATGGTTTAGTATAGCGAATGATAAAAATATGGATAGAGATATGAGAAATCAAGCTTCTAGAAATTTATATGATTTAATTAAGCAGGGGTCCTCTTTTCATGAGTTAATCTACTTGTCTAAGTTGTATGAAATAGAGCAATTGATGAGTGGGATTCCATATAACAAGGTAAATTCTGATTTATCTATTGAACTGGAACAATATAGTACACCATATGATTCCCTTTTTGAAGTGGCATCAAGAGCTGTTAGGATGAATTCTATTGATAGTGATAGTGTTCTTACTAAGGCTGTTTTGGATTTAGAGTATCATGGCTTTGATTTAAAATCGATTATTAATGCTACTGAATTTAATAGAAAATGTATAGTTGCAGATGCTAGAATAAATTCTTTTAAAAAGGGCGAAAAGTTTGATGCTGCAGGCCCTCATATTAAGTCAGAAAGTTATAGATCAATGATGCTTTTAGATAGAACTTTGAAGAATATGTTGGAAAATAGAAAGAAGTCTACTAATAGATAAAAAAGTGCTTTAAAAGCACTTTTTTAATTTATCAATAATTTTCTTTTCTAATCTGGATACTTGAACTTGTGAAATATGAAATTTATCTGCAATTGTTTGTTGATTCAATTCTTGGTAATACCTTAATTTAACAAATAATTTTTCTTTATCGTTTAATAATTTTAAACTGTCTTTAAGTGTTAATAAATCGATTAAATTTTTATTTGATTCATCTTTTATTGTTTCTTCTAAGGTTATGCAAGAATCTCCTTTTTCATAGATAGGTTCTTCTATGGATGAAGGCATATAGCTTGTTTCCATTGCCATGATTAAGTCATATTTTGAGACATTTAGTTTAGATGAAAGTTCTTCTAAAGTTATATCTTTTCCTGTTTGTGTATAATAATTGTTTTTTTCTTTGTTTATAGATATGCTTAGTTCTTTTAAACTTCTACTTACTTTTACAGGTCCAGAATCACGAAAATGTTTTTTTATTTCTCCTAGAATCATGGGAACAGCATATGTAGAAAACTGAACGTTGAAAGTAGGATCAAAATTGTCTATAGCTTTTAATAATCCAATGCAACCGATTTGAAATAAATCTTCTTTTTCAGTGTTTGTGTGCTTGTAGCGATTAATTAAAGAATAGATTAATGGTATGTTGTTTTGTAATATTTGGTCTTTTAATTCTTTTTCTCCATTATGATAGCGCAGTAGTAAGGTTGCGTTATCATTTTTTAAAGAAAGCATTATTGAACCTCTTGGTAATGCTTTTTAAAGATTTTAGTTATTGTTACTCTTGTTCCGATGTCTTTTTGGGATCTCACATCAAATTTGTCGGAAAAAGTTTTCATAATTGTGAAACCCATTCCGGCATGTTCTTGATCAGGTCTTGTAGTAAAACTTGATTTTAAGGCTTGTTCAATATTTTCGATACCTACTCCATAGTCTTGTATTGTTACTTCTAGTAGGTTTTCGGTGATTTTGGCTTTTAGGTATACATCTTTGCTTGAATCGTAGTTGTAACCATGGATGATAGCATTAGAAACGGCTTCTGAAATAATGGTTTTTACTTCACTTAATTCATCTAAAGTTGGATTTAATGGAAGTATGAAAGCAGAGATAGCAGTTCTAACGAAAGGTTCGTTTTCGATGATTGCGGAAAATTTTAGTTCTATTTTGTTCATTTGCTGATACCTACTTTGTTCAAAGCTTGTTCTACTGAATCATATTTCCCCATGATTGTCCAAATGCCTGCGACATTAAAAATCTTTTCTGTTTGAGCATTTACTCCAGACATGTAAAGATTTCCATTATATTTTTTTAGCTGATTGTATCTTCCAAGTATTAAACCAAGACCAGAACTATCTATAAAAGTTACATTAGAAAAGTCCATTATAACTTTTTTATATTTATTTTCATTTATTAAAGTTTCAAGTCTACTTTTATATGATGTACACACTAAGTTATCTACATCTCCAATAAATTTAATTACTAAAGTGTTATCTATCACACCTAATTTCATTTCTTTGTTCATATTTTTTCCTCCTAAGAAAAAATTTTAAAACAAAGTAATGTCGAAAAAAGGAAATATTTAGAAAATGTGAGTAATTTAAGATAAAATCAAGATAAGGTTTTGATAAATGAGATATTTGGTAAAAAACTAGTTAATTAGTGCTTTCCAGTAATTTATAAAGATATCTTTAAATTTGAGCTTTTCTACATTGTTTTTAGAGTAGATATCAAAGGATGTTTGCCAGCCTGTGTTAGGGTTAGTTATAATTACTTGTCCTACTTTATTTTCTGTGTCGATAGGTGCTTCTTCAGTAGTGATTTCTACAGTAACGTTCATGGTGGAAGGTTCTTCGTTTTTCTTTACTACATAAGTTACATCTTCTTTTGTTATGATTGGTGTGTTTTCCTGTTTTGCGTTATGAAATGTATGATTAGTAATTGATTCTCCAGCTTTATATAGTGTTACTACTTTATAGTTATTAAAACCATAGTTCATTAGATTGGTTGTGTCGGCATTTCTTGATTTGGAAGTTTCTGCATCCATTATGACAGTTATAAATCTCAAACCATTTCTTTGTGCTGTGGCAGTAAGATTAAAACCGGAATCTGATGTGTAGCCGGTTTTACTACAACTTCTTACCCAAAATTTCAATAAAATATGGTGAAAATAATTATTAAGATAAAAATAATATTATGGGATTTTTTTAGTAATTAAAGATGTTATTTTTATATTAGTATTTTTTTGTTTAAATAGTTTTGTGTGTTATACTTAATACATAAGATTAATAGGAAAGGATGGTGTATTAATGAAGTATATGGAAACAGAATCAGTTGAACTAAAAAGAAGTTTTAATGAAACTTTTGAAAAAGAAGTAGTTAGTTTTCTTAATTCAAATGATGGAGTTATTTATATCGGTGTTGAAGATAATGGAGAG
>CALVUJ010000002.1 GCA_944363575.1 uncultured Bacilli bacterium
TATGTTTCCGTTACATTACGCCTCTCCACAAACAAAGAAGAAAAATCATTTCTAACACTATTATACTTATAAATATTAACTGAATCATTATCTTTTGTAACTCCCCAAAACGCATCATAATGATCAATTTCAATTGAAATACTCCTAGCACTATAAAATTCTTTATCTTTTAAACTTTCACCATCCCAAACATCAACACCATTATAATAACCTGAACTTTCACTAAATTTAGTAATATAATCATAACCAAAAGAAAGAACCTCCACTTTCTTATAAACTTCTTTAACTTCCCCTGCTTCATAACTATATTCAGCAGCCTTAACATTATTATCATTTAAAAGTGTACAAACAAAACCAACCACCATCATCAAAACGCAAGCCCAAACTTTTTTCATCGTAATCACCTATTTATATAATACTTCATTTTATTTTTACAATCAACTTCTATTATTTAAAGAGTGATAAAAAAAGTCCCAAAGGACTTTAATGAGCATTCAATTCTATAAGCCATGTTCTGTAATCGATAATCATTTATCTATGCTTACGCATCCCTCTTTAAATTCGTTTCTTTAAAGAAAGTTCCCCTACCAATTTTGGGTTTCTCGCTTGTGGGGTTTACCCGTTCCACCTACTAGTTTCCTAGTAACTCGTCTCTGTGGCACTTTCAGGATTAAACCATATCAAAGACTTAGGTTTAAGATCCGCCATTAGTTGCTCAAACTATCTAGACTTATTTTTTAATCTAGCACAAACACTACTTCCATCACAGAAAGTGCGAGCATGGACTTTCCTCTACTTCACTAAAAAGCAGCGATTATCCGAATTGAATATTTTTATTTTCTAGCTTCTTCTAACTCCTTACGAGTTTGAAATAATTCACTCTCTAGTTTAGCAATTTTCTTAATTAAATCCAAATTAGAAGTACTATCTACTTTTTCAATCGAATTATTCTTATTTCTCTCCATCTCAAGCCTTGTTTCTAAATCATCTATCTTCGACCTAAGTGTACTATTAGTTTTCTGCAAAGCCTTATTTTGAGTTTCATAATAATCTCTAATTTCTTCAATAATCTCAAAATTCTTAACTACCTCATCTAAAAAAGAATCAACTTCTTGAGGAACATATCCTTTATACTGAAGTGAAAATTCCTTATTTACAATCTCCTCACTACTAAGGGTTAACTTCTTCTGCACATTAATCAACTCCCCTTATATTTTATAATAATACACCAAAAAATCAATAACCAAAATAAAAAAGATTGATTAACAATCCTTTCTTTAATTTTCTTTTTTAGCTGTTGATTTTTTTGCCCCTGTAGAACTTGTTTTAGTTGCTGGCTTCTTTGCAGTAGTTGTTTTCTTAGCAGTAGTCGTTTTCTTAGCAGCTGTTGGTTTCTTAACTGTAGCAGTTTCCTTCTCTACTGTAGCTTCAGTAGCAGGCTCTTCCTTAACTTCTTCCTTAACAGGCTCTTCTACAACTTCCTCTTTTACTTCTTCTTTTGCTTCGCACCCGCAATCACAACTGCACTCTTTCTTTTTCTTACCAAAAATTCTAGCAAACAATCCCATAAAAAAATCCTCCTATCAATTTAAACATAATTTTAACATTACCATTTTCACATTACAAGAAAAAAAGCCTATTTCCTAAATAATTCTAACTTTCCTGATAATTTACTAGATGTAAAAAACTTTCCCTCTAAAAAATCTTCATCGCAATTAATAATAAAAGTCCCATATTCTATTTGATCTTTAGAATCCACTCTCCCATTAGGCTTTGATTTATACACTGCATATAACTTCGTCCCCTGTACATCCGTAGACATCCTACAAGCTAAAGAATCATTCAAAAAATTATCTGTTCGTATTTTTATCTTAATTTCATCTAAATATTGCGTAATAATCGTCTCAACTTCATACCTAGCACCATTTTCTAAAATCATTTGCCCCTGCCATTTACCACCAATATCAATAACTTTATGCATTTTATTAAATGGCTTAACTCGCCACAAAACTCTTGTATACAAAACCATGCCCACAAAAACAATTGCCGCTACTATTGAAGCAATACGCACTAACATAACAGGATTATCACCTGGCTTCATTGCTACAAAAAGAATAAAAGAAAGAAAAATCGTAAAAATAGCAACAATCTTATTTTTGCCCATTAACTTGATCCTCTACAAAATTTGCATTATCCAAACTACGAGTAAATACTTCAACAGATTTCACCCTAGCCCTATTCATTCTTGCAATAAAACATAACACACTAGTAAACAAACCAAAGAAAGTGAAAATCCACACGATAAACATCACATAACTAATAATCGCTGGAATAGTAAAAGCAGGATCAGGCCATTTAGCAACATAAGGCCAATCTATAGGAAAATTCTTAATCCCAAAAAATTCCCCTCTAGGCCAATCAAAATCAATAAATACCGTTTTAATGCTCTCTCCAACATAACCAAAAAGATTATCTTCTCCACTAGGTTTAGCCACAAACGTATAGATTAAAAAGCCTACCATACACACAATAAACACTCTAAGAACCCATCTAGTCCTTTTATATAAAACTTTTGTTTCTTTCTTAAAAACTTCTTTTCTAAATTCTCTAGGAGTAGTAACAAGTTTAGCACTACACAAATCATGCATATACCCATCAATACCCTTCGCATATTTCCCCATCAAAGATTTAATACCTTGACCAATATAAGCAATTAAAACAAAAACAAGAATAAGCACAATACAAAGTGCTATTAAAATTCGTTTATCTTTTTCTGTTAACTGAATTAAAAAATTAAGATAACTCATTTATTATCTCCACCTTCCTGCTCACTAACGTTAACCCTTTCAGGATTACTTTCATACTGATAAACGACTTGTGCTGATGCCTCTACTACACTATTTTCTTTTTTAGACATCCGCATTTCCTTAAGTTTCTTTTCTAATTCAGTCTCCGTAGTAAATGTATTGCCAAAGAAAAAGCCAACAAAATTAATAACCTCTAACACTAAATAATTTAAAACAGTATAAACTAAAACTATACCAAAAAAAACAACCATTAAAGGAAACAATATCGTATATAAAATACCCAAACCAAACATTTTAATAAACTCTAACATTTTTCCGTTCCCTCCTTCAACAATATTATTTTATCTCATTTAACACACTTTTAAAAGTTTTTTCCTTTATTGTCTTCAAAATTATTAATAACGAAAGGACTAAAAATAAATAAAGGAATCATTAAATAATTTAACGGGTTAATAAATTTTATAACTAAAATACTCAAAAAAATGCTAACAATAATTAAAATATTAGTTAAAATCTTATATTTATAATTCATGATCCCATAAACAATATAAGGAACTAAAAAAACAATTATCAAAAACATCGCAAATACACTATACAAAACATCCACTAAAACTAAAACAATAAACAATACAAGACTAACTATAAGCCCCCACAAAAACCATTTAGGTACACGTTCGCTTTTCTCTACTCTTCCAGCAAACTTAGCCATCTCACTATCACTAACTATATGCACTAAAAAAGCTTCACAAAACCCTAAAACAAACAAAAAAGACAATGCAACAACCACAAGTTCCTTGCCACTAACCCCAAATAAAGATGCAAAAATACCCATAAAATCAACTTCTTTAAAAAGCCCGGCGATAACTAAAAAAGAAAATAGCAAACTAAAAATATGCCCTACACTACTTATACATAATAACTCTAATTCTTTAAACTTTTTCTTCCTCAAAACACCATACAAAACCCCACAAACTAAAGAAGGCACAATATAAATAAAAGTACTCACAACATCAAATAAAGAACATACCAAAACACTAGAAATAACAAACATTACTACATACTTACTATCACACTTAAAAGTATATATTGTCGATAATAAAGGTAAAAAAAGCACTAAAAGCAGTTCACTGCCCACGATAAGTTTACTCATTAAAAGAAATATCACATGTAAACACGCAAATAGCCCACCTAATGCTAAATAATTATTTTTCATTTTACCCATCCTGATACCACTAAATAAATATCATAAATTAAAATAATAGAAAAAAGAACAATTAAAAAGATAATTAATCCCCTAACTCTTCTTCTAGCAATTTTCTTCTTTTCTTCTTCCATTATACTACCCCTAGAACAATAAATTTTTTGGTGTTCTAGCAAATGGAATAACATCTCTAATATTTTGCATTCCAGTAACATACATTACAAGTCTTTCAAACCCTACACCAAAACCAGCATGCTTACAACCACCAAATCTCCTTAAATCAAGATACCACTCTAAACCATCTTTCTTCATATGAAGTTCATCCATTCTCTTAACTAAATAATCATATCTCTCTTCCCTTTGAGAACCACCAATTAACTCACCAACAAAAGGCACTAACAAATCACATGCTGCAACAGTCTTATTATCATCATTCAAACGCATATAAAAAGCCTTAATATCTTTAGGATAATTAATTAAGAAAACAGGCCCACCAACAACCTTTTCACAAATATATCTTTCATGCTCTGATTGCAAATCCATTCCCCAATAAATATTCTTATCCTCAAACTCATGACCCTTCTTAACAGCTTTTAATAACTCTTCAATTGCTTCACTATATGACATTTTCTTAAACTCACTATTTAAAACATGACTTAATCTTTCTAGTAATGTATTATCAATCATCTTATTAAAAAATTCCATTTCTTCAGGACAATTTTCTAAAACAGAATTAATACAATACTTGATTAAATCCTCTGCTAAAAGCATATCATCATCCAAATCTGCAAACGCAATCTCTGGTTCAATCATCCAAAACTCACTTGCATGCCTAACCGTATTAGAATTCTCAGCTCTAAAAGTAGGCCCAAACGTATAAACATCCCTAAAAGCTAACGCATATGCCTCCGCATTTAACTGCCCTGAAACAGTAAGAGAAGCCTTCTTCCCAAAAAAATCTTCTTCATATTTATTATCTTCTCTAGTAGTAACAATAAAAGCCTCTCCTGCCCCTTCAGCATCATTACCAGTAATAATTGGTGAATTTACATACACAAATCCTTGAGATTGAAAAAACTCATGAATAGCCATTGCTAGCACACTTCTAACTCTAAATACAGCATTAAAAGTATTGGTCCTAGGTCTTAAATGAGCAATCTCTCTTAAAAACTCAAACCCATGTCTTTTCTTTTGTAAAGGATAATCTTCACTACAATCACCCTCTAAAACAATCTCCTTAACTTGCACTTCAAAAGGTTGCTTATTCTCTGGAGTTAGAACAAACTTCCCCATTACCGTTACTGCACATCCTGTACCATACCTAGCATACTCATCAAAATGCTTATTATCCTTACTATAAACTAATTGGGCATTCTTAAAATATGTTCCATCATTTAACTCAATAAAACCAATCGCTCCATTATTTCTATTAGTCCTAACCCAACCTTGTAACTCTATATAATCCAAATTATCTTTTTCTAATTCCACATCATTATTTACTAACTCATACAATTCCCTAATAGTCATATATTCAAACATATCTATAACCCCCAATACTATTCTAGCATTTTCTAATTTTTTTAAATATAAAACCCTAACATTCTTTTAACTTTATAACCACTATTCTATCATTACCATTAACATCTTTATAACAATTAACCTCATAATTATCTAAATATTTCTCACAAAGCCCAAAAACACCATCTTTTTGATCAAACCCAATCTCTAACAACAAAACACCACCAACAACCAAAATCTCTTTTAAATCCTTAATAACCCTTTCATAATTACTTAATCCATTATCATCTGCATACAACGCTACACTAGGCTCATGCTTAACAATATCATTAACCACATAATCCTTACTAATATACGGTGGATTACACACAATTACCTCAAACTTATCTTTACCCTTAAAAGGCTCCAACAAATCACCCAAAACCAACTCTACATCCACCTTATTATCCTTAACATTCATCTTCGCTACTTCTAAAGCCTCTTTACTTATATCACTAGCTACCACCTTAATATTATCTCTACTCTTCTTTAAAGCAACTGCAATTGCCCCACTACCAGTACACAAATCTAACACTTTATCTTCATCTTTAATATACTCTAAAGCTTTTTCCACTAACTCCTCTGTCTCATCCCTAGGAATAAGCACAAACTCATTAACACTAATTTTATTACCATAAAAATAAGTATACCCTAAAATATATTCAATAGGCTTTAAATCAATAATATAATCCGCCAACATCTCGCTAAACCTCTCCAAAACCTGATCATCAACAATCTCATCTCTCATAAGCATAATCTTTGTTCTATCAACCTTTAAAATATCTTCTAAAAACAAATAAATACAACGATGCTCTAATTGATTAAGATCTAATTTTTTCTTCGCATTTTCAAATAGTTTAGCATACGTAATCATAACCCTTGCCCCTCTAATCTAAGTTTTAAATCAGCATTAACAAGTGCTTCCAAAAGACCATCTAAATTACCTTCCATAATCATATCCAATTGTTGTAAATTAAGCCCGATACGATGATCACTAACCCTGTTTTGAGGATAGTTATAAGTCCTAATCTTCTCACTACGATCACCAGTACCTATCTTACTCTTTCTTTCACTACTTCTTTCTTTCTCTGCCGCTTGAAGCATACTATCCATAACTCTCGTTCTAATCATCATCATCGCCTTAGCTTTATTTTCGTGCTGTGATCTACCATCCTGGCACTCTGCTACAATACCCGTAGGAAGATGGGTTATCCTAACAGCAGAATCCGTTTTATTAATATGTTGCCCACCAGCACCACTCGCCCGATAAGTATCAATCTTTAAATCATTTGGATTAATCTCTACATCTATCTCCTCAGCTTCAGGCATTACAAGAACTGTCGCTGTTGAAGTATGTATCCTACCTTGCGATTCTGTCTTAGGAACCCTTTGAACACGATGTGCACCAGACTCATACTTTAACTTAGAATAAACTTTATCTCCTCTAACCATAAAAGAAACTAAAGAATACCCTCCTGCTTCTGACTCCATTACATCTAACACATCTATTTTCCAACCAACATTCTCTGCATAACGAGTATACATCCTAAACAAATCACCAGCAAAAATATTCGCCTCATCGCCTCCAGCAGCCCCTCTAATCTCTACAATAACATTACGATCATCCAATGGATCTTTAGGAGCTAACAAAACTTCTAACTCTTCTTTAATACTTGCTAAATGATCTTCAGCCTGCACTAACTCTTCTTTAGCTAAACTAGCCATCTCTTCATCACTATCTTGCTTCAAGACTTCTAACTCTTTAATATTATTTTCTTCTTTTAAATACTCATTATATTTATCTACTGCATCTTTTAAAGAAGCTTGCTCTTTTGCTAAACTCGTATATTTTTTAATATCCTTAATTAAATTTTCATCTTCTAACATCTTATCAATCTCAAGATATCTTTTTTTCATTGCTTCTAATCTTTCTCTCATTTTATCACTCATAAAACTTTCCCCCTTAAATATTATATGAAACAAATCAACAAATAAAAAACCATTTGCATCTCACAAATGGCTTTTATCACACTTCAAAAAAATCTACTTTTGTTCCATATTATATTTTTTCATGAAACGTCCTACTCTACCATCTGTTTGAGCAAATCTTTGCTTACCAGTATAAAATGGATGACAGTTAGAACAAGTATCTACTCTTATTTCATCTAAAGTAGAACCAGTTTGAAAAGTATTACCACATGTAATGCAAGTAACTGTAACTGTCTTATAATTTGGATGTCCCTCTTTTTTCATTCTTATCTCTCCTTCCGCCTTGAAAATATTACCTTTTCAAAGTAAGTCCTATGTATGATATCACAAACATTTTCACTATTCAAGAATAAATAACAATTTTTCCTCACCCCTTATTCACTAAAATAATTATTCCTCATCACACTAAACACATACTCCTGTCCTATCTGATTTAAATATATTTGATACTTACTAAACATATTTTCCTCCTTACTAACCTCACTAATATCCACATAATATACACTCATTAACTCACTAACTTCTCTAATACTATCATTAAGCATCTCAAAAACTTCCTTAACCCCATCTACCTTCTCCTCTTCAACCCACAAAAAAGGACAATAATACCCTATCAAATACACACTAGCACCCTCATTAATATCCTTAATCTCTTCCACAATCTCATAATAATTTTGCTGCATAATCTCTAACTTCCTCTTAACAAACTCCTTATCATAAATAACTTCTTCCTTATTACTATCAAACCTCAAATATCCTAAAATATCATTCATCCCCACACTAATAGTAATATATTTACTATCCTTAATCAAAGACATCAACCCTGTATCACTACCATTATAAGCATCCTTAACAATCATCTCCAATAACATCGAACTATCTACATTAGACATCGTATAATCATCATTAAAATTATTAACTTTCTCTTCACCAATAAAATACTCCCCTAACAAACTAGAAAAAGAAGTAATTTGTTCCCCCTTCAAATCTCCACTAACACTTAAATAATCACCCAACGCAAGATAAGTATCTAACTTCTTATTAAAAGTAAAAATACGCATTAAAGCTACCAAAATAGCTATCACACTAAAAACAACAATCAAATACCTAATTACCTTATTCTTCATCGCCCATATCCCTCTTCAAACTAATATCCGCTCCTACTTTCCTTAACTTATAAACTAAATCACTATACCCTCTTTTAATATACTTAACACCATCCACCTTACTCTCCTCTTTAGCTAATAAACTAGCCAAAACTAAACTTATACCCCCTCTTAAATCTTTACCACTAACTTCTTTCCCAACAAAAGACCTCTTACCCTCAACAATAATTTCATCATCCACCAATTTAATATTCGCCCCCATCATATTCAAACTATCAATATGACTCAACCTTGCTGGATAAATCGTTTCTTTAACTACACTTTCCCCATCACACAACGATAAAAGAACCGTTAAAGGTTGCTGTAAATCCGTAGGAAACCCTGGATATGGCTCCACTAATACCCTAACACTCTTATAATAGTCTCCCTTACTAACTATCAAACAATTTTTACCCTCAACAACTTTAACTCCAATATCCCTTAAAACTTTAATCACACTACCTAAACACTTAACATCAACATTACTAATCTTCAAATTATTACCAACCAATCCACCAATTATCATAAAAGTTCCTGCTTCAATACGATCAAACATCACTTTATACTCACACTCATGCAATTTTCTAACACCCTCAACAACTATATCCTCATCACACCTCTTAATTTTACCCCCACATTTATTTAAAAAATTAATCACTTCATCTACTTCCGGCTCTAATGAACAATTTCTTATAATTATTTTCCCTTTAATTCTACAACTAGCTAACAAAGCATTAATCGTCGCCCCAACAGACTTTTTACTAAAAACAATTTCTTTAATTTCTTTTTTCTCTTTTTTAAAACAATACAATTTATCCTCACAAGTATAATTAACCCCTAAACACTCAAAAGCATATAAATGTAAATCAATAGGTCTCGTCCCAAAATTACACCCGCCTGGCCCTAAAGCCTTAACATTATCATATAAAGAAAGCAAAGCTCCCATAAAATAATAAGAAGCTCTCATCTCCAACATTTCCTTATTATCTAACTTAACATTTCGCACTTTCCTAGCATCAATATACAAACAACCTTTATTATCATACAAAACCTTAACATTAAGCTTATCTAAAATCTTTAATAACGTATACGTATCATCGATAGGCTTAACATTCTCTAACTTAACAATTGACTTAGTTAAAATAGACGCTGGAATTAACGCTACTAACGCATTCTTAGCCCCATCTATCTTAACTTCACCGCTTAAAACCCTATCTCCTTTAATACATAACATTTCTTTCATTCTTGCTACACCTCATTAAATTGTATTAAAAGGTGTGCTTATTTATAACTAATAAAAAAAGGCTATTTAAGCCTTTCCTTCACTACCAAACAACTTTATCTTTTCCCTAACAACTTTCTTAATACCCTCTTTACCAGGTCCAATTATCTTTCGAGGATCATATACCTTACTATCCTTATTAATAATCTCTCTAACAATTTTAGTCCACTCTTGTTGAGACTCTGTATTAACGTTTATTTTACATGTCCCTCTAGAAATTGCTTCTTTAATTTGATAATCAGGTATCCCACTTCCGCCATGTAACACTAAAGGTAACTGAGTAATCTCACTAATCTCTTTCATCTCTTTAAAACCTAACTTAGGCTCTCCATGATATGGCCCATGTACAGAACCTAATGCTGGTGCTAAACAATCAACCCCAGTATCCTTACCAAAAGAAGCACACTCACCAACATCGGCATACAAGATACCAGAAATTACATGATCTTCTTGACCCCCAACATGACCTAACTCTGCTTCTACACTAACGTTAAACTTAGATGCATACTCCACTACTTGCTTCGTAATTCTCACATTCTCACTATACTCATACTTAGAAGCATCAATCATCACTGAAGTAAACCCGGCATCAATAGCTTCCTTACACTTCTCAAAACTACTACCATGATCTAAATGAATAACAACAGGAACACTAATATTCATTGTTTCTATTAAAGAAGAAACAATTGCCACAACTACTTTAAAACCTCCCATATACTTACTAGCCCCTTCACTAACCCCTATAATCAAAGGACTATTCAAAGCCTGAGCCTCCTCTAAAATAGCCTGCGTCCATTCTAAATTATTTGTATTAAATTGACCAACCGCATATTTCCCTTCTTTAGCCTTTAAAAGCATCTCTTTCATATTAACTAACATAACTTTCCTCCTTAAACAAAAAGAGAATTAATAATTCTCCTCTTCTTCCTCTTCTTCCTCTTCTTCTTCTACTAATTCTTTTTCCTCTAATTCATCATCAAATTCACTATGATAAACTTCCTCATCATCTTCTTCTTCTTCATCTTCCACTAATTCTTTCTCTTCTTCATCAATTTCTGTATAAACATCATTCATATCAATATGAACCTTATCAAAACATTGTCTCTCTCTTAAATCCCAAGTATTATCCTCTAATAAAACAAATCTCTCATCTAAACTCAAATTAGTATAAAAATCAGAAATATAATCATTAGCTTCATCTTCACTCAAACCTAAAACCTCACTAACTTCACCCCAAAACTTATTAAACTTTTGAGGCCCTTGCTTCTTTGACAACAATTCATAACCTACTTCTACCATTGATCTTTTTAACATATTCATTCCTCCTATAAAGACACTTAATTATAAACTATTATTATTAAAAACACAATATCCCACTAACCAAAAAAACTAATCCATTTCTTCTCTATTTTTACCTTTCTTAACAAACACTTTCTTAAACACTTTAAACGCATTATCCCTAGAAGTATAAACCTTAACATAATCTGTCCTAACAAAATTACTCACAAACTTAAGACCCTCTGATTTCCTTATAATACGCACAAACATTTTTGCATTCCTAAGATCATCAATCGTCGCAATAACAAGCTTTAAAGGCGTTGCCACAAAATCTTTCTCACCACTAACATCAACATGATGATACTCTTCCTTCCTATAAATTGATGGATCTAAAGCAAAGTAAACTTGCAACAGCCCATCAACAACATTCATCTTTGCTACCGGCATATTATTCAAATAGAATGTCTCATAATCCCTTTTAATCTTACTAACAATTCCCTCATAAGATAACAATTCATTCTTAATATCACTATAATATTGTTTAGTTTCTTCTGTAGACCTAAACAACTTATCAACAAAAGATAAAGCCACGATATCCTTCTCATCAATCTTTACAGGATTTTTAACAAACTTAACAGATTCCTCTATTATAATATCCTTCTCTTCTTTTAACGACTCGCTCCTCTCACTAATAAAAGCATTAACACTATCCAAAACCCTCTTCTTTCGTATAACATCTCGAATTACTTTTCTTCTCTTAATTACACCAATCTTATCAAATTTAGTCAAAACAACAAACGCCACAACCATACCCACAATAATAAACAAAATAGAACCAAAAACAACAAAAACCCAAGTCATATCAATATTTAACACAGCCTCCATAGGCTCAATATAATTATAATTATCAAAATCACCTTCAAAAGTTACTCTCACTATATGCTTAAATGGCAAAGATGTACCATTACCCACACGATTATCTATCGAATAACTAACAGTTAAACCCTCTGGAAGATCTCCCTCAAGATTAATAAAATGATTCTTAAAATTATAATTAATTTTCTTATTCTCTAACTTTAAACCAGATATATCATAATCACCTTTAGCAATTGAAAACTCAAGATAACTACCCGATCGCAAATAAAAGTTACTATTACTAACACTTAAATCTATACGATAACTACCCGCATTTTTAATAACATCTTTACCATTATAATCCACAACTAATCCTACATCTTCACTAGTCCCATCAACTCGAATACCAATATTCTTTACATTCCCATCATATTTTAAATTTTCATAAAAGAAAAACCTAACATCGACAGGTGCTGGAACAATCTTTATTTTATACGAACCAGTACCAGGAACCATAGTAGCCACATAATTCGTATTATTAGTTAAATATGCACCTACTATATTGTAATATCCAACATCTAAACTAGTTAACCCGCCTTCTTTAGAAAAACAAACAAGGACATCTTCCCCTTTAACTCCTTTATACACTTTACTCAAAACATTTTGCCCAAGTGTCTGCCCATAAGTAACCTCAAATAAATCAGGTTCCACAACCAATTCATATGGATCAATATGTAAACTATAAGTCATACTCAAAGCCTTATAATTTTCACTTTCATCAACAGATACTAACATCTTATAAACACCAGTTGTTGTTAAATTAGCATTAATAAACGAAGAATAATCACCATACACAAGAATACTCTCATTGTGATTAAGAGTAACATCTACCCTTTGTGCTACACCATTATAAACTTTTGTTTGATATATATCGCCAATAAACACACTATCTGCCTTTTCAATTGTAATTTCCATCTCTTCACCAGTTAACTCATAATTGCCATCACTAACACCACTCGCCACCAACTCATAAGTACCAGCATTTTTAAACTCACTAACAACATCATTCTTAGTAATTACTACATCTAACAAAACATCATTTTCCTCAATATTCTCATAACTAGCACTAACACTCTTAACAGTACCATCATACACTAAATACTCTGGAATATCCCATTTTACCGCTACCAATTTAGGATTAATAACTACTTTACCCTCACTAGAAGCACTCAATGAAAAACTATAATTAGAATTATCCCCAGTAACTCCCACTATACGATAATTACCAGCATTTCTATTACTAATATCTTCCCTATCATAAACCAAACTAATCTCATTAATAACATTATTATCATAAACAGAATCAATATAAACCCCAGTTAAATTCTCATTATCACCATAAGAAAAAACAAAGTCTTCCAACAAATTAATCTCTACTTCTTTCTGTACAACACTCAAATCACCATAATCATACTCAATACTATAATTACTAACATAGTTACTCTCACTATCCGCATACCCAATATTTAAAATCTCAATCTTTAAAACATCCGTATAAGTACCCACAACTAACTCCTTATTATCATTAGAGTACACCGCAACCTCATAATTCTTAATCTCTTCACCATTAACTAAAGACTTTTCACTATCGACTTCAAAATATCTTCCATTAACTTCCTTCGCCCCTACATATTCTCCGTATACAGTTTCATTACCATTAACTTTTATCAATAATTCTTTAGGCTCAATATTAACCTCTATTTCAATACTGCTAGAACTCTCATATTCTCCATATTGAACAGTAACCTCGCAAGCATATGTACCACTCTGACTAACTAAACTAATAGAGTACAAATTGCTATTGCCACCTACAACACTCCAAATGCTATTATGATTTCTTTTCCATGTATATGTTACCTCAAACCCTTCTGTACCACTTAAATCATGTACATAACTAACTACCATCTCTAACTCATTTTCTCTACCATTGTATATCTTCTCATTGTTACTCACACCATCACCTTGTGCTAGTATACTCAACTCAGGCAAAGCAAGCGACCATTTAGCCTCTATAGAATGTGTCAAATTATTTTGAGAACCTTCTTCAGCTATACTATTTTCCGTTACTTTATACCCACCTTTATCAGATATCCAACCATCAAAAACAAAACCAGCACTCGTTAATTCAGAAGGAATACTACTTAACTGCTCCCCTACATAATACACTCTATCTTCTGCATAATTAACAACTTCATCACTATAAAAATGATATGTTACCTTATAAGTAAAAAAGACATTTGTTAACTCCTTCCAAACATCAGCATTCCTATAAGTACTCAACACCGTATTATTAGCAACAACAATTCTAACTTCATTATTAATTCCTGAAAAAACATTAACATTCTCAAGTTCACTAAATGATGGATTCTCTAAAGATCTATACCTATTAATAAATATTGTCTTAAGTGCACTATTTAAAAAAGCATTCTCTCTAATCAAAGTAACACTACTAGCTAAACTAACTTCCTCTAATCTAGAAAACCCACTAAAAGCATACAAACCTACCGTCTGAAGATTATTGCCCCCACTTACAGTTACAACTAAATCTTTCGCCGAGTTTAAAACACCAACACCATCACTACCATCGCTAATACTAACAACAGCATACCCATTATAGGTATCAGGAATCTCTAAACTATCACTACACTCTCCAGCACAAGAAACACCAGTAATAGAGTAGCCCTTACTCACATCAACCAAATCAACCTGCTCAAAGGTAAAAGACCAGCCCTCAGAAGCCTTCACCTGATTATGAGATAACATGAAAAAAGACATAACTGCCACGAACATTAAAATTATATATTTTAAAGTTTTATTTTTCACCACTTTATTCACCTCTACTACTAAGCATACTTCTAATTTACCACAAATTTAATTTTTCTTATATAATATTACTCCTGTTTTTAATTTTTTTCCTAGTACCATTCAACAAAACACTTAACTTTCCTATACATATCATCACTATTAATCTTACTTAAAATCTTATTACATTTTTCAAAGCCTATCTCATTATTTAAAAATCTATCCATATCCACAACACAAGAAACCACTTCATCCAACAACTCTTCCTCTTCACTAATATCTCCATACTCACCCAAAAATAACTCCCTACCAAAATCATCTAAACATTGCAAAATCAATTTCACATCTAAAAATCGATACCCTAAACAAAATTCCTCTAAACCCCACAAAAAGACCTCATTATCTTTACTAACCAAGATATTTCCTAAAGAAAATCCCACATTCAAGCATTTCTTAACCCTATCTAACTTCAATTTAATATTATCAAAATTTTTATATATTTCAAAAAGTACCTTATTACTCTTTAAATCAAGTACTTCCCTTACTTTACTAACACTCGACAAAGAAAATAAACAACTATATTCTTCAGCCTCACCTTCTTCAATACTATGTATTCCCTTATACAATTTAGCTAACCCTACAATCACTTCTCTACTACCCAAATCTTCTTGCTTAAGCATCCTATATTCTCTAGAATCATCATACACAACAAGCCTCTCGCTTTTCCACAAACAAACAGGCTTTTTAATTCCATATTTTACCATCAAATCCTCATTTTTTCTTAAAAACTCTTCCCCAACATCATTATCATCATATCTAAAAATATAACTACTTTTCCCTTTCTCTCCTTTTAAAGCCCAAACATTATTTCTAACCTCCATCACCATCATTTCACAATCAAGCTCAACCCCTTGATTCATCAACTCATTCCTAACCTTACTAATTATTTTATTCACTAACATACTACATACACCCACTTATACTTTACATTATTTTTTATATTACTAAAAATAAATTGAAATAAAAAAAACAATTAGTTATAATTAATTCAAGGTGATTAGCATGGAAAAAATAACAGACGCTATCGACTGGAGAATGATTCTTGTAGATAACTATAAAAAATTAGGCTTAAATGAAAAAGAACTAAGCATCATTTTAGTAACATACTCCTTAATTCAAAAAGGAGTTGATTTCATCACTCCTGATATCATCGCTCTAAAAATGACCCTTGATTTCAACGAAATAGATAACAACTTTACTAACTTAATAAAAAAAGATATTCTAACCCTTGAAGGAACAGATAAATTACACATCTCTATTGAATCCTTAAAGAAAAAACTTATCAATATTTTTTATGAAGAAGTAAAAAAAGAAACGGCTAACCCATCAAGCAAAGAACAAAACGATATTTTTGTTTTATTTGAAACGGAATTTGGAAGAGCACTATCCCAATTTGAAGTAAACACCATCAAAGAATGGTTTAATCAAGGAAATAGTGCCTCTACAATTAAAGAAGCCTTAAATGTTGCAACTTTAGCTAAAGCCAAAACAATCCGCTATATTGATAAAGTATTATTAGAATGGAAAAGAAGAGAAGAAATAAATAAAAACGGAATCTCTCCTTTATCTGAAAAATGGGGCAAAAACCTTGAAGAAACAATGGAAATAGCTAAAATAAACTGGATGGAAGACTAATAATGGATCATCATAAGATTAAAAAGAACTTAGAAATAATGATAGAAAACCCTAAATGCGAACTAAACTATAATAATGATTGGCAATTATTGATTGCCATTCTTTTATCTGCACAATGCACTGATAAAAAAGTAAACAAAGTAACACCCATCCTTTTTGAAAAATACCCAACATTACTTGCCTTAAAAAACGCTAATATAAAAGAACTTGAAAAAATTATTTATCCCCTTGGATTATCTAAAACTAAAGCAAGAAACATCATTAATCTAGCCACTATTATACACGACCAATATAACGATGTCGTACCAAACAACAAAAATGAATTATTGACTTTACCTGGAATAGGGACAAAAACTGCTAATGTAATGCTTATTGAGTATTTTAAAATACCAGCCTTCCCTGTTGATACACATGTTGCTAGAGTAAGTAAACGGTTAAACTTATGTGAACCCAATGCTAACACCAAACAAATAGAACAAGCACTAACAAGCAAATTTCAAAAAAAAGATTGGGCAGACCTTCACATGCGTATGGTTTTGTTTGGCCGATATATTTGCAAATCACGTAACCCAAAATGCCACGATTGCCTATTTAAAGGAACCTGCAACAAATAACTATTCACTAAAACAACTATTACCAATAAACTCTCTAATCAAAGAATCACTAGGTATATCGCTATCATCAATATCTATAAAATATTTCAAATATTTAATAAGTGTTCGTGATAAATTATAATATTCAGAATCTTGCTTAACAGACTTAAGCAATGGAACTGCATACTTCTTCATAACACAAAACTCATAATCCAAAACAGAATTATAAACAAAATCAACACCCTCTTGATTATCATATATCCACTTAAATTCCCCTCTTCTAACCGAATGCCATAAAGAAAGAGTATGCACAACATCCGCACCACGACATCTATAATCTCGCACTAACCTTCTAATAAGCCTTAAATGAGTAACACTAATCGGATTATGATTATCAATATTAATTTGAATGTGAGGGCCAATATAAATCTCAAATTTATTTTCACGTGGAATAGATGAGGTTAATCTTTCATTCAAAGCATGAATACCCTCAATAATAATAGGTGCATTTTCCTTAAGTTTAATCTTCTCCCCTACAAATCTCTTCTTCGTTACAAAATCAAACTTAGGCAACACCACCTCTTCACCATCAGATAATTTCTTCAAATCACTATTAAAAAGACTAATATCAATCAAATTAATATCCTCAAAATCAATCTTACCATCTTCCGTAAAATTAGTTCGATCTAAATAATAATCATCCATTGATATCTTCACTGGATATATACCCCTTTTTTCTAACTCTCTTCTAAGCTTATTTGAAAATGTAGTCTTCCCAGAAGAAGAAGGCCCAGCAATCGCAATAAGTTTAATTTTACCTTTCTCCACTATTTTATCAACCAATTCTTTCATTGCTCTTTCATGACGCTCTTCACATTTCATAATAAAAGACTTCCCATTACTCGATACATTCTTATTAATCCCACTAACCGTTAAGGTATTCATCTTTTTACCCCATTCATTAGACTTAACCAAAGTATCTTCATATGTAGCCTCTTCAACAAAATCAGGAATATCGCCCTTTTCCTCAGCCCTTGGATACTGTAAAACAATTTTACCCTTATACAAAAACAACTTATACCTAGTAAGATACCCCGTCGATGGAACCATATAACTATACATATAATTAATATAATCATGACACTTATAAATATGAGCCTCTTTTTCCTTCCTATACTGAAAAACCTCTACTTTATCCTTAAAACCATTATCATCATAATACTTTAACACCGACTCCTTATCAATAGTCTCTCTTACAAACGGATAATCACCCTCAACAATTTCCTTTACCTTTTGAAAAATCTTTTCAAATTGCTCCTCCGTAAAAGACCCCTCTTCTAATTTAAAACAAATAGATCTAGACATATAATAATCACAATTAACAATAAAAGATGGAAAAACTTCTTTAATTGCCATCACTATTAAATATCTTAAAGATGCTTCATAAACTCTAATACTATCATCATCATCAAACCCCAAAAGTTCAACAACACAATCATCATTTAAACGATACGATAAATCTCTCAATTTATTATTAACTTTACAAGAAAAAATATCCCTAGTGCCCTTATCAACCAAATCCAACACTTTCATTCCCTTTACATATTCTTTTTCACAACCATTAACAATTATACTCATATTTTCCCTCTTTCCCATATTATTTTATATTATTTATTTTTCTAAAACAATATACCTTTATTAAATATTAAATAACATGCTATAATAGTAAAACCAAGGAGGATTCAAATGAAAAAAGTCATTCAATTTATTACACTTTTCTCTTTTCTTTTAATTTTAACGGGATGTTTTAAAAAAGAATCTACTACTCCTAATATAAAAGAGGAAACACTAGAAACAACCTACAAACAAGCCACAGCAAGAAGACCAAAAGCAGAAAAACCAATAGACAATATATTCATTGCCTTAAACACTTTAAAAAACGCCACTTATTATGAAAGCTCTTCTTCTGGCACTATTGTTGCCAAAAAAGCCATAACACTTGCTAATCAAACTGTTAAAAATAGAAGAATAATAACTCCTGAAGCTAATTTTAATGAATCTATAAGCATAAGCTCTTTTGTAAAAGTTGCCGAACAATTATACTCCTCTGAAGATAAGATTCTAAAAAGAAACGCCAAAAAAGTAACAGAAAATAATGTCACATGGGAAAATGACACATCTACACTATCTAAAGAAAGCTACTTATCACAATACGGCTATTTCTTCACTGACCCAACTAGATATGTCATAAATGAAGACACTATCACTAGTGACATTACCGTTGAAAATAATGGCATTGGTCGCAAATACACTTATAAGTTTAATCTTGACCCTGAAATTGCCCCTTATTACTATAAAATAAACATCAAAAATCTTTCCAACTCCTCCTCTTTACCTACCTTCAAAAGCATTGAAATGACCATCACCTTTGACTACAAATGGAGAATGACAAAAATAAGCACATACGAAGTATATGAAATATCAATTTCCGCTTTAGGCACCGTAACCTGCTATGCCACAATTACCGAAACATTCAGAAATATAAATAAACCTGTTGAAATACCAGAAAAAGCTTTTTTTAGTAAACACTTATAGGCACACTTGAAATATAAATATCAACAATTGTATTTATATCAAACTGCTTTATAAAAGAAGCAAAATCACACTTATTAAAATTAATTATAATTCTTAAATAATATTCACTACTTTCAACAATCTCAATATCTCCTTTAGGAATACTATAACTCTTATTAAAAATTATTCTAATTTCTTTTTCTTGCCAATATTTTTCCTTTATTTCTTCAAAATCCCCATCAATAACAATACTCCCATCCTGCACTACACACACTCTTTTACAAATTTTCTCAACATCCATTATATCACTACTCGCCACCACAATCGATGTCTTAAATTCTTTATTAATTCTCTTAAAAATCTTCAAAACAATATTTTTCTCAACCAAACTAATATTCCCAAAAACATCATCCAAAAAGATAACTTCTGGATTCCTTAACATCATCATCGCTATATTAACTTTAATTTTTTCAAGCCCATCTAAACTAGCCACTTTCTTACTAAAAACACGATCAATCCCCACTACTTCTTTAAACTCATTAATCCGCTTTTCAACATCCAAACTACTAATTCTAAGCTTACTCCCATAAATCATCAAATTATTATACACAGACTCATTATTTGCTAATCTATAATCAAAATAATCACTAATCACTAAACTTTCTTTTCTCAATCTCTTATCATCCACAACTCCATCTACTAAAATATTCCCACTCGTAGGCTTCGTTTTACCACTTAACAAATTAATAATAGTAGTCTTCCCTGAATCAGGACGCCCCACTAAAGCTATAATTTCCCCTTGCCTTATAACCAAATTTAATTCTTTAACAATCTCTATTTTCTCACTCTTTATAAAATTCTTCTTAATCTTTATACTTTTTGAAACATTTTCAACAACAATCTCCATAATCTTTTCTCCTTTTTAAACTTTTATACTTATTAATTTTCTCCTTCTTATGACCTTTCTTCACTATCCAAAATAAAATAAGCCCCGAAAGCAAAATAACACCCACAATTAATAACCACCAATAATCAACTTGCTCCTCCACTACTAATAAAACACCTAACCCATTACTTGAATATTGTAAATACCCATCTAAATATTCATACTCTAACTTCTCATACACCCCATCATAAACACTATATACCTGTACTCTTCTATTTTTAATTTTCTCCTCACCAATAAAAATTTTAGCACTAACCTTCCCATCTACCTCTACTCTTTCATTACCACTCTTCAAATAAACATCCCAGGCACTCCAAACAACATAGTTATCCAAACCATACTTACTAGAATCACCCTTATCTACAAAAATCGTAGAATTAATCGGTACATACGTATTATCATCCAGTTCTATTTTATTTTTTATTTCTCCCATTTTTTCGATTATTCGCGGATGTATACTTCCCGTATACCCATCCAAACCTAAATAATAATTATTACTATTCTTCCCTTCTAAACTTAAACCACTTAACTCAACGCCTATATTCTCTCCAACAATAATACTCGAAAAAACTCCCTTTAATTTTCCCTTAACATAAACATCTTCATCAACAATCCCCACTACTACATATGAAGGCAATTCTAACAAGTTATTCCCATCATACTGCTTACGAATCTCATCTTCAAATCTAACATAAACTTTCTTAGGAATAATCGTAATATTTACACTCAGCTCTACTTTTTCATAATTATTATCAAACGGCTCAAATATAACCTGTTCCTCATGATCACCAACACCTAAAACTTTAGTATCTTCTTTCCAATAAAACGTCCCCTCAACACTAGCCATACCACCACTTAATTCCGACTCAAATAAAGGAGACCCATATGGTATTTCTTCTGCTATTGGCTTTTCAAGCACACTCGTCGCTTCCAAACCATTTGCTAAATTGTTACTAAATAAAAAAAGAGTTACTAATAAGCAAACAAAATAAATTACACATCTTACTTTCCTCATAACATCCCTCTTTATTACACATTTATATTAAATCATATTTTATTAAAGATTAAAATGTTGAATAAAAAGTTTATTGCGAAAAATAATTAAAAATTAGATAGTTTTATTATTTATAACATTAAAATTCGCAGTAAGCATATAAAAACTTAATTTAAAAGATATAAATTTGATAAAATAAAGATACAGGAAAATAAGCGTTAACAAAGTTTAGCTAACTTAACGCGAACACCTAAAATGTATAGGTGAACCTTTGTCCTGTTGAGAGATTTTTATTTAATAAGGCTAGACTTTAAACAAACAGCATTAGCCTTAACCTTTGAAGTATTTACAAAGGATTTAGTGAAACGCTTTACGACAATATCGTAAGGCGTTTTATTTTTGTTTGATTTTCTTACATAAGAATTGATGTGAGAAAATATATTTTTAAATATTTTATTTTCGCGTTAACTTTTAAAACTAACAATTAAAGATTAAAATTAACAATTTAATAATTTTTATAAGTTTCCTTTCAAAGATATGATATACTTAAAAAAATGGAGGGATTATCATGAGTCTAACATCAACCTTAAATATTATTGAATCACCAAATAGTGAAGAAAGCGTTATAGTTTTGCGATATCCCCTTCTTAATAACACATTAAAAATAGGAACTAAACTATTAGTAAAACAAAACCAAGTCGCTGTCTTTGCTGATGGTGATACAGTCCTAGATGTCTTACCTGAAGGGATACACACCTTAAGTTTAGAAAGCCTGCCAAAATTTGCTGCCTATAAAAAATGGGATAAACGATTCAATTCTACATTCCGCTGTGATATTTATTTTGTTTCTTTAATATTATTTGATAATTTAAAATGGGGAATGGTAAATTCTGTAATTATAAGAGATAATGATTTTGGAAGTATAGCTATAAAATGCTTTGGAAATTTTTCTTTTAAAGTTACTGACGCTAGTGCTTTTATGAAAGAATTATTCGGTAAAATTAGTCAATTCAATAATGAAGATATAACACTATATCTACGAACTTTAATTGTAACAGGTGTAACTGACATGCTTTTAGAAACAAGAATGTCTGCCCTTGATTTTGTAACTAATTATGATAGTCTTGAAATGGAAAATTTTAAAATAGTTAGCCAAAAATTTGCTAATTGTGGCTTATTCTTACAAAGACTAAACATTGAAAACATCACTATACCTGAAGAAATAGAAAAATTAGTAAATATAAAAGTCATGGAAAAAGTGAATGAATACTCCTCTAACATTAGCAAAAATTTACCTTTAAATCATCCAATCAATGCTGGAACTATAAGCACTGCAGAAATGAAAAAAATGTTTAACTTTACCCATGATTTTACGATTACTTGTTTACATTGTGGTGCTACTATTGCTAAAAACTTTAAGTTCTGCCCTCAATGCGGAAACGAAAATAAAGAGTTAGCTAAAGAATGCCCTAATTGCCATAATATCATTGCTTTTAAAGCTAATTATTGCCCTGATTGTGGAACTAAGCTATTTGATAAAAATAATGTTGTGATATGTAAAAATTGCGGGAAAATAGTATCTAAAGATGATTTATATTGCCCTGATTGTGGTAAAGCTCTATAATTAAAAAACTAATTTTAATAAAAAAAGGGAAAATGATTTTTTTCCCTTTTTTACTTTTTGAAAACTCTTTCTTCGTTTTTAGTAACGACAATCTTATCCATCGTTAACCTTTGCCCAGGTGCCACAACAAACAAACATTGACCAATACCTGCATTCGCAATAAACTCTCGCTCTTCATCAGAGAACCCACCAACTGAAGCATACAAATCCATCAAAGCCTGCAAATCCGCAGGATTCAAACCAAATATAAACGAATATTGACATCCATTAATAATAGAAGTAGTATATTTTTTAATATTTGCACTACCAACGAAGTCATTAACGTTTTGAGTAATAACTACAAAAATACCATTATATTTTCTTATACGCTTAACCATTTGGTGCATAAAGTACAATGCTGCTGGACTTCTCTCATCAATAAACACATGCGCCTCATCTACTACTATTGCCACATGCTTATTCTCATGCCTAGCAATATTTCTTTCCCTATTCTTACTAACTTCATTTTCTAAGAAACGAAGAACTAACAACATTTGTGAATTCATAACCATATCATTTTTAGAAGAAGAAGCCTTCCTAAAATCAAACAAAATCAAATCACTAGTACTCGTATCAATAGTCGTAGGCCCATTCCACAAACTAGCTAACGAACCCTCTCCACTCAATCTTTCAAAATAAACTTCAATATTCCTTAAATCACTTAATTCATCACCTAAATCAATTGATCTATTAGAATCTTTTATAATTAAAGCTGTTATTTTTTCGATTTTTTCCTTAACAATAGCCATCGCATCATCCATTATAGGATAATCTTCAGCCTTTAACTTCTCAAAATTATCCGTTTTCTTAATTCCTTTTCTTTCATAAGCTTCAGTCATAATCTTAGACATTCTCGCTAATTCTTTATTGGTTAAATCAGGAATTAAGTTTTGCATAAATTGCTCTAAAAATTGAATATGATTAGAAAAAATTGCTCTATACCCTTCCTCTTTTTGCTGCTCTGTCATCTCCTCTTCATCATCTTCTTGCATCGCTCCAAAAATATGGAAAGGATTTATTCTTGAGTTATTACCTGCTCCAACATCAATAATTTGACCCCCTAACTTCTTAGTCATATAATCATACTCACCTTCTGGGTCAATAATATAGGTCTTAACATCCTCTAAAATAAGTTTTAACAACATCTTTTTTGTAAAATGCGATTTACCAGAACCAGACTTACCAATAACCATAATGTTCGAGTTAGTTCTACTCGTAGATCTAACCTTAGGATCAAAGAAAATCAAACCAGCAGCATTATACCCTAACCAAAACCCATCTTTATCATCTAAGCCTTGAAAAATAAAAGGGAAACCTGCCCCAAGTGTACTACAAGGAATATCACGACCATTAGACATAATAATATCATCTCTAGGTGTAGGAAGCATAGCTATTAATCCATTTGTCTGCCTAAGAGGTAACTTATCAATTTTAAATCTTTGTTGCTTTAAAGATGAGATTACCTTACGATTATTATTCCTTAAATCTTTCTCTGTCTTAGCATAACTCATCGTATAAATATTAATCAATTTAAGCGTCTCATTTCCTCTTTCTATATCCGATAACACTTCATAAAAAGACTCTAATTGCGTTTGTTTACTCATAGATTCAGAAACTTTACCATGCTCTAACATCTGTGTTCTAATCTCCCTAATAGCTTTATCCATAAGCATCTTAGCGGTAGAAACCTCTACATTCCTAACATTAACTACCACTGTTGTATCAGGATGCGACATCACCAACGATAGCCATGCACCAGGAACATCTCTTGGATACTCATATGTAGAAAGAATACTCGCATACATTGAATCTGTCCTAATTTTAGTACTAAAAAACTCTAACTCTTCAGGCATTATATCTTGTTTATAATCTTCACAAGTTTCAAAATATTTATCATTTTTCGTACCATATGGATTAAACACATAATAAAAGAAAGCCTTAATTTCACTATCGCTACATTCCTTAGGTTCCAACTTATTAATCTCTAATTTTTCAAAAACACTGTTATATACAAAATTTAAGTCTTCCAAATTGTTACCATAAATAACTAAATAAAATTCTTTAACCATTACAGGATAATCTTCTTGATAAGTTTTCATAACTTGCCATTCAAAATCAACCTGCTCTTTTCTATTACGATAACCTTCCTCACTCATATCCTTATTAGCAAACTTTTCATCTTGTAAAGCATACAACCTCTCCTGCTTATTAATTGCATTCGTTAAATCCAAAGGCCTTTCCAATTTAACAATACTGCAATCACCTTTAATCAAATTAAAAGCATTAGTCATTTGCCTAATCTTCGTTCGTTGATCTTCCAAAGATAAATATGCCAAATTTAAACTTCCAACTTTAATAACCTTACTAATTTTATTAGTAGTATATGTCACAACACCATTTTCAATTTTCTTAATTGGAAGAAACTCTAAAATATTTCCTCCCTTTCTTGCTGAATTATTTGCCATTTTTCTTCACTACACTCTTCTTCTTATAATACTTTTCTTGTGACATATACGCAAATAAAACATCAAAACTTTGATACCCCTTCTTATTAACAATAAACGAAGGAGAAACCATAAACAATGTAATAAATCCAATAATAGCAACAACAATAATCTTAGGAACCATTCCCCAAGATGTTTTAAAAATTAAAACACAGATGATTGCCGCTACAATGACCATGGCCGCTTCTACAACGCCCAACCCCTTAAATAACTGCATCTTAACATTTCTAGCTGATTTTGGTATCAAATATCCCATAAACTATACCCCCTTCTTTTGATTGTTATAGAAATCATTTGCCTTAGAACTAGCTTCCATTAACTTCTCTCTTTGTTTATCTGCTCTTTCTTTAACTCTAAGAGCATCTGCCGTACTCATATTACCAGAACTAATCTCACTAAGTTTTCTAGCCGTTTTACCATATTCAACTTGTGCCTTACGATATGCTGTCGTAATTTTCTTTAACTCTTCTTGTTGCTTAGAAGACAAATCATTACTCAACTTCGTAGACTTACTTGCAAAATCACGATACCCTTCCTTAGCAACTTTCTCTTCTTTCTTATATGCTTCAACATATTTAACCATTGAACTCTTAATTTTTGTTTGCTCACCACTACTAATTGAATTATCTAAGTCTTTACTTGCACTCTCAAATTCTTTTACAACTTCTCTAGAACTAGCACTATTAGAATTCTTCATAAAGCCCCATTCTTGACGAATCTTATCGTTTTCTCTCTTATAACCTGACAAGCTTCTATCCAAAACCTCAGTTGGATCAAAACTAGATACAGCATTTTCAGTTGTTTTATAATTACCCCTAATTGCACCACTATCATTACTTCTTGTTTCTCTCTCTGCTAAAGAAACATTAGCTCTATTTTGAATATTATTAACATGCCTATCAACATTACTTACATTCATATTAACATTATTTCGCACACTACTATTAACATTTACTGTTGGCTTAGCTTTCTCTGAATCAGAAGAAACACTCTCATTATAATTAATAATTTTTCTCGTTGAAGTACTAGTCTTTGTAATAACTCTTGTCCTAGGTGTTGAACTCTCTCCCTTTACAATCGGTGTTTGCTCTTTAGGACCCAATCTATTAAAGATGCCTTCTAATATAGCTCCACTATCATCATTAGAACTTCTAAACGTATTTCCTAATAACTCTCCAGAATCTTTAGCCACTGTAGTACCAGCCATCAATAATAACATTTTAGTAAGATTGTTGATTAACAATACTGTCTCATTAACCTCCGTTTCACCATCTGCTAATGCTTTAATAGCCCCTAAACTACCATCACCAGTAGCTTCAGTTGTTACCTTAACAAGTTCTAAATCATTAATTACACCAACCAAAGAAATTAAAATCATAAAAACAATTACAGTACCAATAATTGAAAACAATTCCGGCAAAGCTTTATTCTTCCATTCTCTAAGCTTACTACCCCCATCATCTACCATTCTAGCAATATAAAAAGGTGCTACCAAATACAAAACAATAATATTAAAAATACGCTTAATTAACTTCAAAACAATTACCACCAAATTGAAAACAATTACACCGCCACCTAATAAATATACATACCAATAAAAAGTAACTGTTCCTGTTCCACCATATTCTAAATCAAACAAGAAACCATTCTCCATTTGCTTCCAACTCGTAATCTCCGTCCCATACATAGCATTATATGCCTCAACAGGATCCCCACTAAAACTAATATTAAAAATTAAATCTGCTAACGAAATATTACTATTATCACCAAAAATCCCCACAATTGCAGTAGTAATCGTACTAATAGAAGAAATCGCAAACAAAGACAACGGAGCTAAACATATTAAAAGAAAAAAAGCTAAAACCATATTTCTAATAACACCTACTGTTGACTTAGTTTCTTCTTTACTAAAATACATTTGCTTAATAACGGCAATTGTACCAAAAATAGCCATCAAAATAACGGAAGTAAAAAGCATAAATAAAGAAACATTAGAAACAATATTTTGATTAAACAGTTGACTTAATAAATCCTGTTCCTCCACCAAATTTTCACTACCTGAGCCCAAATAATTTACCCCAACCAATTTATAAAACAAACCTGTAATAACATCAATTAAATTACCAACAGCATAAACTATCTTCCAAAAAAGCTCATATATTGCATATAATATGCCTTTAGCAATGTTCCCATATCCAGGATCATCTAACTTAAAAAAGTTAACTATAGACATATTATCACTCCTCCCAATATAAATTAATTATACCTTACTTATTCTTTCTTTTTCAATTGTTTCACCAGTAAAAAAAGATATGTTGTCAACATATCTTATTTAAACACACTCTCTTCCTCTTTACTTATAATTATTTTTTCAATAATTAACCTTTGCCCAGGAGAAACAATAAACAAACATTGACCAATACCAGCATTACCAATAAAAATTCTCTCTTCATCAGAAAACCCACCAACCGAAGCATAAAGATCCATCAAGGCCTGCAAATCCGCAGGATTCAAACCAAATATAAACGAATATTGACAACCATTTATGATTGCCGTCGTATACTTCTTAATATTTGCACTACCAACAAAATCATTAACGTTTTGAGTGATAACTACAAAAATACCATTATACTTTCTTATACGCTTAACCATATTAAACATAAATTGTAATGCTGCTGGACTCTTCTCATCAATAAACACATGGGCCTCATCTACCGCTATCGCAATATAATGATCTTCTCCCTTTAACAAATTTCTTTCCCTATTCTTACTAACTTCATTTTCCAAAAACCTAAGCACAAGCATCATTTGAGCATTCATAACTTTATCATTTTTAGAATCATTCATCTTCTTAAAATCAAACAAAATAAAATCAGATGTTTTAGTATTAATCGTAGTCTCACCATTCCAAAGTGTAGCCAAAGAACCCCCACTACTCATCCTCTTCAAATAAACTTCAAGATTCCTTAAATCATTCAACTCATCGCCCAAATCTGCTGCCCTATTAGAATCCTTAGTAATAATTGCTGCTAACTCATTAACTCGCCATTTAACAAGATTCATCAAATCATCAATAATAGGAAAATCCTTAGCCTCTAAACTTTGAAAATCCGTAGTTTCCTCAATTTTCTTTTGTTTATAAACTTCTACAATAAGAGAAGATAATCTCGCCACTTCCTTATCTGTTAAATCAGGAATTAAACTTTGAAAAAATTGTTCCAAAAATTGAATGTGTGAAGAGAAAGCAGCTCTTCTCAAACTATTAGCATTCTCTTCTCCAACTTCATCCTCATCTTGCAACTGCCCAAAAATATGAAAAGGATTAATACGCGAATCTACTGCTGCACCAACATCAATCATTTGCCCGCCTAATTGCTTACAAATAATTTTATATTCACCCTCAGGGTCAATAATATATGTCTTAATATCTTGAAGCAACAACCTTAAAATCATTTTCTTCGTAAAATGTGATTTACCAGAACCAGATTTACCAATAATCATAATATTTGAGTTAGTTCTAGCCGGATTTCTAACCGTAGGATCAAAGAAAATCAAATTAGTCTTATTATTACCTAATAAAAAACCTTTTTCATCCTCTAATGCTTGAAACACAAAAGGAAAACCAGCACCCAAACTCAAACAAGGAATATCCCTACCATGATCTAACATAACATCATCCCTAGGAGTAGGAAGCATACTAATATACCCATCTAACTGCCTACACAACAACTTATCTGGTTTCATGGAATTTTGTTTAATAGCAGATGATACAGAATGTGATATAACCTTCAAATCTTTATCATTATCACTATAAGCCATTATCATTACATTAACTCTCTTTAAAACCTCACTACCTCTTTCAATCTCTTCCAAAATATACAAAAATGACTCTAACTGTGCTTGCTTAGCTATATCTTGCGAAGACTTATTCTTATTAAGCAACTGTGTCCTAACTTCCGTAATAGCTTTATCCATCAAATTTCTAGCCTCTGTCGTAGGAACATTCTCAATATTAATAACACAACTAGTATTATCTATATTCACTAAAGGAGCCAACCAACTTGCATTAACATTCATAGGAAAATCTAAAACAGAAAAAGTAGTCGCATACATCGTATCAGTCTTAATCCTAGTAGTATTAAACTCTAAAAAATCTGGAAGAATATCATTAATATAATTTTCATTATCAACAAAATCATCCATTGTCTTTTGTCCAATAGGATTATACATATGATAAAACAAATACTTAATTTCTAAATCCCCACACTCAACAGGATCCACCTTCAATTGTGAAAACCTAGAAAAAACATCATCATATAACAACTTAAACTCCTCTGGATCTTTCCCATAAACAATAAAATAAAACTCATTACTCAAAATATTAGCTTCATTATTAAAATACTCTAACCTTCTTTTTTCAAAATTAACTTGCTTTAATCTATTATTATAACCTTCCTCATTCATATTACCTTCTCTAAATTTACGATGCTGAATCTTAAGAAGTTCCTTTTGCTGCTCTATCTGCCTAGTTAAATCCATAGGCCTCTCCAACTTAACAATACTGCAATCCCATTGAATAGAAGCCAAAATAGAAGCAAACTGATTTATTTTAACCTTCTGCTCTTCACTATCCAACAACAACAAATTCAAACTATTTATCTTAATAACCCTCGCCAACATATTATTATGGTAAGTAACAACACCATCCTTAATCGATTTAACAGCAATAAAACTAGAAATATCTGCTCCTTTTTTCTTCATAATGATACTCCTTTCAAAACAAATAAAGGCCCAAAGGCCTTTATCTCCACACAGGCTCATTCTCATTGTAAATTAACCCATGTTTTTTTTCAACATATCACCAACTTTTTGTTTATTCAACTACTTTTTATTGTTTCTTTCTTTAATTTCTACCTTAATATCATCAATCTTTCTCCTATGCCCAATAACTTCATGAATAGCATTCTTAACTTTTTCTAATGTATTAGGATTCTTATTAGCAGCAAACTCTCTCATCGCATCATATGCTGTAGACAAACTATTAGCATAATCACTATTTGCTCTCTTATACCTATCTAACAAAGCATTCTTATAAGAAGTTGGTTTTCCGTTATAATCAACTTCTTCAGAACCACCCTTAATTCGACCAATCGTCTTAACCATTGCATCAATCTTCACACCAGCATCTAAATCATGCGAATATTGAATAGCATCATATGCCATACTCTCTAATCTTTGAGCATCCGCTGCTGGATCAAACACACCTTGTCCTCCAACAAGTGAATTACCATCAAACTTAGTAGTATCAAGAGAATGAGCAATGCCATCTAAAGCACTAGTTTGAACATCTATCACTATCTTTTCTCTAGGTCCCCTAGCACCAGAATTCCTTCTAGGTTTTGGTGTTCCTCCACCTGCACTTCCTCCTGGTGTTGGTGTGCCTGTTCCACCTGTGTTTGCTTGATTACTACTATTATTATTTTGATGAACTCTCACTTCAACAGCAGGTCCTTGTTGTGCTTGTTGAGTTTGTGGTCTTGGTTGAGTAGTTGTATTTTGTGGTCTTGGTTGAGTAGTTGTATTTTGTGGTGTTGGTTGATTATTTCCTCCAACAGTAGTTACTGTTACCTCAGGCGAAACTTCTGAATTCCCACGAATATTTTGTTGAGCTGTACGAAGAGGTGTAGCCCTTTTAACTGATTTAGCACCAAGTTTATTTATACCAGATACATTAACCTTTTTGAATTTATTATATTTCTTCACTTGCTTTTCATTAATTTTGTTTAACTTTCTCTCTAATTTATCCGCTTTTGCGTTATCTCCACTATTTCTCATTACCGCAATATCAGATTCAATTTGACTATACCTATCAGCATATTCTTTATAAGATTGATTGTTAGCTAAATTCTTCGCACTCTTTTTCTTAACATCTCCATATGTACTCCTCATAACTTCACTCAATCCATCAGAAGCTTTAGCTAAAGCATCCTTCTTCTTAACTACAGCAGCTCTAGCCTCATTAACTTCTTTTTCAGATTTAGTACTATCAGAACGAACTTCGTTATATTTATTAATTGCATCCGTATATTCCTTTCTAGCATTTGAATAATCAGACATCTTCGTTTGTAAGTTCTCATTTGCCTTTCCAGTAACATCAACTGCCGTTCTTTGAACAGAAGCTGCATCATTTCCCATTCTGTCAAGACTGCTAGCACCAGAATCAACATTCATTGATTGATTTCTAGAAGACACTTCTTGTTGTAAATTAGTTGTCGCCGTTTGTAGTTCCTTTGAAGTTCCTTTTACTTTATTCTCAGCTTCTTTTTTCTGTTGCTCCCATTCATCTTTTTTCATTCCAGCAGGTTTCTTTTGTGAAATATTTTTATATTCTGTTAGAGCTTTATCATGTTTTGTTCTTGCTTCATCAAAATTAATACGCAACTTATCATATTGTTGTAAATTATTTCCCGCCGTTTCTAGTTCCTTTGAAGTTCCTTTTACTTTATTCTCAGCTTCTTTTTTCTGTTGCTCCCATTTATCATTTTTCATTCCAAGAGGTTTCTTCTTTGAAATCTTGTTATATTCTTCTTGAGCTTTTTCATGATTTGCTTTTGCTTTATCAAAATTATTACGCAACTCATCATTACCAGATACACCATCCATCATATTTGAAGCTTCACTAACTTTATTTGCTGTCTCTGCAACATCATCACCCATTGTCTCAGTATTCCACTTAGACTCATCTGTATAATCTCTAGCATTCATTTCATTTACAGCATTGGCACTATTATTAACTGCCTCATCAGCATCCAATGCAGATTGAACCCTATCCATTGAATCATGAACACCAATATTACCACTATTTAATACTCTCTTCTCAGCTTTGGTAACCTTATCTGCTGAACCAGGTTGACTCACTACATTATTATTCTTACTATTTTTACCTTTACCGTTTTTACCGTTTTCTTTCTTCTTTTGATTAGCTGACTTAGCCACAAATTTACCAACTTGTCGCTTAGTTTGATCAATCGTACCATGAACTGTTGACTCAACAGCACTGGCAACGCCACCCCAACCTGCAGCTTGAAGAACTGCTTTTGATAATATTCCAGCAGTAGATAAACCTGCTTTTGCAGCAGTTCCTGCGACACCAAGTGAAGTTGTACCAAGAGCAAGTAACCCTCTACCAGCCAAACCAAGAATGTTTCGACCAATATTCTTTTTAACACCTTGACGAGATAATGTTCCACGTGCTCCAATTCTTCCATTTGTATCTCCACCTTGAGGTGTTCCACCTGATCCATTTGCTGGTGCTGCTGATGTTGCTGATGCTCCGTCATTTGAGCCATCTTCTGGTGCTCCATCACCTGCGTTATCTGATGGTGCTGCTGCCTCTTCTGGTGCTCCATCACCTGCGTTATCTGCTGGTGCTGGCCCACCTGATCCTGGTGTTGCCGTTTCTGGTCCTGGCCCACCTGGTCCTGGTGTTGGTGTCTCTTTTTCTTCATTTTCTGGTGGACCTTCTTTTGGTTTAGGCTTCAATTTCCTCGCTCCTTTAACTGCAGAAAGTCCAAAACCAACAGTCGCACCAACTGCTTGTTTCGTTATGTCTAGAGCAGCTCCACCAACTGCTTTTGCCGCACCCATAACTGCTTGTCCACTAGCTCCCAACTCCATAGATGAGCTTCCTCCTGAAAGTAATGGAGTTATTGTTGCATCAATATCTGCAATCGCACCTACTCCAGCAACTATAAGCATTGCTTTTCCTAAAGCATTGATAGCGCTATCAACCCAAGATGGCTCTGTCCCCCCATAATACAAGAAACTTACATCATTACGCAACTCTAAAATCAAATTATTGCTCTCTATAATATTACTAATTGACGTTGCTGCATCAGTAGAATCATAAGCATATTTTGCAACATCCAAATCATTGATAGCTCCAAGCATAAGGAAAAAAATCATAAACGACATTACACAACCAACGACCTTTAATGCTTCTTCCATAACTTTTTTTAACCATTGTTTGAATTTAGTACCGCCATCCAAAACAATTTGAGAAATTGGTGATGGAGCAACGATAAAATATGCTACTAATTTATATAATCTTGTAACCATCGCAACCATCATTTTACCAACATTTAAAATTAAAATAAGACCAACAAAAATAAATATATACCAATGGAAATAAGATTGTTCTACCTGCGTACCATTAATTGAAAGTGATCCTACCCATTTTTCGGCAGTACTTTCATTTATATAATAGTGAAAGAAAGTATCGCCCGAATACCATCCAAAATTATTCGGATCATACAATTCAGAATTAGGCAATGAAAAAGCAACCGCTCTAACACTTTGCCCTCCATCGTCCCAGCACATATTAAAGAGCATGGTACCTATTCCGCCTCCGCCATAACCCATTGCACGCATAACTAAAACTGCTAGCATACCGGAAACTTCAAGCAAAAAAGTAAAAATAGGAATAACACAAATAAAAGCAAGAAAACTTAAGGCAACATCTCTAAAAATAGGAGCTTTAGAACGTGGCCCCGCTCTATCAAAATAATCTTGTTTAATAATTTTAGCAATGGCAAAAACAATTACTAGACCTAATGCTATTAAAGACAAATATATATATGCACTTCTAAATTCCTCTCTAGCTACAAAAAAGTTAACAATATCAACTTGTCCCTCATCTATACTTGTTGCCGATTCATCAAAAACAGGTGTAACCCCTGCAAATATAAAAAAAAGTTGAGTTAGTAAGTCAAGAACCCATGCTATTGCCTTAATAATTCCAAAATAAATACCATAAATAAACTTCCAAAAAGTATTTGTAATACCCCTAACGACACCATCAATAAGACCTTGTAACCATTCCCAAAACAGGAAATTTATTCTTAACATACTACTACCTCCCCTTGAGTTTAAAATAAAAAAGAAAGCTAGAAAGCTTTCTTATCACCAACTAGCGGTTATTTTTTTTCCTCTTTATTAGCTTGCTTGTTTAGCAAAATAACTCAATAGTATTTGAGCAACTGCTGCAACACCGTAACCGATAGCAACACCAATTACTAACCACTTTAATGAGCCTATTTTTTCTTGCCTTACTTGTGGTTCATCTGCAGCTTTAACAATTTGAACACCTAGCAAAGCACCTTTAATAACCAACAACACACCTAGTACAATATAAATTATAACTAGCAATGTATTAGCAACATCAATAACAGTTGCCATTGCATCAGAAAGTCCAGAATCCCCAATATTTGTAGAAGTATCAATTGAAGGACCACTTAAAAATGCCATTAACCTCATTAAACTCATATTTTACCCTTCCTTTCTCTAATATACCCAAATTATAGCATACAAATTTTTTTTAAAACAATAAAATGTCCTCAAATGTTATCATTTTTCAACACATTTATTTGTTTCTACGCTCATTTTACAACAATTAATACCAAAAAGATAGTATTTTTTTATTTACACACAAAAAAACTACACCTGAGTGTAGTCTTTAAAAAACAATTGCAATTAAGTTTGTCTTACCCTTATTAGCTAAAGTCTTCATTAAATTCTGCAATTTAACTCTAGTAGAATCTGGTAAAGTAGTAAGTTTTGCTTTTATCCCATCATTTATAACATCTCCCATATTTCTACCAAACATTTCTTTATTAAAGATTGCTTTAGGATCAACTTCCATCCCTTCTCCTAAATAATCTACTAAAGATTCACTTTGCTCCTTAATTCCTATAATTGGTTCAAAACTTGTCTCCACATCTACTTTAATAATATGTAACGTTGGTGCTTTCGCTTTAACTTTTACCCCATATCTATTACCCTGCTTAATTAATTCTGGTTTATCTATCACAATATCATCTAAACTAGGAGTAGCAAACCCATATCCTGTAGTTTTTGCCATTTCCACTGCCCCTGACAACTGCTCGTACTCTTTTTTAAGTTTGGCATACTCCTGCATAACCCCCAAAAGCACTACCGGATCATCAATATCAAACCCCATAACTTCTTTTAACACTTTTTCATATAAATCATCTTTCATTTCAATAGATGTTTTAACAACACCAGTTGAAGTATCTACATCTACTATTCTAAAAGAAGTAACATTTTCATTTCCTTCCACAATTTCGCCAATTCCATCAACATCTTTAACTTTCTTAGCAAAATTCATTGCTTCATAAATAGAATCTTTCAAGCTTTTTCTCAACCAATGTTCCCCATCTAAGACATTAACCCAACTAGGCAACTCTACTTCAATATTAGCAAGAGGAAACTCATACAAAGCTTCTTTCAACACTTTACTAACATCATCATTATTCAAAGTCTCAATATTAAGCCCTAAAACAGGAACATTATACTTACTCTTTAAATCATTAACAATTTTTAACACTTTTTCACTACTAGGATCCTTACTATTAACAATAACAATAAAAGGTTTTCCTAACTTAACTAACTCATCAATAATTTCATTTTCTGCCTCTACATAATTAGCCCTATCAATATCGGTAATAGAACCATCTGTAGTAACAACAATTCCAATCGTAGAATGATCACTAATAACTTTTTGTGTTCCTATTTTAGCAGCCTCATCAAAAGGAATCGCATCCTCAAACCATGGAGTCTTAACCATCCTTACTCCTTCATCATCTCTATAACCCTTCGCATCTTTAATTACATATCCTACACAATCCACTAATCTAACATTAATATTCAAACTATCCTCAACATTAATCATAACTGAATTATTAGGCACAAACTTAGGCTCCATTGTCATAATAGTCTTACCTACTCCTGATTGAGGTAACTCATCAATCGTTCTTTTCTTATCTCCTTCATCACTAATATTAGGAATAATCGCTAATTCCATAAACTTCTTAATAAAAGTAGACTTACCACTCCTAACAGGACCCACTACCCCAAAATATAAATCTCCATTAGTTCTAGTCCCAATGCTCTTTAATAATTCTCTAGTATTCACTTATATTTCCTCCTCATTTTTACTTATTATTACTTATGCACTAAAAAAAACATTTATTACACTAAAAATAAAAAGGGATTTCTCCCTTTAAAATTTCTTTTCAATATTTTTAGGAATTTTATCTTTAATAATCGCATCAATTATTTTCTCTTCTCTTTCCTTACTCACATCTTTACCAGCTAAAGTAGCCACACTCTTAATTAACTTCCTTAACTCTTTCTCGTCTTTCAAGTTCTTATTTTGAATTGATCTCGCCAAACTTAAAATATCCTCTTTTTTAACATTAGTCTTCTTCTCAACTCGCTCAAAAAAATTATTATTCATTCAAAAAACCTCCTACTTAGATATATGCAAAAAGCCTATCTAATGTTAAAGGTTTTAATTTTTAACTCGACATTTAATAACTAAAGGAGTCCCTACAAACCCAAAAGCTTCCCTTAACTTATTCTCTAAAAATCTAGCATATGAAAAATGTAAATACTCAGGATTATTAACAAATAATATAATAACCGGCGGTCTAACACTTACTTGATTTACATAACTAATCTTTAAAATACCCCCATTAAATTCTACTGGTGGATTTCTTAAAATCGCTTCTAATAACACTTCATTTAAAACACTCGTTGAAATTCTCGTTGAAGCACCTTCATAACACTCATTAATTAAAGAAAAAACATTCCCAATTCTCTCTTTTGTTACAGCACTAACAAAAACAATCGGAGCAAAGCTTAAAAACTTAAACTCATCTCTAACTTTTTTTTCAAAACTAGCCATCGTATGACTATCCTTCTTCACTAAATCCCATTTATTAACCACTATCAAAATAGACTTACCCGCTTCAGTAGCATAACCTGCAACATGCTTATCCTGCTCCCTTATACCAGTACTAGCATCAATAACTAACACACACACATCACTACGATCAATCGCCCTTAAAGCCCTCAAAGCTGCATACTTATCAATAGACTCAAAGATTTTTCCCTTCTTCTTAAGCCCTGCTGTATCAATTGCCACATACTCTTTACCATCCTTAACAAACGGTGTATCTATCGCATCTCTAGTAGTGCCTTCAATGCTTGAAACAATAACCCTCTCTTGCCCTAAAATAGCATTCGTTAAACTAGACTTACCCACATTAGGTCTCCCAATAAAACAAAACTTAATACTATTTTCATACTCTTCATAAACTTTATTAGAAAAATAACTTATAATCTTATCCAATAAATCACCAATACCAACCCCATGTATTCCACTTACCGCAATTGGATCGCCTAATCCTAAAGAATAAAAATCATAAATATTATTTAATAAATGCCCATCATCTATTTTATTAACAGCTAAAATAATTGGTTTTTTCCATTTTCTCAATAACGAACAAACATATTCATCATTAGAATCTACCCCACTTCTACCATCACCTACATATACGATAATATCAGCTTCTTCCATAGCAATTTCCGCTTGCATTTTAATAGATTCTTGAAAAGGAGCATCTTTTAACTCAATTCCCCCTGTATCAATAACTCTAAACTCTTTCCCTAGCCACATAGCCTTCGCATATAACCTATCTCTAGTAACCCCTGGTGTATCTTCAATAATAGCTCTCTTCTCTCCAATAACACGATTAAAAATAGTAGACTTCCCTACATTAGGCTTCCCAATAAATGCCACTACTGCTTCAACCATTTTTAATCACTCCTTTTGCTAATTCCACAACCTTATTTACCACTTCTTCAACTTCCGTATAAGTAGTATCTACTACTATTACATCCTCGCCTTTAACCAACGTCTTATTAATAATCATATCCCTATAATCTCTATCTTTCATCAATTCTCTAACTCTTTGCAAACTAGTCTCTTTCCCTTTTCCCTTTTCTTGTAAATATCTTCTTTTTACTCTTTCCTCAAAACTAGCCTCCAAATAAATCTTTAACTCAGCATCCTTCAAAACAACACTAGTAATATCTCTACCATCCATCACAACACCCTTTTCACTAGCTATATTCTTCTGAATGTTAATTAAAAATTCTCTAACATAAGGTTTACCCGCTACTATAGATACACTTTTATTAACTTCATCACTCCTAATATCTTCACTAATATCTATACCATCATATATAACCTTATCTTCCTCAATTTCATAATCATATTCTTTTATTAACAACTCTTTAATCTTCTCATCTTCATTTAAAGAAACCTTCTTTTTTATCAAAATATAAGTAAGAACTCGATACATAACACCCGTATCCACATACAAATATCCTAATCTTTTGGCCACTAACTTAGCAACAGTCCCTTTACCACTACCAGCAGGACCATCAACAGCAATATTTATTTTCACTTCTTACCCTCCTTTTAAATAAAAAAGTACTCTTATTATAGTACTTTCTTTCTTAATTATAATCTAATTATTTTAAAAATTAATAAAATTCCAACGATTATTACCGCTATTAAAGCTACAAATAACAACCCTAAAACCAACGATTTAAAATTCTTCGTTTTAATTTTTGTTTCCTTACGAACATCAACACCCTCATGCTGACGTATTCTCTCTTGCATCATTTCTGGAGTATAACTAGAATCATTAGGACTCTTTTTCAATAATTTTTTGTTTTGTTTTAATCGCTCTTGTTGCTCAATCTTAGCACGCAGAATCTCCTCAACAGACAACTTATCTGTAAAAGCAATTGGTTTTTCAAAAAGCCTTTCATCTACCACAAGCTCATTCTTTTTCCTTTTTTCCTCTTTTACTTTAACTAATTCATGCTTTTTTCTTTCTTTACCACTAACTTCTTTAGCAATAGCCACTAAAGCACCCTTTTTCTTCTCTTCACCTTTTTTATTACCTTTTTCACTTACAGATGTTTGCTTCTCTGAAATTTCCCCTAATTTAGGATCAATAGCCTTTAACTTCTCTTCATATGACTGCTCCTTATTATTTTTCATTTCAGTATCTAAATCATCATATAATTTCTTATTTTTTTCAACACGAGATTTAGCCATTATCATTCACCTTCCATTAACATCTCTCTATCTATAAGTATATTTTAATTTTGCTTTTATTGCAAATAAAATATTATTACTTTATAATTATTTTAATGAAGGGGGAAAACAATGAAAAAGGCTCGTATAAAAAAAGATAGTTGCATAGGCTGTGGCTTATGTACATCTATTGCTAGCGAAGTATTTGCTTTTGGTGATGATGGTCTTGCAGAAAACGTTTTAGGAGACAACACTGAATTACCTGAAGATGTACAAGATAGTGTTCAAGAAGCTGCAGACTCTTGCCCTGTTAATGCTATCGAGATAGAATAATAAAAAAGGCCAGATTGGTCTTTTTTTTATAAACAAAAAAATCTAATAATTTCCAATTATTTACTTATTTTGTTTTTCTGTTCTATTTCTGCTTTTTTATTTTTAACATTTAAAGATTTGAAATAGTCAGCACAAAAACGAAAACATTTATATAAAGACTGGTCATGCCATTTCAAAGTTATCGCTTCATAGATAAGACTAGTTACAATAGCAATAATTATCATTAGAATCCCTGTCACCCACCAAGTAAATGGAGTGCCTTCTAAAAGAGGTGCGTTTAAGTACATATTGTTAGAATATCCCAAAACTTGATTTGAGAAAACCCCATAAACAACCATAACACTTAAACCAATAAATACTCTAGGAACTTTATCTAATGAAGGTTTAGAATACTTAACAGCAAAACAAAGTATTGCAAGCGTAATCATTAAACCATGATATAAGAAACTTATAAATGTATTTTGAACTCTTTCTTGACCAACATTATCCCCAGAAAAGAGAGTTAAAACTCCACCAATAAAACCTGAAAACAATGCAAAATATAAATTTTTACTATCTTTTTTACAAAAAAGAACAAACAGAGGCATAACAAACCCCATAGTACTACAAAAAGAATTTGGAAGGAAATCAATTAAAGAAGGCGTCCAATCATTATAGATAAACCTAGATAAAATCGTTGATAAAAGCGAAATTCCTGCTGTTACCTTTATCACAGTTATTTTTGACCTCTCTGTTTTAGCAAAAAGAAAAGTAAAAAGTAAAAGCAATGTTGTCATTATTGCCCATAAAATCATAAGCAAGATGTGAGGACCTTCATAAGGTGAGGATCCTACAAAAAAACTTTTAATTTGTTCCATAATTTCTCATACGTCCTTCATTGTAGTATAATATCTTAACTTTAAAATTAAATCAATATTTATATTTTTATTTAGACAAGTTATACACATTTAACACACAGCAATTTAAAACTAACAATTTTAAACAGTTCTTTTATTAGAAACAAAATTAAAACTTGCTTTTCTTATTAATTTTATATAAAATCAATAATGTAGTATTTCAATTCGTCCATTCGCGATGTACTGCATAAGAACAATAATAAAGACTAGGTTAAAATCTTCTTTATGAATGGCAAAAATAATCAATAGACAATTATTATGGTTGTTTTTTGCTATTGAAATAAAGGAGTTTTTTTGTTTTTACAACCAGCACAAAACAAAGGAGGAAGAAATATGAAAATAAAATTCAATTACAAAGATGTAGCAAAAGAAATGGGTTGGAGCTTTAAAAAATTAAATTGTCTAACTATCAAGAAAACAGATTACGAGTATTATAAAAAAGTTGCTTCCAAAATAAACGAAAACACCATAATGCTGGACATTGGATGTGGAAGTGGAGAAAAAGCAATTCCATATTATGTAAAAGCTAAAAAAATATATGCAGCCGACAACGAACCTAACATGTTAGAAAAGATGAAAGAAAATGTAGAAAAAACTTTTAAAGGCAAACCAAACTTAAAAGAAAAATTCATTTATCAAGAAATAGATTGTGAAAAAAATTTGCCCTATCCCGATGAATTCTTTGATCTTGTAGTTTCTAGACATTGCGGTGGTGACATGAACGAAATTTATCGTGTATTAAAAAAAGGAGGCTTCTGTATTTTACAAGACATTTCTGATGATGACTGCATAGAACTAAAAAAATTATTCAACAGAGGGCAAAACTACAATAAACCGAGTATCTGCAAACAACTTTTAAACGAATGCTTTGATGCTAAATTCAAGGAAATAAATTTATTAAGATTTGAAGAATTAAATTACTTAAAAGAAGTAGCGGACCTAAAATATTTATTATACCGAACTCCAATTCTTGACTATTACGATGATGAAAAAGATGATGAAACACTAAACAAATATGTGCAAGAACACACAACCGAAAAGGGAATATTATTAATTAGAAAATTGCATGCACTTGAATTAAAAAAGTAAAACATATACAAAAAAACTCCAAAAAACCACCATCTCATATGGTGGTTTTTATATTAATTATTAAATTAAAGTAAAAAAACAAGCCCTTTTTAAGCTTGCTTTATTTAATCAACTCAAATAAACCACAACATATTACACTGAAATTTATCTTTTTCCATAATTACCACTTTAATTTTATAAAGCATTATTTTTCAAACTAAT
>CALVUJ010000003.1 GCA_944363575.1 uncultured Bacilli bacterium
AGTACCAGTTTTATCACTACAAACAACACTAACAGATCCAAGTGTCTCAACACTAGGTAATTTTCTAACAATAGTATTGACCTTAACCATTCTTTGTACACCTAACGCAAGCACTATTGTAACAACGGCAGGTAACCCTTCTGGTATTGCCGCTACTGCAAGAGAAATCGCACTTATCAACATTGCATACTTATCCCTATTTTGGATAATTGCAATAATAAACAATAATACACAAAGGCAAACTGTAAGAATTCCCAATAGTTTTCCTAAATCAGCCAATCTTTTTTGTAATGGTGTCATTTCATCTTTTTCATTTTTAAGTAGATTAGCAATTTTTCCAACTTGCGTTGACATACCTGTTGATACAACAACACCAACACCTCGGCCATTTACTACATTAGTAGACATAAATGCCATATTTACCTTATCCCCCAAAGGAACATCTTTATCAAACACAACATTTGCATCTTTAACTACCGGCACAGACTCTCCAGTCAACGAAGCTTCCTCAATTTTTACATTATTTGTTTCTATCAATCTTAAATCAGCTGCAATAGTTCTACCTGCTTCAATTTCAACTATGTCCCCTACAACTAAATCTTCTGCTTTTATTTCTTCAACATGTCCATCTCTTATTACAACACATGATGGGGAGGACATTTTTTTCAATGCTTCTAAGGCTTTTTCTGCTTTGGCTTCTTGTACCGTACCTATAATACTATTTAGCAATATAACTGCCAAAATGATTATGGCATCGCTTGTTTCTCCCAAAAATAACGATATAACAATAGCAGCCATTAATATGTATATCATAGAATCATTTAATTGAGATAAAAATATTTTGAAGATATTTTTTTTCTTACCTTCCTCCAATATATTTTTACCATTTCTTTCAAGTCTCGCTTTCGCCTCTTCTTTACTTAAACCTTTATCTACATCTGTTTTTAATTCTTTAATACATTCTTCAATATTTTTCTTGTCAAACATTTTATAACCTCTCTTTGCATATAATTTATCATTAATATTGTATTCTATAAATTACAATATAATTACACAATAAATTTTACTACAATTTAGTGTTATTACCTACTTTTTTTTATAATTTTATTATAAATGAAAAAAAATAATGGTTTTTTATAAATGATTTATGTTATCATATTGTTGATAGTTTGAGAGGAGAATTAATTGAATGAAACAAGAACTTGTAGCAATGCTTCTTGCTGGTGGTAGGGGCGTGCGCCTGAGTAAGTTAACTAAATCTGTAGCAAAACCAGCAGTTTTTTTTGGAGGGAAATATCGAATAATTGACTTTACTTTGTCTAATTGTGCTAATTCCGCTATTAAAACAATAGGTGTTTTAACACAATATGAGGGAGCTAGTTTGACTGAATATATTGGTGATGGTCAGAAATGGGGATTAGATGCTAATGGATCTTCCTGTGTCGTTCTTGCCCCAGGAGAAAATGGAGATGGTTGCTATTTCTATAATGGAACTGCTGATGCTATTTATCGCAATTTGTCTTTTATAGAAAAGTATGAACCTGAATACGTTTTGATACTTTCTGGCGATCATGTATATAAAATGGACTATACCAAAATGCTTCATTTCCACAAAAGTAAAAATGCCGATATTACTATTTCCGCTATTAATGTTCCTATAAAAGAAGCAAGTCGTTTTGGAATTATTAATGCAAATGAAGATTATTCAATTTATGAATTTGAAGAAAAACCAGAGAACCCTAAAAGCACATTAGCATCAATGGGAATTTATATTTTTACTTATAAAAAGTTAAAAGAGTACTTAGAAAAAGAAAATAAAAATGATAGAAAAGAACATGACTTTGGAAAACACGTTTTACCTACTATGTTAAAAGATAATTGTAAGATGTTTGTATATCCATTTGATGGTTATTGGCAAGATGTTGGTACTCTTGATTCTTTATGGAAAACTAATATGGATTTATTGGATAGTGATGAATTGGGACTATTAAATCCTAATTCAACCTGGAAAATTTATACCCAAGATTCATATTCTCCACCACAATACATTTCTAGTTCAGCAACTGTTTCTAACTCCATCATTAATCAAGGGTGTTATATTGAAGGAAATGTTAAACATTCAGTAATATTCAATGATGTAAAGATTGAGAAGAATGCTAAAGTTATTGATTCTGTAGTTTTACCTGGAAGCATTATTAAAGAAGGTGCTTGTGTAAAAAAATGTATAATTAATCAAAATATTGTGATAGATGCAAATGCGGTTGTTAATGATGATGATAAAAAAATATGTTTAGTAGACGGAGGTGAGGTAAATGGATAAAATATTAGGTATTGTAAATCTACATAGTGATTGTAATTTTGGAAATTTAACTTCGAAAAAAAGTATTGCTACAACTTCCTTTTTAGGTCGATATTATTTTATTGATTTTATATTATCTAGATTTACAAATTGTAACATTAATAGTATTGAAATATTAGTAAAAAATAATCCTGTTAGTCTCTTTAAGCACTTAAGTGTTGGCGCAAAAGAATGGTCAGTTAATACTCAAACTGGTGGAATTAACTTCATGTATAACGAATTAGAAAGTAAGAAAAATTATTTAAATACTGATTTTAATACCCTTCTACATAACAAAAAATATTTATACAATTATAATCATGCTTTTGTTCTTTTTGCCCCATGTGAAATTATTTCAAATATTAACTATCAAGAGTTAATGGAAAGTCATATTTTAAGTGGGAAATTAATTACAATAGCATACAAGAATTGTTCAGATGAACTTGATTTGTTTACTGGTGTTGATAAGGTTAATCTTTCCGATGATGGTAAAAGTTTAAAATATTTTTCAAAAGATGATAGCAATCCCGATGTTTATATGGAAACATTTATTATTCATAGAACGAAGTTAATTGAGATATTAGAAAACTTTGATTTAGATGATGAGATACCTACTTTAAAAGATATAATTAGTTATGCTGCTAGAATGGGCGATGTTAATGTTTATAAATATAATGGTATGATGAGATATTTTAGAAACATAGAGAATTACATTGATTATAGTTTACAAATGCTTAATCCTGAAACTTATAAAAAACTATTTGATTCTAATAACCCAATATATACTCGTGAATATAATTCTATTCCAACGATATATGGCAAAAACGCAAATGTAACTCGTTGCTATATAGCTAATGGATGTAATATTAATGGTAATGTTTCTAATTCTATTATTGGAAGAAATGTAATAGTAGAAAAAGATGCTACCATTAATAACTCTATTATTTTTTCTTATGCTCATATTAAATCTGGAAGTATTATTGAAGATGCAATTATAGAAAATAGTACTGTGGTAGAAGAAAAAGTAAAAATTAAAGGTAACATAAAAAAACCTGCTTACATCCAATCATAATTTCAAAAAGTTTTTATGGTTTATGTATAATAATTAAAAAAGAAAGTTTGCTTAGCTTTCTTTTTTTATTTTAGTAATGTATTTATAGGATTCTATCGCTGCAATAGCACCATCGCTACAAGCAGTAATAATTTGCTTTAAAGGATTTGTAGTACAATCTCCAGCTGCATATATCCCAGGCACTTTTGTTTCTTGCCTTTCATTAACTTCAATATAGTTTTTCTTATTTGTTATTTTCAATCTAGAGGCAAGCATAGTATCTGGCTTACTACCTAGAAAAGGAAAAACAACCGATGTTTCTATTTTCCTTTCTTTATTATCTTTACTTTTTATAATTATATTTTCTACGAACTCTTTTCCTTCTATAGCAATTACTTCAGTATTATTAATTGTTTCAATGACTACTTCATCCTCAATTTTTTTAATCGTATCTTCATTTGCGTTATATTTATTCCCAGAATTAATTAAATAAATTTTACTAGCAAATTTACTTAAATAAATTGTTTCCTCTAAGGCATATTCACTACTACCTATAACAGCCATTACTTTACCTTTATACAAAGATGCATCACATAAAGCACAATATGATACCCCATTTCCATAAAATTTATCTTCCCCTGGGATACCCATTTTTCTTTCACTAGTACCAATACATATTATTACTGCATAACATTTATATGTTTTATCTTGTAAAACAACTTCTTTATAGTTTCCAAAATCTTTAACATCTAAAACATTATTTTGCTCATACACCCCTCCATAAGAAAAAGCATGTTTGAACATTTGTAAAGATAAGTCTACTCCATTTATGCTTTCTGTTCCTGGCCAGTTTTCTACTAAATTAGCTTTTACCACTTTACCTCCAGGATAATTTCTTTCAATCACTAATGTTTTTAAATTTGATCTTGTCGCATATAGACAAGCACTCATTCCCGCTGGACCTGAACCAATTATAATTAAATCATAATCAATCATTTTCAATCGCCTCTTTTTCATTATTTGTTTTTTTCTTTTTAAACCTCGTTATTTCTAAATAAATAACAAGAGAAATTCCCACAATAATAAATAAGGCTGAAGTAAGAATGGATAATGAAATATTCCCAAAAACACGCATAATAAACTCTTCATTTCTAAATGGTTCCATAATAATTCTAACTATCCCATAATAAATAAAATAAAAAGCACATAATTCGCCATTTACTCTTTTAGTATAAAACTTTCTGATGACAATACTTATCAAAATAAATCCTAGTAAAGTTAAAATTGATTCGTATAAAAACAACGGCTGAGCAACATATCCTGTTCGGCAATAAATTTTTCCTCCTTCCATATTATTTAAAATGAAATCAGGAATAAAAGAAAGCGAATCTCTAGAGACACAACCACCATATACTTCTTGATTAAAGAAATTACCCCATCTACCAATTGATTGAGCAATTAAAATATTAGGAATAATCAAGTCAGCCATTTTAAAAAAAGAAATAGGAATTTTTTTGATTTTTAAATAAAGATATCCTGCTAAAACACCACCCATAACTCCTCCTTGAATGGCTATTCCACCTTCCCAAACTTTTAATATTTTAATTGGATCTGCTAAATAGTAATCTAATTCACTAAAAACATACCATATTCTAGCCCCTAACAATCCTGCTGGAAAAACTATTAAAAACAAAGTATCTATTAAATCAGGAAATTGTTTAGAAACCTCTTCTTTTTTGTAAAAATATTTACATAATAAATACGCTACAATGGCCCCCGTTAAAACAAAAATAGAATACCAAGTAATATTAGTGTTAAATACATAACTACTATAGGCTAAAAAATTCATCGTTTTTCCTCCATTCATTAAGATTGTACTTTATCTTCGCTCTTTTTCAAATAATTTACTCAAATATTTTCCAGTATAACTCTTCTTACATTTACTTACTTCCTCTGGAGTTCCAGTACAAATAATTTGTCCGCCATTATCTCCTCCATCTGGTCCTAAATCAATAAGATAATCCGCTAATTTTATAACATGTAAATTATGTTCAATTATAACAACACTATCTCCATTATCTACAATTCTATTAATAACTTTCATAAGTTTCTTTACATCATCAATATGAAGACCTGTCGTTGGCTCATCTAAAATGTACAAAGTTTTACCCGTACTTTTTCTTTGTAATTCATTAGCTAACTTAACTCTTTGTGCTTCTCCTCCTGATAAAGTTAGGGCACTTTGACCTACTTTTACATACCCTAAACCTACATCAATTAAAGTTTGTAATTTCCTTTTTATTGAAGGTATATTTTCAAAAAATTTATACGCATCTTCAATTGTCATTTCTAACACGTCGTAAATGTTTTTATCTTTATATGTAACTTGTAATGTATCTTCTCGATACCTCGTTCCATGACATTCTTCACAGGTTACATAAACATCGGGTAGAAAATGCATAGGTACACGAATAACTCCATCACCCTGACATCTCTCACATCTTCCCCCTTTAACATTAAAAGAAAATCTTCCTTTTAAATATCCTCTTGCTCTTGCTTCACTAGTTGATGCAAATAAATCACGAATATCATCAAAAACTCCTACATAAGTCGCAGGATTAGATCTCGGTGTTCTTCCAATTGGTTCTTGTGATACATTAATGATTTTATCAATATTTTCTAATCCTAAAATTTCTTTATAAGGACCAGGTTTCAAACGGCTATTTTTATTAATATTCTTATATACAGCTTTATATAGAGTATCGTTTACTAGGCTAGATTTACCACTTCCACTGACTCCTGTTACTACTACTAATTTTCCTAAAGGTATCTCAACATCAATATTTTTTAAATTGTTACAAGTAGCTCCTTTAATTACTAAAAATTGCTCATTCCCTTTTCTTCTTGAACTAGGTATCACAATTTTTTCTTTACCACTTAGATATCTACCAGTTAAAGATTTATCATTTTGCATGATTTCTTGAGGAGTACCTGCTGCTACTATTTCGCCTCCATGCACCCCTGCTTTAGGACCCACATCAATAATATAATCAGATTCTAACATCGTATCCTCATCATGTTCTACAACAATTAAAGAATTACCTAAATCTCTCATCTTCTTTAAAGTGGCAATTAGTTTATCATTATCTTTTTGGTGTAAACCAATTGATGGCTCATCTAAAACATATAACACACCAGTTAATCTAGAACCAATTTGTGTTGCCAACCTAATTCTTTGCAACTCTCCTCCAGATAAAGTAGAAGACATTCTACTTAAAGATAAATATTCTAAACCAACATCAACAAGAAAATTAAGTCTATTACTAATTTCTTTAATTAGTAAATTAGAGATTTCTTTTTCATTTTTACTTAATTTTAAATCTTCTAAATACTTTAAAATGTTTTTAACTGATAATTTAGTTAAATCTTGAATGTTATATTTTCCTACTCTTACACTTAAAGCAAGCTCATTTAATCTATCCCCATGACATTTAGGACACTCTACTTCTCCCATATAATATCCATAAAAATCTCTCATCATTTGCGAGCTAGTCTCATTATACAATCTTTCTATTCTCTTTTTAATTCCTTCAATATATCCACTTCGATGCATTTTGTTACCACTTCTAGTTATTATGTCATAAGAAACAGGCTCCCTTGAACCATTTAAAACAATATCTAATTCATCTTCACTAAAATCTTGCAATGGTTTATTACGATCAATATTATACATTTTACATAAATATGCAAATTCTTGCCATTCTATATTTTCACTATCAATTATCCCTTTGTAGTAACTTATACCACCTTGATTAATCGATTTACTATAGTCTTTAATTAATCTATCAACCTCTACTTCTAATTTAATCCCTAAGCCATGACACTCACTACATGCCCCTAATGGAGAGTTAAAAGAAAATAATCTTGGCTCAAGTTTAGGTAAGGAAAAACCACATTTAGGACAAGCATAATGCTCTGAAAAAAGTTCTTCTTTTCCATCGTATGATACCACTACTAAACCATCACCATAGTGTGCCGCTGTACTCAACGAATCATATAAACGATCCTTTGATTCTTCTTTTTTTACTAATCGATCTACAACAATATCAATACTATGTTTTTTATTTTTATCTAAATTTTCTACTTCTTCAATTAAACAAGTTTTATTATCTACCCTTACTCTTACAAATCCTTCTTTTAACAATTTTTCTAATAATTCTTTATGAGTGCCTTTTTCTTCTTTAACAACACATGCCATAATTGTTATTTTTGTTCCATTTTCTAACTCCATAATCTTTTCAACCATTTGAGTTATGGTTTGTGACTTTATTTCAATGTTATGCTTAGGACAATAAGGATGTCCTATACGTGCATATAATAATCTTAGATAATCATATATTTCAGTTACTGTTCCTACTGTTGAACGAGGATTATTAGAAGTAGATTTTTGATCAATAGAAATAGATGGAGATAAGCCTTCAATAGAATCAACATCTGGTTTTTTAACTCCTCCTAGAAATTGTCTAGCATAAGCACTCAAAGACTCTACATATCTTCTTTGCCCTTCAGCATATATAGTATCAAAAGCTAATGTTGATTTCCCGCTTCCGCTAACACCTGTAACAACCACTAATTTTTCTCTAGGTATCTCGATATCAATATTTTTCAAATTATTTTCTCTAGCACCCTTAACAACAATCTTATCTAATCCCATCTTTTTCATCTTCCTTTTCTTTAAAATAACCATAAGTAAATTTTTTATTATCTAAAATAGTTTCTTTACCAAAATAACTATTCAAAATATTTATACATTCACTTTCATTTTCATCACTAAATTCTATTCTAACACAATTAACTCCATTTTCCTTTAATTCTTCAATATATTCAAATAACATTAAAGCACATGGATTTAATAACTTTAAATTACAATAATAATCTTTCATTAAAGGAATTTTATACCCTTTCCTATCCTCTAAATAATACTTACTTTTTAAACACTCCCCATATTCATTATCTTCCTTATTTAAACTTTTGTTTATGAAGCGATATGGAGTACCCTT
>CALVUJ010000004.1 GCA_944363575.1 uncultured Bacilli bacterium
ACATTCAACATAATATTCATCTATTGGTTGACCAATAATTTTTTCTATTTCATCACAAATTTTATAAGCTTGTATTATTGATCTTTTCATGCCAGGAGAAACAAAAGGAATATTATCTACATAAGTATCGATAGTTTTGTTTTCTTGCTTTCCACAAGTCCTGTCATTATATTCATTAATCAAATTGATAAAATCATATTTATCATCATATAATATTTCTTGTAAATTTTGATTGGTCTTTTCCATTATTGAAATAATATTTTCACTAGAGAAAACTTCACCAGTTTCATCATTTTTATCATGATATACTATATCAGTTAATAATTCTCTAGAAATACTGGCATATTTAGAATAATTTAATCCCTTTATTCTTTTTATTAACTTTTGATTATTGATATCATATTGACTAATTAATCTTTTTTCTAGAATAGATTTATCTTCAAAAACAACTATATCATTAATTATTTTTTCAATCAAATCATTGTTATTATTTACAAACTCAGCACCAAAAATATCTACAAAGTCAACATATGAAGACATGTCACAATTAATCTCCTTAATTTCTTTATCTAGAGATGTTGCTATAGTAATATCTGTTTCTCCATATTTTCCTGTTAAATAATCCACTATATCTTTTCTAGATACCTTTCTTTTCTTTTTAAATAAATTATCTATTAAATCCATTTTTTCTTCATAAGTAAATGCTCTTCCATTGATATGCATTTTATTAAGATTCATCAAAACATTGAAATATGAAAATAATAATGAATTTTTAGGCAAACAATAACAAGCATGTAAATATGTACACTTATTAAGCATCCTTTGAATAAAGTTTTTAGCAGTTAAATCTAAATCTACAACTTTTTTTTTTTTTTTTGGATATATTTTTTCTTCACTTCTTCTCTCTAACCATGAAAATTTTGATCTATCACAATTTTCTCTTTTACTAATTAATGGACCTACATAATAAGGTATTTTAAACTCAAGTATACTAATTATCTTTTCTATATTAGTATATCCATCTGATTTTTCTAATAAGAAAGGATAATACTTAGATTGATTATCTAATATAATTTTCATTTCCATCTTATTTAATTGATACGGAAATACGCCGTTATTTGAAGAGTTTTGCCTTAATAAATATTCGCTATTATTCATTAACTCTATAATTTTAAGCAAATATAAATCATTACCTTTGTAGGCTTTAAGATTTAATACACCTTTCAAATATTTATAAAAATCATCCTGCGTTATATGAGATCTAGTAACTTTTTTATTATTAACAATAGTAGATCCAATATAGGCAACATAATTATTTAATTTTTCTTCACTTTTTCTAAATATTTCATCATATTTTTCAGGAATGTTTTTATTCACATATTCTTTTAATTCTCTTAATTGTTTTCCATGTTCATTGTACCTATCTACCATTGCATCACACAAATATTTATTTTTTCCAAGCAATTTACCTAACAAGAAAAACTCGTATATACTTTTACAAGTAACTATAGCATCTAGCAAAGATGCTTGTGTTCCATTTTCTTCATATAATTCTTCTATAACTTGATCAAAATTATCGTTTTTAACACATAATTTTTCTTTTTCTTTATCGCTTATATTTAAAAGCCCTGTTTTGGATATAGAAACTTCTCCTCCAACCATAAGAGGAATAATTACATCCTTTATAAATTTATTGTTTTCAATATTAAGAACTTCATTATATTGTTCTTTAATTTTGGAAAGTCCTTTAACACAATCATTAATTTCTTTTAATTTTTCAAAGATATCTTTAGAATAAGCAATATTTATTTGCTCTTCATCACTAGAACAATTTTTTAAATTTTCTTGAAGTTCCAAGAAATATTCACTTATGTCTTCTTCATTCATAGGATGAAACTCTTCGCTATTATTTAAAAAATTACCCCGATATTTAATCATATTATGAAGAGCTAAATAGATTAGTCTAATATCTTCTTTATCTTTAGAATGTACCAAATGTTTTCTTAAATGATAAATTGTTGGGTAATTTTCATAATACTGAGTATCAGTATAATTTAAACTGTTAAATAATGTATAATCAAAAGGGATTTCTCTATCATCGTTATGAAAAAAAGAATTATCCAATCGATAGAAAAAAGAATTATCTACTTTTACTATCTCATTATTAAAAATTTCTCTCAACAATCTAATTCTTTCTTGTCTACGATTATATCTTCTTCTTTGACACCTTGCTGCCCTTCTTTCAGAAGCATCGCTTGCCTCATCAAATTCTAAAAATCCCCATAATGATTTTCCATTCTTTTTAATGATATTGCTGTTTTCATCACAAGCACACCAACCAACACTATCTGTTCCCATATCTAATCCTACTAACACTTTATTATATTTTTTCATTAACATCTCTCCTTTTTATTTAAATATATTATACCAAAATATTTGACAAATCAAAATAAATGATATATATTTTACAGTGTTAGATATACCTATTTAACATTACGAGTTCAAATAAAAATTATTTGAAATCATAGGCCACGTTGGTGGCTTTTTTTAATGTTAAAAATATATGAATTAATTGTAATAAATTCTTTTCTAAATTTACTTAAATAATTTTGACAAATATCAATAAAAAATGAAATACCCTTTGAGTATATTATGTTTTACTTTTATAATTTATTAATAGAGTGCAAAGATGCAAAAAAATAACAGAGCTGTTTATTAACTCTGTTATAGTTCATAAAGATAAAATTGTAATAATTTATAATTGTACGGACACAATTACAGGTGTTCGTTTACAGTCAACAGTGGTGCGACCTAAGGGATTCGAACCCCTGACCTTTGGTTTCGTAGACCAACGCTCTATCCAGCTGAGCTAAGATCGCGTTTATATAAAAAAATGGCGTCCACAGAGGGATTCGAACCCCCGACCTACGGCTTAGAAGGCCGTTGCTCTATCCAGCTGAGCTATGTGGACACGTTGAATATTATAAGAAAAATTAAACTATTTTGCAAGAGTTTAGTTAAATTATATAAAAATAGCATCTTCAATTATCTTAAAAGGGTCTTTTTTATCAATATGATCAGTATAAAGTATACCATTTAAATGATCAATTTCATGCTGTAAAATAATTGATAAGTAATCTCTAGCTTTAATAGTAATTTCTTTATTAGTAATTACATCAAAAGCTTTAACTGTTACTTTATAATATCTATAAACATATCCCTCAACATCTTTAGGAACAGATAAACATCCTTCACCACTATCTAAACAAGACATTTTAATAGAATATGAAATAATTTTAGGATTAACTAAAGCATATTCAATAACTTTACCATTCTCTTCAAAATAAATAGCGATTATCTTCTTTTTAACACCTACCTGATTAGCAGCCAAACCAACACCAGGTCTAATACCATACTTTTCAGATAGTTCTTTATCTTGAGAGTTTTTTAAGTATTCAACCATATCTAAAGCAAGTTTTTTATCATCTTCACTAATAGGAAAACTAACGTCATCACATTTTTGATGAAGAAACTTTTTATCAGTTATAATATCAAAAACTATCATACAACCAAATCCTTTGCTAAATTAGTATATACTAGAAATAAAAAACTCTCAATAATATTTTAAAAAAATTAATCTCTTTGATATACTAAAAAAGAGGTGCTTATTATGAAGAAATACATAAATATAATATGGAAAATAGTATTGACATTAGTAATTGCTATTGTTTTAGTGGTATCAGGTAATGTGTACGCAAAAAGAGATGAGATCGTTACATCCAAAATAACGATGAAATATTTTAGCGAAGTGGTAAACAAAAACGATGAAACAATGAATAAAAATTTTGTAGCAGAAAGTAACAATAATATTTTATATGATAATTTTGTTAAAACTTTAAATAACAATTATTATTATGAAGGGGTAACTGATTTTGAATTTAAAATAACTAATAAAGAAATGTTTGGTAGTGGTAAATATCAATGTTATTTCGCTAATGCTTTTGAAAACTATGTGCCTAAATGTGATTTAGAAAATGAAGGAAGATACATGAATTATTTAATTGAAATAGATGTTAAATATAAATTAAATGAAAAAGAAGTAACACAAAAGGAAAAAGGATTAGTCGTTTTTGTAAAAGATATGGGAGAAGGAAATTATTTTACTTGGAAATTAGTAAGATTTGATAGATATATAATTGAGGAATAAAAAAACTTCACATTTGTGAAGTTTTCTATTTCCATTTTTTACAATATCCTAGACCAACAGTTCCTGGTCCACAATGAGCACAAACATTAATAGATATAGGAGTTTTGCTAATGGTATATTCAGGCAATTCTTTTTCTATCATGTTAGATATTTCATTAGCGGGCTCTACTGCATCAAACTCTACAACATGTAATTCATATTCTTTAGGATCTAAATTCTTTTCTTTAATTATAGAAATAATTTCTGTAAAAGCTTTTTTATAAGTCCTAACAGTTCCATGTTTTATAATCTCTCCATCATGAAACCTAAGTAATGGTTTAATGCCAAACATGTTACCAATTAAAGCCACAGCAGGAGAAACTCTTCCACCATTTTTAAGAAAAGTTAAACTTTCAGGAATAAAATAAATTTCTTCAGTATTTATATATGATTTGACTTCATTAACAATTTTGTCAAACTCTTGATTTTCATCTGCAAGTCTTTTGGCCCTTCTAACTAAATTTCCCATAAAAGAACAAACCCCTAAAGAATCAATAACTTCTATTTTATCTCCATATTTTTCTTTACAAGTTAAAGTAAACAAGTTGAACATACTAGATAATTTGCTAGAAATAGTAAAATGAATTATTTTATCATAACCATCTGCAAATATTTTGTTAAAATAGTTTTCTATTTCAAAAGGAGTAGGAGTAGAAGTTTGAATCTTACTACCTTTTCGCATCATTGTATTCAATTCATCTTGATGAATTGTAATATCATCATGATACTCTTTACCATCTACTATAACATTTAAAGGTAAAATATAAATACCCATTTCTTTTGCTGTTTTTTGAGAAATTGAACAAGTTGAATCAGAACTAATTGCTATTTTCATAATATACACCTCGAAAAATAGTATATCATGTTTGAAAAAAAGATTATTAAATTAAGAAAAAAATTTTAATAAAAATATAAAAGGAGGAAAAATCCTCCTACATAAAGTATTCTTAATAGCGACAAAGAAACCATTGAAGATTTTAGCAACATCCTCCAAAGTTTCCACAGCCTCTACCACCCCAACCACAGCCAATGATGACAAATAGTATAAAGATTACTAAAACTATAGCCCATAAGCTACCAACATTATTAGTTACTGGGTAAGCAGGTGCTCCATATGGATAATATCCACCAGGTGCTGGTGCTCCTCCATATCCACTTCCATAGTAATACATTCATTACACCTCCTATCTAATATATTTTATTCAACTTCACTATTTGTGTTAATAAAATATATTGCTAAAAGCATGCGATAAGACATTATATGTGAGAAAGGGCAAAATGTTAAAAAAAGGAGATGTAGATTATCTCCCTTTATTGGATGCTTGTGAATTGTGTTTATTTTCGTTTTTAACAAATGTTGTCTTAGAAAGATTTTGATTATGTAGAAGATTCTGTATGTTAACACCATTTTTTCTTAACAAAATGCCAGATTCTTGTAAAACATTTGAATAAAAACTCATCGTATCAAGAATTCTTTTTGCTTTTCTTTTAGAAGACAAAGAATTAAATTTATAATTGTTCTTATATTTCTTTTTCTCTTTTCCACGTTTGTTTACGCGAATTTCTTCTTGAACTAAAACTTTTTTACCTTCCTTGCATACAGCTTCAATACGATCAAAATTGTCATTATTGATATTAGCAATACAAGTACTTAAAGTGTTTGCAAAACCACGAAGCTCATCTTTGAAAAAATTTTGTTTAAGTTCTTTGTTTTGTTGCCTTCTTAAAATCAATTTCTCTAGAGAAAGCCTTTTACTTCTCTCTACATTTGATTTATTGAAGAATTTTTTATTCAACAAGAAAGAAACACTTCCAACAATTACACCAGGTACCACGGATATTCCTAAAGAAAAAAATCTTAGTGTTGGAGAAATAGCATTAAAGTTTTGCCCTCCCATAAGCATTGATAATAAAAGGGCACTTGCTGCAGTAGTTAATCCCCCCATAAGAACACCGATTGATCCATGTAAGACACCAATCGATTTAGGGTATGCAGAACCACTTTTAGAATTTTTCTTATCATTAAGATTTAACAAAGAAATCAATTCATCTGTACAAGTACTTAACTCTTTAACAGCATTGACGAAAAGTTCTTTACTACTATCAATAGATATATTTGAATCAGGTTGGCTTATTCTGCCAATATTTTCAACCGGTTGCATAAAAATCACCTCAATAATCTTATTTAAATTTTACATTGTTTCTTAACTTTAGTCAATTGTAAAGTCATTTACTAACAATATTTATAATACTATCACTACTTTTGATTTTATTTAATATTTATATTACCTATTATTAATTGAAAACTCTATTTTCTAGGATGTGAATTTATATATGTGTTAATTATTTCGTTATTTGCTAAATGAGTATAGATTTGAGTTGTAATTAAACTGCTATGTCCTAATAGTTCTTGAATAGTGCGAAGATCTGCACCTTGATTTAGTAAATTAGAAGCATAGGTATGCCTGAAAAGATGTGGATGTAATTTTTTATTTCCAAACAATTTAAAAGAAAGATTACTAATAATATTTTCTATAGATCGAGAAGTAATTTTATTACCAGCTTTATTAATAAATAAGTAATTACAATCTTTTTTTACTTTAATCTCTCTCTCCTTTATAAGATAACTTTCAATTGCTAATTTACAAGAGTTGCTAAAAGGACATATTCTTGTTTTATTACCTTTCCCCACGACCACTAAAAATCTATTTTCTAGATCAATTGAAGACATGGTAATATTGCATAATTCACTAACACGAATACCACTACTATATAAAAGATAAATGATAGATTTATTACGATATGCAAAAGGACCTTCAAAACGATAATCTAATATCTTTTTTAACTCATCTTTATATATGATGTTAGGTAACAATTTATCTTTTTTAGGAGATTTAATATTACTAATAAAACTAATATCCATTTTATATTTCTTATTTAAAAAATGATAATAACTTTTAATTGAAGAAATTCTTCTAGAAATAGTTTTCTTTGATAAACTATTTCCATATAAAAAGGCTAAATAATTTTTGATAATAACTTGATCAATATTTTCAACTTGCTCTTTATTTAAAAAAATTTGAAAATCATTTAAATCTCTTTTATAAGCATTAATAGTGTTAAAAGAGTATTTTCTTTCTACTTCTAAATAAGTTAAAAATTCTTGCATCTTATCCATGTTTCTCAATCCAATCTTTTAAAGCATTTAAAGATAAATCCTTAAGTATCATTTTATCTTTATTTTTATTAGTTAAAATTCCATAATTAGAGTTCATAGGTTGAAAACTTTTCTCATTAGCTGTACATATATAATTTATTAAAGAGCCCATTACTGTTTCTAAAGGTAAAGTAACTAAATTTTCATTTTTAAACAATCTAACAGCATTGATAGCAGCAATAATAGCACTAGCACTAGATTCAATGTATCCTTCAACACCACTTAACTGCCCTGCAATAAAAACTTGCTTATTTTCTTTTAATTGCATAGTTGGTAGTAAATGTTTAGGAGCGTTAATAAAAGTATTGCGATGCATAACTCCATATCTATAAATAGTGGCATTTTCTAATCCTGGTATAAGTTTAATAATTCTATTCTGTTCTTTCCACTTTAAATTAGTTTGAAAACCTACTATATTATACAAACTACTTTCTTTATTATCTTGACGCAATTGCACAACAGCATATGGCCTTTTGCCATCTTTATCTTCTAACCCCACAGGTTTCATAGGACCAAAGGTAAGTGCTTTATATCCCCTTTTGGCTATTACCTCAATTGGCATACATGCTTCAAAATGTTTTTCTTTTTCAAAGGAATGTAAAGCAACACGTTCACTATTCACTAAAGCATCATAAAAAAGCATGAACTGTTCCTTATCAAAAGGGCAATTAATATAATCAGCATCACCTTTATCATAACGAGATTTTTTATAAGCGATATTCATATCTATTGTACTAGCATCAATAAGCGGAGCACTAGCATCATAAAAATATAAACTATCATCATTCAATAAATCCTTAATAACTTCACTAAATTTATTAGAAGTTAAGGGACCAGTAGCAATAATAGTAATACCCTTAGGTAAACTAGTAACCTCCTCATTAATAACTTCAATCAACTCATTCTCTTTAATAGTTTTAGTTACTAAGTCTGCAAAATCTTCTCTATCAACACTTAAAGATTGCCCTGCAGGAACTCTAGTAGCATCAGCACACTTAATAATCAAACTATCTAATAATCTCATTTCTTCTTTCATTAAACCAGAAGCATTATCTAAAGCATTACTTTTTAATGAATTGGAACAGACTAATTCAGCAAATTTATCCGTATGATGAGCTTTAGCATCTTGGTGAGGACGCATTTCAAATAATTTGACTTTAATGCCTCTTTTAGCAATTTGATAAGCTGCTTCACTACCTGCTAGACCAGCACCTATTACATTTATATAATCAATCATGACATACACATCCATTCAAAAATAATATAACATAATTTTAATTTTATCTATAAAAAATAAAATAAAACAAGTAAAAAAGATTATTCATTGATTATTTCTAAATAAATTTATAAAATAATAATGAAGTTGGAGGGATCCAAATGAACTTGAAAGAAATAACTTTAGCAGAACTTTTAAATAGTTCAAGTGGAACGGATTATTTTGTAACGTTTGCCAAATTAATAGGAAAAACGGATGATGCTGTTTTCTATGAGGGAATAAGTGATGATGATTATTACTTGATAGAAGAATTAGAAGAAAAATTAGGATATAAATTACCATCACATTACTTGGAGTTTTTAAGTTATTTAAATGGCGGTCATTTTTTAGAAATGGATTTATTTTCTCTTACTGATATGAATAATATTGATAGTTTATATAATCGCAATTTTATAAATAGTATTAGAGAAGAGATAACTATAAGTGACAGTTGTTTAATTATAGGTAAGTATAAAAGATATGTTATGTGTGTAGATTGTTTAGATGAAGAGGGATCATATACTTTAATGGATATTCGTAGTAAAGAAGTTGTGCAGTTTGAAAACTTTAATGCTTTAATAGGTTTTATATTGTATATTATTCTAGTTGATAAATCTAAAAAAAGAAGTGAAGAAATAGAAAAAATGAAAGAAAAGCTGAAGAAAGAACAAAAAAAGGCCGAAATGTTAATGAAGGAATTAGTGAAAAAAGACTCCTTAGTAAAAGAAAAAATATCTAAAAAAGCTTTAAAAGAACAGAAAAGAGGGCTTAAAAGATAAAAAACATTTGAATAAATGATGAAAAAGTATGATAATGTAAAAAGAAATAAATCGGAGGAGATTGCAATGAGTATGAAAATAGAAGTTAAAAATTATGCCTTAGATGAGTTGCGAGAATACTTGATATATAATGATATTACTGTTGCTAGTCGTGATGATTTAATTAAAGTATATTCAGATATGTATGATAAGGGGTATTTTTTTAAGGCCTATATGAACGACAAGATGGATGAAGTAAAAAGTATATTAAATGATTTTGCAAATGCGTATGAGAAAAATAAAGATATCTTAGAAAAAGAACTTATTTTCTTTGGATCAAGACGAGTTTTAGAAAAAATGGAAAGCATGAAAGTAAAAAAATAAAGTGTTAAGTAAAAATACTTGACACTTTTTATTTTATATACTAGAATAGCACTTGTATATGGAGGGATGAGAAAATGGCAGTTAAGATTAGACTTAAAAGAACAGGAAGACATGGATTGGCACTTTATCGTATAGTAGCAGCAGATTCACGTTATCCTCGTGACGGTAGATTTCTTGAATTAGTAGGAACATACAATCCTAATACTAAACCTGCTACTTGTGAAATAAATGAAGAAGTAGCATTAAAATGGTTAAAAGTAGGAGCACAACCTACAGATACTGTTAAAACATTATTAACTAATGCTGGGGTTATGAAAAAATTTCAAGAAACAAAAACACCTAAAAGCGTAGAAAAGAAAACTACAACTAAAGCAAAAACAACAACAAAAAAAACAACTAAAGGAGAATAATTATGAATTATGAACAAATTATTCTCGATGTTATTGCACCGCTTGTTAGTTTGCCAGATAGACTAAAAGTAATTCCAATGGATCAAGAAAATTTATACGAAACAGTATATATTGTATATTGTGATGAAAAAGATATTGGTCGTTTAATTGGTAAAAAAGGTGCTGTAGCAGAAGCTATTAGAGAAGTAGTAAATGCTAGTGCTAAATTAGATAGTAAGAAAGTAAAATTGAAGTTTGAAGTAAAAAAATAAGCCTCTTGGAGGCTTTTTTAGATAAGGAGAAGAAGTATGAACTATGATTATATAATGATTAGATATGGAGAAATAGGAACAAAAGGTAAAAATAAAAAAGATTTCATTAACTGTTTATATAACAATATTAAAAATGCCTTTAAACAATATAAACAATTAACTTTTAGTAATAAATATGATCGTTTATATATTGAACTAAATGGATGTGATTACAGAGAACTTTATCCTACTTTAGAAATGATTTCTGGCATTTCATCTTTTTCTCCTGTTTATTTTGTAGAAAAAGATATAGAAGTTTTAAAAGAAACTTTTAAAAAAATAATAAGAGAAATAGATTTTAAAAGTTTTAAAGTAGATGCTAGAAGGGCAGATAAAAACTTTCCTCTTGAATCAATGAAAATTAATACTGAAATAGCAGGAGTAATTTTAAAAAATAAAAAAGTAAATGTAGATGTTCATAATCCTGAAATTAAATTTAGTATAGAAGTTCGTAATGAAGGAATATATATTTATCATGAGAAACATTTAGGAATAGGAGGATATCCATTAGGGGTAGGAGGAAAGGCATTAGTGCTACTAAGTGGGGGAATTGATTCACCAGTTGCTTGTTTTGAAATGATGAAAAGAGGAGTGACAATTGAGTGTATTCATTTTGCATCTTTCCCTTATACTAGTAAAGCAAGTGAAGAAAAAGTTTTAGACTTAGTCCATAAATTAAACGTCTTACAAACAAATATTAAATTACACATTATTCCTTTCACTAAATTACAAGAAGCAATTTATGAACACGTTGATGAATCATATGCTATCACGATTATGAGAAGAATGATGTATCGAATAAGTGAATTAGTAGCTAAAAGAAACAACTGTCTAGCCTTAGTAACAGGAGAAAGTATAGGACAAGTTGCTTCTCAAACTTTAAATAGCATGCAAGTAATAAATGAGGTAACTAATATGGTTGTTTTAAGACCTCTAGCTTGTTTTGATAAATTAGAAATAATTGATATAGCTAAAAAAATAGATACATACGATATATCCATTAAACCATTTGAAGATTGTTGCACCATTTTCACTCCTAAAAATCCAGTTACTAAACCTCGTTTAGAAACAGTTATAAATTTTGAAAATAAATTTAATTATCAAGAATTAATTGATGAAATTATGGGAAAAATAGAAACAATCACTATAAATAATAAAGAAAAAGAAAATGAATATTTATAGGAAATAATTGGTAAAAATTTTTTCGATTAAAATTCACTAAATGGTTAAAAATACTAATGCAGGAGGTGAATTATAATGAATAGAAATAGTCAAAATTCAACAACTAGAGGAAGCAAAGCTTTAGATCCATTAAAGTATGAAATTGCTAATGAGTTTGGTGTTGAACTAGGTGCTGATGCTAGTGCTAGAGCTAATGGTTCAGTTGGTGGTGAAATCACTAAGCGTTTAGTATCTTATGCTAAAAACCAAATGGCAGGTCGTGCTCAATAATTAATTGAATATGTCAAAAGAAACGGTGCTCAAGTAGTGCCGTTTTTCTTTTGCTTTGCTATAATAAAAAAGGTGATTATATGAAGGATCAAAGATGTGAAAAAGCGATGAATTTTTACTTGTTAGCAACAAAATTAAAAAATAAAATTAGAAGTGGATGGGATGAAAAACACTGGCATGTTACAAGTGATAGAGTAGAAAGTGTAGCAGAACATATTTATGGGACTTGTATTTTGGCCATTAGTATCGATTCGGAGTTTAAGTTTGATATAGATTTAAATAAAGTGTTAAAAATGTTAGTTATTCATGAATTAGGAGAAGTAATTATAGGAGATATCACACCATTTGAAAAAATAACTAGAGAAGAAAAAGAAAAAATAGAACATGAGGCTTTTGTTAAAATAGTCGGAGATTTAATAAAAAAAGAAGAACTTATTTCTTTGATTGAAGAATTTAATAAAAGGGAAACTAAAGAAGCTAAGTTTGCTTACTATTGTGATAAATTAGAAGCAGATCTTCAATGTAAAGTATATCAAGATGAGGGATATCAAAAAACAATAGAAGAGCATAAAACGAGAGTTGTATATCAAGATGAAAGAATTAAAAGAATTGTAGATAATGGTGCCAAAAATGTTTTTGAAGTTTGGTATGAAGCAGATAAAAATATTTTTAAAGATAGTAAAGAATTCACAAGCATATTTAATTACATAAAAGAAACAAACACTAATAAAAAATAAATATAAACGAATAATAAAAATAGGTGGTAATATGTGGGTGTTTTTTCTTATTATACTTATAATATTCATTCTTTTTTTATTATTTTATCCATTTAAATTTATCGTATGGAATGAAAACGAATATTTATATATAAAAATATCATGGGTTGTGACTATCAAAATAAATATGTATATTTTATTTGATAACAATCATAACGATGAAATAAAAAAGCAAGCTAAATTAGTTAAGTTAATAAATAAAATTAGAATACAATCTATAGATTTAAAAATGAGTGGTTTAAATTTAGATTATGAATATGGCGGGCAAATATTTGGATATTTGAATATCATTTTAGCTGTTTTAAAAAATTATTTAATGATGAGAAATAGTGAGTTTAATTATGATATTAAGTATATGGGTGAAAGAAGTCTTCGATTCAAAAGTATTTTTTATTGTAAAGCGGGAATAATAGTAAAAGAAATGTTAGGAGGAAATGCAAGTGAGAGAGCATCCAATTAATAATCTTTTAGATATCTCTTTGGAAAATATTACTAAGATGGTCGATGTTAGTAAAATAGTAGGGCAACCTATAAGAGTTGATGAAAACAATATTTTAATTCCTATATCTAAAGTAGTGTTTGGCTTTGGAGCAGGGGGAAGCGAATTTTCCACTAAACAAAACGGGAAAGCATATGATATTGAATTAAGTGAAGAATTATTCCCTTTTGGAGGAGGTAGTGGAGGAGGAATCAATATCTCTCCAGTAGCCTTTTTAAAGATAAGTGATGGAGATATGGAAATAATGAATGTTGAAAAAAACCCTACCTTAACAGAGAAATTACTAGAAGTTGCTAAAGATTACTTAATTAGCAAAACAGATTAAATAGCTTCATAGGCTATTTTTTTATTTTAAAAATATAGATATTATAATAAAAATAAGGTAAAATTAAATGGTGTTATGAGGGGGGAATATGAATGACAAAAGTTATGTCAATTAATGCTGGTAGTTCATCATTAAAGTTTCAATTATTTGAAATGCCAGAAGAAAAAGTTTTAATATCAGGAAATGTTGAAAGAATAGGATTTGAAGATGCTTATTTTACTACTAAATTAAATGGAGTTAAAGATAAAAAAGTTTTACCTATTAAAGATCATGCTGTAGCAGTTGAAAACTTATTAAATGCATTAATAGAACTAAAAGTAGTTAAAAATTTAGATGAAATTAAGGGTATAGGTCATCGTGTAGTGCATGGTGGAGAATTGTTTAAAGAATCAACTAAAGTTAGTGAAGGAACGATAGAAAAATTAAAGACAATTTCTGATTTGGCACCTTTACATAATCCTGCAGCAATTGTAGGTTATGAAGCATTTGCTAAAGCTTTGCCAAAAGCACAACATGTTTTAGTATTCGACACAGCATTCCATTCAAAGATGCCAAAGTTATCTTACATGTACGCAACACCATATGAATGGTATGAAAAATATGGGGTTAGAAAATATGGAGCACATGGCACTTCGCATGAATATGTTAGTGAAGAAGCGATTAAATATTTAAAATTAGGCAAAAACTCTAAAGTTATTACATGTCACATTGGTAATGGAGCGAGCATTAGTGCAGTATTAGATGGTAAGTGTTTAGATACCTCTATGGGATTTACACCATTATCAGGTGTTATGATGGGAACAAGAACTGGTGATATTGATCCTGCTGTTGTTACATATATGATGGAAAAAGCAGGGATGAGTGCTCAAGAAGTGCTAAATACGTTTAATAAAAAATCAGGTTTACTAGGTGTAAGTGGGGTATCTAGTGATAGTAGGGATGTTGAAGAAGCTGCTAAAAACGGAAATGAAAGAGCAAAATTAGCTGAAGAGATGCAAGTTAGAAGTATTGTAAAAATTATTGGTTCATACTATGCAGAATTAAATGGTTGTGATGCAATTGTCTTTACTGCAGGTTTAGGCGAAAATAACATTGATTTAAGAAAAAGTGTTTGTAATCAATTAACTAATTGCATGGGTGTTAAAATAGATGAAGAAGCTAATAATTGCCGTGGGGAATTTAAAGTTATTTCAAGTGAAAATTCAAAAGTTAAAGTAATGGTTATTCCTACTAATGAAGAGTTGGTTATCGCTAGAGATACTGTTAGATTATTAGGATTATAAGATGAAAAAAGAGTTTAGATTAATTTGTAAGAAAATAAAAGAGTTTGAATATATTGTTATTGCTAGACATCAAAATAGTGATTTAGATGCTTTAGGATCACAATTTGCTTTAAAAGAATGGATTAATTTAAATTATAAAGGTAAAAAGGTTTATTGTATTGGAGAAAATCATCAAAAGTATAATAAACTCTTTTTTCCTAAATGTGATTTAGTTGATTTTGAAAATCAAAAGTTTTTAGCAATATGTTTAGATGTCAATCAGTTTAATAGGATAGATGGTGAAGATTTATTTAAAAAGGCAAATTATACTATTTGCATAGATCATCATGATGCTTCAGGTGCTGATTCTTTTGGCATTAGTTATATTAATAGTAAAAAGATAGCATGTTGTGAAATTCTAGCTGATTTTATATTAAGTGCTAAACTAAAGAAAATAAACAACAATGTATGTAAATATTTGTTTGCTGGTATTTCTGGAGATAGTGGTAATTTCTACTTTGAAGCATGTAATGCAAATACTTTTAAAGTTGGTGCTAAATTATTAGAGAAAGGAAACTTTAATCAATTTAAAGATTTTCATGCAATCGTAGGACTAGATAGTCTAGAAGACACTAAAGTTGTCCATAAAATCTTTGATAAAATTACTTATGACCAAAAAAGTGGAGTAGCATATTATATTAATAACAGTAGTGAACTAAAAGAATTAGGAGTAACTGCTCATGGTGCTAATGAGAAAATAGGTAAATTTAATCATATTGAAGAATATAAAATCATCGTAGCAGCTTCTGAATATGAAGAAGGTTTGTATCGCTGTTCAATTAGATCTAAAAGTAAAAATGTTATTGAAACAGTTAAAAAATATGGTGGTGGAGGGCATAAATTAGCCTGTGGAGTCAAGGAATTAAAAATAGAGCAAGTAGAGTCATTAATTAGTGAGTTAAAACAATTATAAAAAAATAAAAAAAATGTATTTATCATGTTGACACTGGTATTATTAAATGATAGAATACAAGGGCACATGTGGTTAAAACATGGGCCTGTAGCTCAGATGGTTAGAGCGCACCCCTGATAAGGGTGAGGTCGATGGTTCGATTCCATTCAGGCCCACCATCTAATAATGATGCCTAGTTAGCTCAGTCGGTAGAGCAATCGGCTGTTAACCGATCGGTCGTAGGTTCGAGTCCTACACTAGGCGCCATTTTTTTTGGCCAGTTGGAGAAGTGGCTTAACTCACAGCCCTTTCACGGCTGCATTCACGGGTTCGAATCCCGTACTGGTCACCATATTAATTAATAGTGCTGGCTTAGCTCAATTGGTAGAGCAACTGACTTGTAATCAGTAGGTTGTGGGTTCAAGTCCTATAGCCAGCACCATTTATTTAAAAAGATGTTTGGGGTCGTGGCGGAACTGGCAGACGCACCAGACTTAGAATCTGGCGGGAGACCGTAGGGGTTCAAGTCCCCTCGACCCCACCACTGTTGATGAAATTACCCCCGTTTCTTGGACTGAAATATGTTACAATGAAATGGGGGTTTTACTATATGCGATATACTGTAAAAGATAAATTGAAAATGGCAAAGTGGCGCATTGGTTAAGGTTATTTGATATTGTAATTTATAGTTTTATAATATATAATAAAATCAAGAAAGGATGATTATGATAGTGGAAGATAATTTTAATGTCGCAAATCCTACAAAAGAAAATATTGATTATGCTATTAAAAATTTATTGTTTTTTGTTACAGCTTCTGCATCAATAGAAGAGTATAA
>CALVUJ010000005.1 GCA_944363575.1 uncultured Bacilli bacterium
AATTATTTTGAGATGTTCACGTGATGCCGGTTATTCAGTAGAATGGAGAGTTCTTAATGCTGCAGAATCTGGACATCCTCAAAAAAGAAGAAGAACATATATCTTTGCATACAGTAATGAAACAAATTATTACAAACAACAAAGTGAAATTACTCCAGAAAATATAATTGCTACAAATGGCATATTTGCTAAAGCATTCCCTATATCAAAAATTGAAAGCAAAATTGCAAAAATTGATTTAAGTAGTAATGTGTATAAGGATTTAGTGGATATGACATCAGATTTCAAGTTTGCTTTTGAAAATAGTGGTTATTTACACAACGGTATAGTTTATACAGCTAAAACAAAACCAGTACTAGAAAGTCCTATAACTTTATTTCAAATAAGAGAACAAGATAAAGTTGATGAAAAGTATTATTTAAAAGAAAACATAGATAAATTTAATTACTTAAAAGGAAGCAAAAAAATTCCAAGAGTTTCTAAAACTGGAATGCAATATAATTACTCTGAAGGAAAAATGTCTTTCCCTGATAGATTGGATATGCCAGGAAGAACAATGCTTACAAGTGAAGGAACTGTAAATAGAAGTTCCCATGTAATAAGTGATTTACAAACTGGAATGTTGAGAATAATAACTCCAAAAGAAGCAGAGAGATTAAATCAATTCCCTGATAATTGGACTGATACAGGAATGACAGATTCAAAAAGATATTTCATGATGGGAAATGCACTTGTTTGTGGGATTATAGAGAAAATTGGAATGGAATTAAATAAAATATTAGAAAATGAATAAATAAACTAATTATGAACTGGATAATATGTGTTATCTGGTTTTTTTATTTTTCTAAATATGATATTATGTGGATGTGAATAATCGGTCATAAAATGTTTTGTAAATTTTTAATAATTGAGTATTAATGGAAGTAGGGATGATAATGTATGAAGTTGCGTATGAGGAAGTAAAAAAAATAAATAATACCAAAGTCAATTTTTTCGTGATTGATATAAAAGATTTAAAAGCTGCACTTAAGAATACATATGAAAAATTGAGTGATAGTTCATGGATAAACCAATTTGAGGATGAAGCATTAAAATTAGCTTATCGAACAAGATTAGAACGTACAATTAATGTTTTAGAAGAGGAATTTAAAAAAGATAGTGCATTAACAAAATCTACAGGTGAATATTTGGTATCAATTACATCAAAAGAAATTATAGTAGATAAAATGAGCTATACTGATATTCCTTTAGGTGAAATTGTCGGCTCTAAAAGTACGGGTAATGGTGGGTTTGATTATTTTTCTGAGAATAAAGATGAACATTATATAATTTTTGGTGAAGCAAAATATAAAACAAATAAGTCAGCGTATTCTAGTGCTTTAAATCAAATCATAGACTTTATAAATGAAAATAAAGATATGTCTGACTATATAACAATAAGAGATTTTATCGATAAAGAATCAGGGGATAATTTGGTGAGCGGAGTCAAAGGGTATTCTGCAGGTTTTACATTTATTGGCAAAAATGAAAGTTTATTAGAAAACATTTTTAATGATGATAAATATAAAAGTCTTTTAAATTATGAAGAAATTATTTTGATTGGGGTAACAATAAATGAAAAGTAAGGAAAGTAAGCTATTGAATAATGTGATAGAAAAAATAATTAATAATGAAGATTTAGAAGAACTTTTAGAGTATTGTGAAAACGATTTATTTCATCATGGTCCTATAAAAAATACAACTCTAGAAATATTATCTTTAATAAAAGAAACTAATCCAGATATTTTTGAAAAGCATGAGCAAAGAATTATACGATTAATGGGATTGTTTTTTAAAAAGAATAATAAAGATATAACGGATTTACAGCAGTTTATAATGGAAAATTATAAGGAATCAATAAAGGAACTTAGAAAAGGAGCATTTACTCCTATGCAAAATGAAATTTTATCAAAAATAGATTCTGTTAAAAATTATAGCTTTTCTGCTCCTACGAGTACTGGGAAATCTTTTGTGTTTAGATATTTAATAGAGAATGCAGAGAATGATGTAATGATAGTAGTTCCGTCAAGGGCACTAATAAATGAATTTTATATTAAAGTTACAGAATATGTTAAAGATAAAGAAACTATGGTGTTAACTTTTGTAGATGATATAAATAAGAAGTATACTAAAAAACATATATTTATATTGACTCCTGAAAGAGCAAGGGATGTATTTAAATTTAAACATAATTTTAACTTTGATTTTTTCTTGTTTGATGAAGCTCAACTAACAAATGAGAAAGATGAAAGAGGAATATATTATGATGGAATAGTTAGAAGGCTGAAAGAGTCTTTTCCAAATACAGGATTTATATTTGCTCATCCATTTATAAAAAATCCAGAAGCACAGTTTAAGAAAAACAATTTTTCTATTATAGAAGAAAATGATTATGATTCATATAGATATAAAAATACAGGACAATTGTTTATTAGCGAGGAAAAAGATAAATTTTATATTTTTGGAACAGATAAAGATGTGATGGGTATGTATAAGAAAAAAATAGAGTATGATCCCATAGATAAAGTGTTAAGTATGCCAAAAGGCTGTGTGTTAATTTACACTGCTAAATCTAGGATTGTTCATAGGGACGTTTTCAAAAAATTTGATTCTTATATAAATAGATATTGTTTTGAAGAACCAACGCAAGAGATGACAGATATAATTGAAACAATAAAGCCTCTTATAGGTGCTAAAGATGGAATAGAATCTTATTTTGTTAATTATTTAAAAAAAGGGATTGTTTTTCATCATGGTTCTATGCCGTTGGATGTTAGAATTCTATTAGAAAAATTTATTAATGCAGGATATTGTAAAATGTGTTTTGCAACATCTACTTTAGCACAAGGAATAAATATGCCCTTCGATTTGATTTACATAGATAGATTTGAAGCATCTAAGAAATTGCTTATAAGAAATATAATAGGACGTGCTGGACGTAGTTCTGATGAAGATAAATTTGATTATGGAATTATAGTTGTAAGAAATGATAATATGTCTGATATTAGAAATTTAATAAGCTTTGAAGAGGAGTTGGATGAAGTCTCTTTATTAGATAGTCAGGAATTAAATGAAGATCAAAAAGAATATAGAGATGCTATTAAAAACAATGATTTTTCTGATGAATTTAATTTGCCAAATAAAGTTATTGAAAGAACAGATAATGTAGACATAGAAAGTAGTATAGAAATAATAAAAATAGCAGTAGAAAATGATGCACTAAAATTTGATTTATTTAATCAAGAGTTGATTAATATATATAATTTGATTGTTGTTCCGCAAAGAAAACTTTCTAATCATGAAATTCAAATTTTGACTGAAGCAAATAATATGCTTTATTGCAGATTTTATGGAATAAAATTTTCAGATATATGTGTTAACAAGTATAAAAGAGCTTTAGAGCCTGTAGGTAAATATAAACACGGTTTTGTCTTAAAGTATGATACTATACCTAATACAGTTAGCTTATATAATGTGCCTCTTTTTGGTGAAGATGAAGAAATTGATTTTGACAGTATTGTTTATAATACATATGATTTTTGGGACAAACTTATAGATTTAAAATTAATAGATATATATTATGTTGCATTTATGAAATATTATGATAAGTACAACGAAGATATAATAAAAAATATTGCATTAAAGATAAAATACGGGACAATTAATGAAAAAGAAATAATGGAACTGAGATATGGCTTTTCAAATGAAGATTTTGATTGGTTGAATCCAGTTGTGGATAAAATTGATGAAAATGAAATTGTTTTTAATGAAAAAGTAGATGAGTTAGATGAATTTAAAAAAGAAAAAATTAGCAAATTTATAGTATAAATAATGTGGAGGGATTATATGAATGCAATAGCAGATTTAATTATTGAAATAATAAAATTGCCATTTAGGTTTATTAGATGGATATTCAGATTACCTTTTATAAAGGGAAAACTAGGCGAACATAAAGTTTCAAAATTGTTAAAAAAGTTAACTAAAAAAAACGGAGTGTTTATAAACAATTTAACAATAGGTAATGAAGCGTCTAGTAAAACTCACCAGATAGATCATGTTCTTATATCTACTAAGGGGATTTTTAGTATAGAAACCAAGAATTATTCGGGAAGGATATATGGTAATGATAATAGTCGTGAGTGGACACAAGTATTAAATTATGGAAGAGTGAAAAATAAATTTTATTCGCCAGTTAAGCAAAATGAGACTCACATATATTCAATGAAAGAAATAATAAAAGAGAATATAAGTATTAACAATATAGTTATTTTTCTCAATGCAGATATAGATAAGGTTGATAGCGATTATGTCTTCACCAGAAGAGAGTTTAAAAGATATTATAAAAGAATGAATGATAATGTATTAAGCGAGGAACAAGTTGTATCTATTTATGAAAAATTAATTAATTCTAAACTGGATATAAAAAATAAAGAACATGTAAAAAATATAAAAATTATGAAAAAAGATATAGATAATAATATATGTCCTAGATGTGGAGGAACATTGATAGGCAGAAACGGAAAATATGGTACATTTATGGGATGTAGTAATTATCCTAAATGCAAATTTATAAAACATTAATTAGGGGCAAGAGGATTCTTGTTCTTTTTTACATTATTCGACAAAAGAAGTTTGCTATGCTTTTGATGAAAAGGTATGAATGGTGTATTTATGAAGCAAGTGGTTGTATCGAGTATAAGTAGTTTTATGTTAATTAGATTAATAGAATAAAAATTTGTTAAGAACGAGATATTTTTTCTTGCTCTTTTTTTATTTTACTTTTCTGTGGATGGCTGTGATGGTGCATTTTTCCGTTAATCGGCTCAAATTTGCCCACTGTGGGCTCTTAAATAAATAGTTAAATAAACGCTCTAAAATGAGTAAAAAGGCAAAATTTTGAAAAAAATTGAAAAATACACTTGCCAAAACTACTCTTAAATCTCCGTTAAGTGTAGGGACTAAATGTTTTTCTCGTTTCTCGCCGTATCATTAAAAAAAAAGTCAGTATTATGTAAGGGTTAAAAAAATTTTATAAATATACCTACCAAAACATCCTTCAAATCTCCATATAGTGAGGAGGATGAACAAAAAATTACGAAAAGGGTACGCAAATAGTTGTTCTTCCGTCCTTATAGTATAGGGATTAAAAATTTTATTGGTATTTACACCATCAAAATGTGATTTTAATCTCCGTTAAGTAGAGGGAATAAAACATAATTTGCCCTGGTTGAAAGGAGGTGAAGTAGAATGAGTATCGATTTACAAACTAAATGCAAAGAATATACAGAGTGGACTTTTGATTATTTCTTGGCTAAAAGATTTACAAAAAGTGAATTAGAAGAAGCATACCGAGTTTATATTGGACCAACACATGTTAGAGAGTTTAGAGGCCCAGCACGTAGTGTTTCTACTCAAGCATTAAAACAAATAGGAACAGCTAGACGCAAAGACATGCTTGTATATTTAGATAAAGCATTAAAAATATATGATGATGTTCCACGCAATGGCGATCAGTATTTTGGTCCTAGTGCTTATAATCCATATGTTGAAGTTCTTAGAGATATGTTAAAAAATTTGTCTAAATAATGGTAAAATGAAGGTGGCTATTGTTAACTGATAGTCACTTTTTCGTTTTGGAGGTGATGTCCTATGATTGTGTTTGGCTTCTTTTAATTTGTGTATGCAAATTTCTAATATTAACTGGGAGGTGTAAGGATGTTAGGAATTGAACAGTATAAGAAAATACAAAAATTAAAGAAGATTGGATTATCAAAGGTAAAAGTGTCACAACAAACAAATTTAAGTTATAAGACTATATGTAATTATTGGAATATGAATGAGA
>CALVUJ010000006.1 GCA_944363575.1 uncultured Bacilli bacterium
AGAAATAAACAACTATTTGAACGATAGAAAACTAACAACAGCAAAAAATAAACCTTTTGCAAAAAACTCTTTATATAGCATTTTGATTAATAAAAAATATATCGGTACTTATATTTATGATGATATAGAAATAGAAAATGCAATTCCTAAAATCATATCTGAAGAATTATTTTATCAGGTTCAAGAAATTTTAACTACAAACAAAAAAGCAAGAGCAAGAAAGAAAGCACAAGAAGAATACTTGCTTACTACAAAACTATTTTGTGGGCATTGTAAAGATATGATGGTTGGTTATTGTGGCACTTCAAAAACTGGTGCAGTTCATCATTATTATGCTTGCAAAAACAATCTAAAGAAAAAATGCTCTAAAAAGCACGCACAAAAAGATTGGTTAGAAGATTTAGTTATTAAGAAATGTAGAACTATTTTAACTGATGAAAATATTGAGATTATAGCAAAAGAAACAATTAAAGCAGTAAATCAAAGCAATAGCAGTATAATTTTAAATCAAATTAGAAAACAAATTGAAACATATCAAAACGAACAAGCTAACTTAATGCAAGCTGTCGCCGAATGTCCTATTGAAAGTGTTAGAAAAGGCATATATGAAAAATTAGAACAAGTTATGCAAAATAAAAAAGAATTAGAAACACAATTTGCTATTGAAGAAAATAGACTAGGAATGTGCATTAATGAAGAACAAATATTATTCTTCTTACATAAATTAAAAACTGGAGACACAACAAAGTTAGCAGTTAGAAAAGCATTAATATCAACATTTGTAAATGCTATTTATTTATATGATGAAGATAACAATAAGAATAGGAAAATCACATTTGTTTTAAATGTGAATGGAACACCAACAACAATAGATGAAGATACCTGCAATGATATCGAAAAAAATTTTGAAAAGAGTTCGTATATTGCACAAGTCGGTGCACCATTAACTAAAATTTACCTAGAGAAATCTAGGTTTTTTTATTAATAAACTATAATATTAAAAAGATAACTTAATATGATTAAAAGATATTTATAAAAAGAAAAAATAATATTTGGTTATCTCTCACAACATTATAGTCATTTAAAGTGAAATGTTTTCACTTCTCTTGATTATATTACTTACTAATTTCTTATAAACTATATTACATCATATATAACATTAGTGAAAATACTGCTTTTATTGATTAATATAAAAAGAAACTTAAGTTGCATGAATGTTTGAATATACTTAAATCGCTACTTGTATAATATAAAAAACTGCCTAAGCAGTTTTACATATTAATTAAACTTTCTTTTTGGGTTAATAAATTAGTTACCATATCATGAAGTTCATTAACTCTTCGTTTAGTTTCTTCTACTTTAGAAGCAGGAGCCTTTGCTAAAAATCCCGGATTATTTATCATCCCTTCAAGTTTTAATAATTCTGTATTAATCTTTAAATATTCTCTTTCTATTCTCGCTAATTCTTCCTCTTTATTAACTAAGTCATTTAATGCTATATAAGCTTCCATATTAGGGGCTACTACTGTAACACAGTTCAAAGGAATATCTTTTTTATTATCATAAACTTTAATATTATCTCCAAATCCTAACTTTTGAATAAAACTAGTAGCTTGTATAATATTCTCTTTATCTTTACTTACAAAAAGAATATCGCTTTTTTTCGTTGGATGAATATTCATGTTACTTCTAACATTTCTAATCCCCACGATAATTTGTTTAAGGTTCTCTACACTAATTTCTTCTTTTTCAAAATTAAATTCAGGATCTATTATAGGCCAAGTTTCTTTCATTAAACTTTCTTTAACATTAGCTAAATTTAAATAAATTTTTTCACTAACAAAAGGCATAAAAGGATGTAAAAGTTTTAAAGAACTTTTTAAAACATAGTTTAAAGTATACATTGCTTCTTTTTTATTTAAGCAAGTATCACTATATAAACGTGGTTTTACCATTTCAATGTACCAATCACAAAACTCATCCCAAATAAAACTATAAATTGCTTCTAAAGCTAAACCTAACTCATATTTTTCCATGTTATCTTCCATTACTTTGATAACTTTGTTTAATTTACTTAAAATCCATTTATCTTCAATAGCAAGTTTACTATAATCACAAGTTAAAATTTCTTTTTCATCATTAGGCAAGTTCATTAATACAAACTTTGAAGCATTCCATACTTTATTAGCAAAGTTTTTAGCACTCTCTAGTTTTTCTGGTAAATATCTTAAATCATTGCCTGGAGATGTATTAAGTACTAAAGAAAATCTTAAAGCATCACATCCATAGTCTTCAATTACTTTTAAAGGATCAATTCCATTACCTAAAGATTTAGACATTTTTCTACCTTGGCTGTCTCTTACTAAACCATGAATATATACTGTATCAAAAGGTATTTTTCCTGTATGCTCTAAGCTAGAAAAAATCATTCTTGCTACCCAGAAGAAAATAATGTCATAACCTGTTACTAAAGTATTAGTAGGATAAAAATATTTTAATTCTTCACTTTCTTTAGGAAATCCTAAAGTAGAAAAAGGCCATAAAGCACTAGAAAACCAAGTATCTAGTGTATCACTTTCTTGAGTAAAAGAAGTATGTCCACACTTACAACATTTTAGTGGTTTATCTCCAACATGAATTTCATTACACTTATCGCAATAGTAAACAGGTATACGATGCCCCCACCAAAGTTGTCTAGATATACACCAATCTTGTATATTTTCCATCCAATTATAGTAAATCTTAGAAAATCTTTCAGGAACAAATTTTATTTTTCCTTCTTTTACTACTTTAATAGCAGGCTCTGCTAATGGCTTCATTTTAACAAACCATTGAGTAGATATCTTAGGTTCTATTGTATGGTGACATCTTTGACAATGTCCAACATTATGACTATAATTTTCTATTTTTACCAAATTTCCTAACTCTTCTAATTTCTTTACAATTTCTCTTCTTGCTGTTAATAAATCCATACCTTCATATTCTTTGACTAAATCAAGCATCTTGCCATCATCACCAAAAACATGAATAATTTCTAAATTGTGTTTTAGTCCCGCTTCATAGTCATTTGGATCATGTGCAGGTGTTATCTTAACTGCTCCTGTACCAAACTCCATCTCTACAAATTCATCTGCAATAATTGGTATTTCTTTATTCATAATAGGCAATACTACCGTTTTTCCTATTAAATCTGTATATCTTTCATCTTGAGGATTAACCGCTACAGCAGTATCTCCTAACATTGTTTCAGGACGAGTAGTAGCTACTGTAACATAATAAGATTTATCTTTAGAGTAATAATTTACATACCATAAATGACCTTCTTCCTCTTCAAACTCTACTTCAGCATCACTAATGGCCGTTCCACAACTACTGCACCAGTTAACCATCCTTTTACCTTTATAAATAAGACCTTTATTGTATAAATCAACAAAAACTTTTTTAACAGCTTCATTATTACCTTCATCCATCGTAAATCTTTCTTTACTCCAATCACAAGAGCAACCTACTTTATGAAGTTGTTTGGTCATTGTACCTCCATACTCTTTTTTCCAGTCCCATGCTACTTCTAAAAATTTTTCTCTTCCCAATTCTTCTTTACTAATTCCTTGTTCTTTTAACTTTGCAACTATTTTTGCTTCAGTTGCAATTGCCGCATGATCTACTCCTGGAATCCATAAAGTATTGTATCCTTTTAATCTTTTATATCTAATTAATATATCTTGTAAAGTATTATCCATCGCATGTCCCATATGTAATACTCCAGTAATATTAGGTGGAGGCATTACAATTGTATAAGGCTTTTTCTTATAATCCACTCCTGCATAAAAATAATTTTTATTTTCCCAGTTCTTGTATAATTCTTCTTCAAATAATCCTGGTTCATACTTTCCTTCTAATCCGTTTTTGTTCATACTATCCTTCCTTTCAAAAAAAAACACGAGTCAGCCTCAAAGGACGAAGCTACTCGTGGTACCACCTTATTTTATTCTCTAAGTCTTAATGCGACTACACATTGCACCCTACTAATAGTTCAGGCACACAACTTGCAAGCTACCTTCACTTACTTTTCCCTAAGAAAGACTTTCAGCTTACCAATCTTTCCTCTCTAATAGTTACTAACTAAGTTACTCCTCTTGGTCTTCGTTTTATAGAAAGATTATATTTAATATAAAATAACTTGTCAAGTAAGTTTTAAAAGATAATTAGAAATCATATATTATAACGGTGATATCATGAAATTAATTGATGTTCATAATGATTTATTGACTCAGAAAGAAAATTTTAATGAATATTTAGATAACTTTAATAAAGAATTAAAAGCCGTTATTTTAGCAATTTTTTTATCAGAAAATCATTTATCTGTTGAAGAAATAATTTCATTAACTAAAGAAGTAGTTACTAACAAAAAAGTTTATTTTGCTATTGAAGATATAAGTTCTTTATGTTATGAAGATTTAACTAAACTAAAAGAAATTAAACCTTTGTATTGTTCTTTAACATGGAATCATAAAAATAGTCTTGCTGGAGGTGCTTATAGTAGAGGCACACTTACTAAATTAGGAAAAAAGTATATGGATTTGATTGAAAGATTTAGTTATGTAGATACTTCTCATTTGAATAAAAAATCTTTTTTTAAGGTTGCTAAATATAGTAAAAAGCCTTTATTAAATTCGCATACTAATTTAAATTCTTTTTATAAACATAAAAGAAACTTAACTGACAAACAAGTTAAAAAAATTATTAAATCTAATGGTTTAGTTTGTTTAACTGGTGTTAAAGAATTTTTAGGTAAAGATGCTAATTTAGATACATATGTTAATTCTTTATATCATTTTTATTTAAAGTTTGGAGCTAATAATTTAGCAATTGCTAGTGATTTTATGGGTAGTGATGAGTTTCCACTTACTTATAAAAATTATAGTGATTTTAAAACTATATATGCTTTATTGAAAAAGAAAGGATTAAATGAAGAAGAATTAGCAAAAATATTTTATTCAAATGTTATAGATTTTTTTAAACTACAAACAATATAAATGGTGATGACATGAATAAATCGATTTGGGAACTTGAAACAATTATTAATGGAAGAGATAGTTTAAAAGAAAATATACAATGTGATATCTTAATCGTAGGAGCAGGCATTTCAGGAATTATTTTAGGATATCTTTTAAGTTTAGAGAATAAAGATGTGGTAATTATTGAAGCTAACACTATTGCTAGTGGAACGACTAAAAATACTACTGCTAAGATAAGTGCTCAGCATAGTTTAATTTATCATAATTTATTATGCAAAATAGGAAAGGAAAAAGCCAAATTATTTTATGAAGGTAATAATTTAGCTTTAAATACGTTTGAAGAGATTATTAATAAAGAAAAGATTGATTGTGATTTTGAAAGAAGAGATTCTTTTGTTTATTCTTTAAGAAATAATAAAAAGATTGATAAAGAATTTAAAGCATATAAAAAACTTAATATTAAAGGTGAAATTGTTAATGAAGTAGGTCTTCCTTTTAAGGTATATAAAGCACTTGTGATGCCTGATCAAGCTTGTTTTAATCCTTTAAAGTTTATTAAATCTATTAGTAAAAATTTAAAGATATATGAGCACACTAAAATGATAAAAATTAGAGATAAGACAATTATTACAGATAATAATTATGAAATAAAAGCGAACAAGATTGTTATTGCTACTCATTTTCCAATTATTGATGATTATGGGTATTACTTTTTAAAACAGCATCAAGATAAATCTTATTTATTAGCTCTTAAAAATGCTAATCCAGTTAAAGGAATGTATATTGATGAAAATATTAAAAATGGATTTACGATGAGAGATTATAAAGATTATCTTTTATTTGGAGGTTTTAGTCATAAAACGGGTAGTAAAAGTGATGAATTCTTTTTTAAAAAATTAGAAAAAGAAGCTCATAAATATTTTAAAGATTGTGAAATTGTCTGTAAATTTTCGGCACAAGATTGTATGTCTTTAGATCATATGCCTTATGCTGGTATTTACTCTAAAAAAAGTACGGATGTTTTTGTACTTACTGGTTTTAACAAATGGGGAATGACAGGAAGTATGTTAGGTTCTTTAATTGTAAAAGATTTAATTGATGGCAAGAGTAATAAATATAGCAAACTTTTATCTCCTTCAAGGGTTAACCTGCTCGCATCTACTTGTAATTTTACTAAAAATGCTTTGAATAGTGTATATGGTTTATTTGTAAAAAGAATAATTATGAAAAGAAAAGATGTTATTGAGTTGAATAAAAATGATTCATTAATTATTAAATATAAAAAGAAGTATATTGGAATATATAAAGATGAAAATGAAGAAGTGTATATGGTAGATGTCCGTTGTCCCCATTTAGGATGTATCTTATCTTTTAATAAAGAAGAAAGGACATATGAATGTCCTTGCCATGGTTCTAAATTTGATTACAAAGGAAATTTAATTTCTTCTCCTTCTATTTATAATGCTAAAAAATACAAATTATAATTACATTTTTTCAGGTATTTCAATAGCTAAAATATCTAATAACTTTTCTATAACAAGATATACTAATCTAGATAAAGCGATCCATGATTGTTTTATCTTTTCATTTTTTTCATTAATTATATTGTGCTCAGCATAAAACTTATTATAAAGATTACATATATTAAATAAATAATCACAAATGATACTCGTATTTTTTTCTTCATATGCTGCTTTCAAAACTTTCGTTAATTCAATTAATTTTATAATAATATTTTCTTCATCTTTACTAGATATTTCACTAATTTTATATTCACCTGTTTTTTCTAATTTATTAAAAATAGATTTAATTCTTACTGCTGTGTATAACACATATGGCCCTGTTTTACCCTCTACTGAACTAAATTTTTCAATATCAAAATTATAATCAGTATTTCTAACAGGTAATAAATCCCCGTACTTTAAAATAGAAATAGCTATTTGCTCTACTATTTTTTCTCTTTCTTCTCCTTTAATATTTTCTTTTAGTTTACTTGCAGCAATTTCTTTAACCATATCAATTAAAGCATTTAAAGTTAAAAGTCCTCCATCTCTAGTTTTGAATGGTTTACCATCTTTACCATTTAAAGTTCCAAACCCTAAAAATTCTAATTTAGTCTCGTTTTTCACTAAACCAGATTTATATGATGCCCTAAAGCATTGTTCAAAATACATCCCCTGCCTTTTATCTACAACATACCATATTTCATCAGGGTTAAATCTTTTCATTCTAGAATATATAGTAGCTAAATCTCTAGTCGCATAAATACTTGAACCATCTGTTTTTACTACAATTAAAGGTGGAATGTCTACTTTATCATCTTCTTTTTTAACATCAATAACATAGGCTCCTTCTGATTCATACATATGTGGCTTCAAGATCTTTAAAGTATCATCTATATATTTATAAGAATCTAGTTCTCCTTCCCATAATTCAAAATGACAATTTAATTTATCATATGTATTTTTAATATCTTTACTAGATATTTGAACAATCTTTTTCCATAAATCTAAATACCTTTTTGTTCCTTTATCAACTTCAGCCGTTATTTTTCTAACTTCTTCCATTCTCTTTTCATCTTCTTTAGCTTTATTACTTGCAACAGGATATAATCTTCCTAAATCTTCAATAGTTAAATTTAACGAATCATTGCACTCTGTATAATTCTCTTTAAAATATGGAAGATTTGGTTGTTCTAGCATTAACTCAGTAATAACCATTCCTGATTGTCTGCCTACATCTCCTAAATGAACATCTCCTAAAACTTCATTTTTATATAATTTAGCTAATCTTTTTAATGCTTCTCCAATATTAGGACTACGCATATGCCCAACATGTAAAGCTTTCGCCGCATTAGCCCCACCATAATCAATGATTATTTTTTTACTTTTTTCTATATCAATAAAATTATCAAAATCATTTAAACACTTATTCATATAATTTAATAAATAATCTTTATTAAAAGTAATATTAATAAAACCTGGTCCTGCAATTAAAAGTTTTTCAAAGCGTTCATCTTCTTGTAAAATATCTACTAATTTGTTAGCTAATTCAACTGGGTTTAAACCATTCTTTTTAGCAATAGCCATAACTCCATTAAATTGAAATTGCCCTAACTCTGGTTTATTAGAATTGCTAAGCAAAACCTTATCTGTTTGATAACCTAATTTATTTATTGCTTTAGTAATTTTTTCTTCAACATCTTTAACAAAACTTGCCATTTTTACACTCCTATTCTATCTCTAAATATTCATCATATGTACAACACTTATCAAACGTTTTCTTACCATCTTTTATTTCTATTATACGATTAGCAACAGTATTAGTTATTTCATGGTCATGACTAGTAAATAAAATATTCCCCTTAAAATTAATCATTCCTTTATTTAAAGAAGTAATGGTCTCCAAATCTAGATGGTTGCTTGGATCGTTCATGACAAGAACATTCGCGTTACTTAACATTTCTTTAGCTAACATACAGCGAACTTTTTCTCCTCCTGAAATTACTTTTGCTTGCTTTAAAGCTTCTTCTCCAGAAAAAAGCATTCTTCCTAACCATCCTCTAATGAAAGTTTCACTCTGATCTTTAGAAAACTGTTTTAACCAGTCAATCAAAGATAAATCACAATCTTTAAAATATTTATCATTATTGATAGATAAGTAACTTGTAGTAATCGTTTTTCCCCACTTAAAAGTTCCTGTATCAGCTTTTTCAATCCCCATTAAAATATCAAATAACATATTTAACACTAAACTATTTTCACATATAAAAGCTATTTTTTCATTCTTATTGACAGTAAAACTAATATTTTCAAAATATCCCTTCTTACCTAAATTTTCAACAATTAAAATATCATTGCCTATTTCTCTATCAAATCTAAAATCAATAAATGGATATCTTCTTGAAGATGTTTTTAAATCTTGCAAAGTAATTTTTTCTAATTCTTTTTTTCTAGAAGTTGCTTGTTTTGATTTTGATGCATTCGCACTAAATCTAGCAATAAATTCTTGTAACTCTTTAGCTCTTGCTTCTGCTTTTTTATTTAATTCTTTAGCTTGTCTTTGTAACAATTCATTTGTTTGATACCAAAAATCATAATTACCCACATAAATATTTATTTCTCCATAATCAACATCACAAATATGCGTGCATATTTTATTTAAAAAATAACGATCATGAGAAACAACAATAACAGTATTTTCAAAGTTTAATAAAAAGTTTTCTAACCAAGTAACAGATTTTATATCTAAGTTGTTCGTAGGCTCATCTAAAATTAAAATATCAGGATTACCAAACAAAGCTTGAGCAAGCAAAACTTTTACTTTTTCTTTATAATCTAATTCACTCATCAATAATTCTGCTTTTTCATCTTTTATTCCTAAACCATTTAATAATGTTTTAGCATCACTCTCTGCTTCCCATCCATTTAATTCAGCAAATTGCATTTCAAGTTCACTAGCTTTTATTCCATCTTCATCATTAAAATCACTTTTAGCATATAATCTTTCTTTTTCATCCATGATGTCTACTAGCTTTTTATTGCCTAACAAAACAGTTCTTAATACCGTTTCATTATCAAAAGCATTTTGATCTTGATTTAAAACACTAATTCTTTCATTTTTATCAACAAGTACTTCACCTTTATTAGGTTCTAATTTACCCGATAATATTTTTAAAAAAGTAGATTTACCTGCTCCATTAGCTCCTATTACACCATAACAATTACCTTTAGTAAATTTTAGATTGACATTTTTAAAGAGAACTCTTGATCCATATTGTAAACTTACATTAATTGCTTGGAGCATTTTTTATAACACCCTTTCTTTTTAGAATATAATAGGTTAAGCATAGTGTAGTAAATCCTACCATAAAGCCACACATAACATCACTTGCATAGTGAGCGGAAACAATAATACGTGATACTGCTAATAAAAGAATATAGGCAAAACATAATATTGTCGTTAGGTATTTTATTGCTTTATTTTTAGCTAATCTAGAAACTAATAAACTTAAAATAAGAATACTTGTTCCTGCATTAGTGTGCCCTGAAGGGAATGAACTATGACCTGTATAACCATTAATAGTAAATAGGTTAGTAAACTCATGATAATCAACACTTAAATCACGGAAACGAACTCTTCCCCATGTTAGTTTTAAGGCTCCTACTACACCAATTGAAATGATAGTAACAAGTAAACTCAATAAAGCTATATCTTTAATTTTTTCTAAAGTATTAAGTGATATTTTAGAGAAAAGGTAAATTGTCAAACTTGCTAATAGCAAAGCAATTAAAGCACATATAAGAATAAGAGGAATGGTCAATTCAAAGTCTTTGTTTTCAAAAACTTTGACGGAAGCTATTGAATAGCCTATATAAGTAATGCCTGCACATAAAGCTTTATATTTCTTTTTCTTTACAAGATAAAAATAGGTTGAACCAAATAAAACAGGACCAATATAGATAGGTAACTCTCCATAATCATCAAAAAATTCAAAGAAGGGTCCATCAAATCTAGTTAAATAAATAGAAATATCTAAATCGTATTTATTGAATATGAAGCATAACACAACAAAAAGGACAACACCTAAACAAATCAAAACTTTCTTAATCATTATTTTTTCTCCTTACTAAAAGGTTTATAAAACATGCGATCTTCAAGAGCAAATTGTCTAGATGTAAATTCACCTTCATCTATTTGTTCAAGAGCTTTATCAATAATGTTCATTCTAGCATCAATATTATCAATATAAGTTAACAATTCAGCTTCTCTAATCATTGGTAAGACAGGTGAACCAAACTCATATTTACCATGATGTGAAAGAACCATGTGTTGTAATAATGTAGGCACTTCAGAAGTTATAGCTAACTTTTCACTAGTCTTTTTTATTTCAGCTTGGATAATAGAAATATGCCCTATTAATTTTCCAGGAGTTGTATATTTTGGAATGATTGGTCCACTTAGTTCACTTGTTTTACCTACATCATGCAAGATAACCCCACCATATAATAACGACTTATTAATAGAAGGGTAAATATTGCATAAAGCCTCTGCTATTTTAAGCATCGTTACTGTATGATATAGTAAACCTGAAGCATATTCATGATGATTTTTACTAGCTGCAGGATAATTACAAAATGAAAGATAATTGTTAGTAACAATTTCTTTAACTATTAATTTAATTTCCACATCATCTATTTTATCAATATAATCGTTTAAAGTTCTCTGTAATTCCACTCTAGCAACTGGAGCACTTTGAACAAACATTGTTACATCAATATCTTTATCTTCACATATTTTAGCACTTGTAATCTTTATTTGATTACCACCCTTATATTGCAAAACATCGCCTTCAATTTCAACAATATTGCCTATTTTAAAAATGTTTTCATCACCATCTATAATTTCCCATTTTTTACCTTCAATTGTCCCACTTGCATCTTGTAAAGAAATATTATAATAAGCACTACCCTTCGTAGTAATACCCTTAACTACATTATTAACCAAAAAAAATTGTTTAACTTTTTCATTTTCCACTAAATCCTTAATTAGTTTCATTACTTCTTACCTCCTCTAATACCCTATTTATTATATCATAACTAAATCCTTTACTCACTAACTTTAACCTTATTTTATTTATACTCTTATAATCATTAAAATCTATTTTTTCATTTTTAAGTATTTTATTTAAATATTTATATATATTTTCATTTTCTTTTTCTTCATCATTTTCTATTTTTAATTCACTAATCAACTCATCTTCATACCCATATTCCTTAAGTTTCAAAAATATCATTTTTTTCTTTAATTCATAACTTTTTGTATGATACATTTTAGAATACTTCTCAACGACCCTATAAAAATTATCTAAATATAATTGATCATCAATACTATTAATAACTTTATTAATTATTTCTTCTTTTATCTTTTCATCTTTTAAACTACTATAAATGATTTTTCTCCCTTTTCTCTTTAATAATAAACTATCCCTTAAAACAAAAGCATAATACTCATCATTAATTAACCCCATTCTAATTAAACTACAAATAACTTCTTTTATCTCTTCATTACTTAATCCTTCTTCTTTCAGCATTATTTCAATTTTATATCTACTCATTAATCTTCTATTTAATAATTTAATAGTTTTTGTTTTACACTCAATTACTTTTTCTTTATTTAATAAGTAATTAATTTTCTCTTCACTAATCTTAGAATTAATAGCTACAGGATTATCAATATAATTTTCTTTACTTATAAAAAAAGATTTATTCTCTAAAACAACCTCTACTTTATCATTAACAAACTTAATATTCTTAACTATCATCTAACCACCACCTAAATTATACCACTTTAATTAAACGTTCCACTATATTTAATTATTTTAAAAAAGCTTACTTTTATAAAAGTCTTTCTATTATAAAGTATTTCATACCTTTTTAAATCATAATTAATATCTACACAATACCTATCACTACAAAACGATTCAAGTTGATATTTTTCAATATCATGTTTAATATACAAACTTAATCTTTCAATCTCTTTAAAATCCTTATAATAAACCATTGTTTCTAGAAAAATAACAAATAAAAACAAAGCTATAAAATTACTTATAATCTTACCAAGCATTCCCTTATGACCTCCCATGTAACAATTAACAAATACCCACTAGTGTAATAATTAAAATTGATTTTTATTTTAAAGAAAAAAATAAGCATACTAAACAAACATAAATAAACAATGTTTATAATTTCTAAATTAATGCTAAAAAAGCAATTAAAAAACAGATACATTATTCCATAACAAACATTTTCAAAACAAGTTTTCTTATTTGTTAATTGTCTATTTCTAAAAATAATAATAATCAAATTAATAATACTTATTATTTTTATAATTACTTTTTTTATTAAGAAAAAAGAAAGAAATTGAAGCATTATTAAAATACTATTTTTCATTTTTTTTCAATATAAAAATAATACTTTTTTTGATAATTAATAAAATATTTAAATTTAACTATAAATTTATAATTTATTTCTTCATCAAATATTATTTCTATTCCTTTTTTCTTAAAATCATCTTTCACTTTTTCCTTATTTATAATTAAGTTATAATTATTATCTATTTCTAAGTAATCTTTAAATTCTTCAGCATACATTTTATATACCATCTTATCTACCTCTATTATTCTATCTATAAAATTTTTAAAAAATAGGCTTAGAAAAAAAACATTTATTAATAGTATAATCTTCAATTATATCCTCTCCTTATTAAGTACTTACCATTATCACCTATCAAAACTCCTTTAGTCTCTATTTCAAATTCAAAAATAACCCTACTAAATAAAGATAAATTGTTAAGTTGTAATGTTAAAGAATATTTGTTATCTAAATAAGGAAAAAGAATTTCTTTTCTTATTTGATAATTAGTTTTATAAGTATCTGAAGTTATACCATTTAAAAAATCTATATAATATTTATTAGCTAAAACTAAGTTTAAAAACTGGTTTGAATTATTTGCTAAAATAGGAAAAAGATATTGTGTATCATAATACATTTCAAGTTCATCTATTTTATTTTCTAATGAGATATATCCTATAAAATCATCTAATATAATATTAGATTTAATATATATCTTATCTATTGGTAAAAGATTATTAAAAGTTTGAAAGTTTGTTTCTTTATTAAGTAAACTTATTTCACTATATTCTTCTTTTATCTTTTTATTTTGATATATTACTGAAGTAGGAAAAGAACTCATACATTTCCTTTCTATATTTAAATTACATTCTTTTTCTACTTTTGGATAAATAGGAAACATAATATTTTCAATTTCTTTTTCTAAGTTCTGACTAGAAATAATAATGTTTAAAAATATTTTTTCTTGTACATAATAAGGTATTTTTACAGTTGTTTCTTTTTCTTTTTCAATAATTAATGATCTTGCATAGTAATTTGCTTTTTTATTTTCTTGGTTATGAAAATAAATTTCTAACTTAAAAATATCTCTAATTAAAGTTTTTAAATTAATATTTAAATAAAAATAACTAGAAGTATTTTGGATACTTGTATGCTCTATTTTAGTTACTTCTGATGTTTGATTAGCTATATTAATAGGGTTTGTTAGTAAGATAGCTAAAATAGCTATCTTACGCATACCACCACTCCAAAAAAAGATCCATCGCTTTGTTTTTCAAACGATAAAAGGTACTTTTAGAATAATAATAAATCCACCAGTTACCTGATTTACTGGAAAAGAATTCATTATATATAATCTTAGATAATTCTTCATCCATTTGAAATAAAATGTAATCTATTTTGGTTTTTAAGTCATTAAAATAAGAAAGATCTTTTTTCTCTTTTAAGTAATTGGCTTCTTCTTCACATATAAGCAAAGAATTTTCTCCTAAATATTTAATTTTTTTGTACTCCATTGCTATTTTCTCAATAATAGCCGTTTTTTGTTTAAAATTTCTTTTTACTATAGTATTCATTTTTTCCCCTCCTAATAATTTAATATTGAGAAGCGGGTCGATTTTATCTAATTATTTTTATTTTTTTTCATATCACTTAAAAATTTTGCAAATACACGTGTTTTTGATTGCTCTATTTCTTTTGGTTTAACGGATGCTTTACCTAAGTATGATCCAGAAAAATATTGAACACCATATTTTAAAAGGTTTTCAAGTTGTATATATTCTTTTACATTAGTAGCAAATAACTTTAAATCGTACTTTCTAGCTAAATCGATAATATTAATAACTTTATTTCTTACCACCATACTATCCATATTATTAACAATATTTTCATTCAAAATTAAATAATTAGAATTTTTTAAAATATAATCGTAATCATACATATTGTTATAATTAATGTCTGTAGCAAACTCTATTCTCTCTTCAATAATTTTTTCAATACTAGCACTAATACTAGAAAATTTATTAATCATTTCATATCCTTTTTTTACATCTAGGCAAATAACAATTTTACACTCACTGAACGAAGGATTAGATAAATACACCTCTAAAAAAGTCGTTAAATCTTCTAATTTTAAATTAATAAAGATTTTTGAACTTTTATTAGGTCTCTTTTTAATATAATTTACTAATTGATCATTAATGATAATGTTTGACAAATTGTTAATATTATTCCTTTGCGTGGCAACATTTTTAAGTTTCTCAAAAGTAATTAAAGGGCTACTAAAAAATGGTTCGCTAATATATCCTATAAATTTATTTTTCTCATAATAAAATACTGGATAATAGTTAATATTTATTTCCTTGTTCTCCAAAATGATATCAAGTTCTTTTTCACATGCATTCATAGAATTTTCTTCTAATTTCATTCTCTCATTGTAGATAACAATATTATATTTTTTACTATTTTTAGCATAATCAGAAGCAATATAAGCCTCCCTTATAAATTCATCTAATGTTTCATGTTTTCCAATACAAACACCAATACCTAATGACAATTCAACATAAATTCCTCCTATATCAATAGGTTTTATAAGTTTTTTATTAATATCTTGTATAGTTTTAATTGCCTTCTTTTTACTTGTTAAACCACTATAATATATAACAAAATGATTACTATTCACATAACTACAATATATATTTTTCCTTTCAACTTTAGCTAATCTTTGTTTTATAACTTCTAAAATATAATCGCCACACTCTGGACCATATCGTTGATTTATATTGTTAAATTCCCTGATATTTAAATAATATGTACATGCTTTATGACTTTTATTTTCATCATGATATTTTTTTATTTCATCAACAGTTTTTAAAGTAATATTATCAATTTTTCTTTCAATAACATACTCGCATTTTAAAATAACGACATCATCTAGTTTGTTTTGATAAGAAAAAGTAATGTTATAAATCAAAGAATCTTTCTCTTCGCTATAACTAAATTTATCATCTTTATTTTTTAATATTTTTTTTACGTTTTCTAAAAAATCTTCTTTACCACTAATTCTAACAATTATCCTACTAACATCAACATTTAAATAAGTATAATTATTGATAATTAGTTGTTTTGTTTTAAGATTATATTTGATATATAAAGATGCTTTTTTTTGAACTAAATTATTAATAATCTTTTTCCCACTTATTTTTCTATTTCTTATTAATATAACCGCACATATACCTGTTAATACCAAAAGCATAGCTACTAGTACATAAATGCATTTTAGATATATCGACATCGTTTTTCACTCCTTTAGAATATCTAATTAATAAAATAAAATCTACTATTTTATTGGTGGAATATAAAATTTTCCTGCAACTTTTTTTACATCTAATAACATAGTAAAACTATTTTTATCTATTTTTTTAATAATTTCGCATATTCTTCTTGTTTGATTAGAATTAACTACTAATCTTAAAATTTTCTTTTCTTTTTTACTATATGCTCCAACAGCATCGATAATAGTGCATCCATGATGCGTTTCTTTCATTAATCTATCAATTAAATCATCAGCTTTACTTGTAACAATTTCTATTAAAATCTTTTTATGCCCTATATATAGGTTATTAATGACCAAAGAATTAGTAAAGAAATAAATAATTGTATAAATTAAGGAAGGAAAGTCTTTAAATAAAATACCACCTGCTACAAGAATAAAACAGTTCATAATGAAATTATAACTTCCTATTCCTTTTCCTTTAACTCTAGATAAATACATAGAGATAATGTCCGTTCCTCCTAGTGAAAAGCCATTTCTTAAAGAAATAACGGCAGAAACACCTGTTAACAAACCTACTAGTATTGCTGAAGTTAATAAATCTATTTCATCTAATTGAAAAGTGTAGTACCAAGACTGTGGTATTAAAGAAACAAATAAGGAAAATGTAACAATATTTACGATAGAGTATAAAATAAATTGCTTACCAACTTTTTTATATCCAAAAATTAAAATGGGTATATTAAAGATGATATATAAGATACTGTATAACAGCGATTCTAAGTTTTCTTTATCTGTTAAAATGGAAATATATCTTGAAAGTAAAATAGTTACTCCCGATACTCCTCCAGATAAAAACTTATTTGGCTGTACAATAAGTTTAATGCCTATTGCAAAAATAAATGATGAAATTAAAATCATTATTAATTTTGTAGCAAGTTCTTTAACGTTTTCTTTTTTCATTTTTTACTCTCCATCATAATCAGTCAATACTTCAATTTCCACTAACTCTACTTCATCATTAACTATCTCTAAAATACTTATTTTTAAATTATCATAATATAATTCAATATTTTTCTTTACACTAATCATAATTTCTTTTATCCAATCTTTAACATTTTTAGTTTTGGTTTTAGGGAAATCTGTATCAGTTAAATAGTTATCAAATAAATCACTTAAAGAAACTTTTCCATTAACTTGATAAATATGATTACCTATCTCAAAAACACTTGATGGTGAATCATCATACTCATCGTAAATTTCTCCTACTAATTCTTCTAAAATATCTTCTAGAGTAATAATTCCTAAAAAATTCTTTTCTTTAATATTATCTACAACGATAGCTAAATGCGACTTATGTTTTTGTACTAGTTCTAATGCATATGGAATTAATCTTCGATGTGAAACATATATAGCTTCTGTTAATAACTCTTTAGCATTTTTTTGCTCATTATTAACATAGCAGCTATACACATCTTTCTGATTAATAACTCCAACAACTTTCTTTTCCTCTTCATCTACAACAGGAACTCTACTATATTGATAGTACTCAAAAAACTTAGTGATTCGATCAAAATCATCATTGATACAAACATATTTTACTTCTTCTTTTGGGGTCATAACATTTCGTACACTTTTACTATCAAAGTTAATCGCACTTTGTATTAACTCGCTTTCTTGATGCTCTAATACCCCTTCTTTTTCAATCTTTTCAACTATGTCAATTAGTTCATTTTCGGTTGCGGTTACTTTATCTTCACTATCAGCTATTTTATTAACTCTAGCATCTAATTTACCAAAAAGAATCGTAATAGGTTTAAAGATAACTACGCATATTTGCATCGATAAAGCTGAAAACATAGCGAACTTTTCTGGCCATACACGTGCTAATGTTTTTGGCAATATTTCCCCAAAAACAATAACCAAAATAGATGTTACTACTGTAGCAATTAAAACTCCTTGTTCACCAAAATTATAGATAGTAGAAAATAAATATGTTGTTAATGATGCATTGGCTAAATTGACAATGTTATTAACTACCAAAACAGTGCTAATGAACACTGCATATTTATCTTGTAATTTTAAAACTCTTTTTGCTCTCTTTGCCGTCTTTTTCTTAGAAGACTTTGCATATTGTTTTATTCTAATAAGATTTAAACTAGAAAAAGAAGTTTCTACGGCAGAAAAACACCCCGCAATTACTAATAAAACTCCTAATGTTATAATAGTTATAATTGAACTCATTAAGCTTAACACCTCGGCACTATTATACCTTTTTATAAAACTTTTTACTATGTTTAAAGAAATATTTTAAATTATAAAGCAACAATCATTATCACATTTAACTTTTCCTTCACTAATTAACAGCTCTAAAGACCTTTCTAACTTCTCTTTAATATGAATTGTTTTCCTACTAAAGCCTAATAATTCAAGAATTGTTGTAAATAACCCATCTTTATTTATACCATTATTATTTTGAATAATAACAAATAAACCTGCTTTTAATTCATCATCACAAATCATCATAATATCTCGTGGTGTATCTCCTTTTTTAGGAATTCTTAGACGTATTTCTTTATCTTTGTTCATCACATAATAATCTTTTATTTTAAGAGCACTTGGGCACCTATTCATCTCAAACTTAAAAGACCACCTAACTCCTTCTGTTACTTTCTTTTTACCAAAAAAAGGCATTATTCTTCTTATTAGTAATTCTTCACAAATAGGTCCCTCTAATTCTATCAACTCATATACAATCTTTTTAAAATCCCTAAAAACAACTCTTTTAAAATCATAATATTTATACTCTTCAAACAAAGATCTAAGATCCTTTGATTCTATTTTCTCCTCTACAATAAAATTTTCTTTTTTCTCTACTTTATTTTCTTTAACACTAGTTTCCATTGAAAACTCTACCATATCAATTAGTTTTTTCTGCTCCCCTTGCTTATTAGCAAACCACGCAACAGACCATATACGATAAAAGTTCCACCCTAACCTTTCTAAAGCTTCTTCTCTTAATCGATCTCTATCTCTTGTCGTTTCACACCCATAATAAGAATCGCCATCACATTCAATAGCCAAAACATAATCTTTTTTATTTTTACCTTTTACTCCTATATCAATCTTATAATCAGAACACCCAACATTCATCTCTACATCATAACCCGCTTCTTTTAAAGTATCATATACTTCTTTTTCAAAATAATGTGTTAAGGCTTCTTGTGATACTCGATGTGTATCTTCACTATAACCACCATTTTCAGCATAACTTAAATAGTCTTTTAAGACTTGTGTACCAATCGCACTAGATCTTCTTAAATCAATATCATAAGATTTAATAGAAGCTACTACTTTAACTGCATACTTAGCCCTCGTAATAGCAACATTTAACCTTCTCTCTCCACCTTTTTTATTTAATGGACCAAAGTTATGAATAAACTTACCTTCTTTATCTTTACCATAGGCAATACTAAAAATAATAACATCTCTTTCATCACCTTGAACAGTCTCTAAGTTTTTAACAAAGAAAGGCTCAGGAAGCTCATTATCAAAATACTTAGCAAACTTATCATCTTTCATTCTTTCTTCATTTATTAAATCTTCAATAAGTTCTTGTTGGGCCACACTAAAAGCTACAACTCCTAAACTCTTATCAGGAGTATTTTCAAAATGTTGCCATACTAATTCAACTACTTTTTTAGCTTCTTCAAGATTATTATCATTCTTACGATCAAAAAGGCCATTCTCTACATGATAAAAAGATATTCCCATTCCTGCACTTTCTTTCTTAGCATTAGGGAAAGTAACTAAACTATTTTCATAAAATTGTTTGTTAGAAAAAGCAATTAAATCTTCTGTTTTACTACGATAATGCCACTTCAACCACTTTTGATTCAAGATACTTGCACATACATCTAATATAGATTCAAAATCAAGTGTACTATCTTCAACATCTTCATCTTCCATATTGGCCTTAAAGAAATTACTAGGTGGCATTTGCTTTGAATCTCCTACAACGATTAATTGATTAGCCCTATATATAGACCCTATCGCATCCCAAGGGAAGATTTGTGAAGCTTCATCAAATATAACAACATCAAAATGGCAATGATTACTCTCTAAGTAAGTACTAACACTTAAAGGAGACATTAAGAAACATGGTTTTAATGTTTGAACTAACTCTGGTATTTCCGCTAATAGTTTACGAACAGGTTTTTGTTTTCTTTTTTTATTAGCTTCCCTCATGATAACGCTCGCAGGACTACCTGAAGCAATAAAGGAAACATCTGGTTTTGCCTTAGATAAACGACTTAATATCTCCGCTTTAGATAACTCAAATCGTGATGTATCACACTCTTTAAATTTTTCTACTAATTCATCATGCTTTAATCTAGAAAACTGATGCAAAGTAGGATCTTTAGCAATTAAAGAATACATAAGTTGCTCATAAAAAGTTAATTCATAAGCATGTACTAAATCTTTTTTATCTACCCCTATTTTCTCTGCTTTTTCAATAAATTTATCTAATTTTAAATACTCTAATTCACACAAAATATTATAAAATTGAATCCAATCATTTATACTATCAAAATTATTTATACAGATAGTTAATTTTTCTTCTAATAAAGTAAGATCACATGTTTCAAAATCTATAATTTCTTTATCATAAAATGCTTGTATCTTTACTAGATCTTCTTCTAAGTTAACTCTATTATAATATTCAATTACTTCTTTTAACTTTTCTTTTATCTTTTCAAAATCTTCTAATGATACACTAGATAAAACACTCAATGAATCATTCATATATAATGCTAAATCTTCTAATTGTTTTTCAACATCTATTAAATTAACATTATCTTTCCCTTCAAATGAATTAAATAAAGAAAGCATTTTTTGTTTAATATCTTCTATATTCTTTTCAAAATACTTAACTGTAGAACCAGCCTTTAAATACTCTAATAATCCTGCATATTTTAAACTATGCTTAGAATCTTTTTTATAACTATTAAGTAACTTCGTATCGTGATGATATTCTTTATTAAAAGTTCTAAAGATTGAAGAATACTTTGTTTGATACTTAATAAATAATGTTTCTAAATCTAAAGAATATATTTCATCATTAAACATTTCACTAAGTTTATTTTTAGCTTCTTCATATCTTTTTACATCTTCATTATATTTTTTTAAACCTGTAATAATCTTATTAAGCATTACTACATCAAAAATATTTTCATCATATATACTTAAATTATAAATAGAATTAAATAAATTTATTTTATTTTTTAAATCACTAAACGAAGTAATAGTAATACCTGTATTTGATAACACTTCGTCTAGTAAAGTATTAATCTTACCAGTCTTTTCTTTAATTAGATTCATAATATCTTTTAACTCAATATTTTCTTTATAACTAAGTTCTTTTCGATTAAAACCATACCAAGGACTTTCTTTATAATCTTTTCCAAAAATATTTTCATATTTACTAAAAAGATTAAGTTTATCTAGATGATTATCTAAAGTTTCAGCATTTATATTTTCTATATCATCAATAGGATACTCTACATCACTAATATATTTGTACTTAGAAATAATGTCCATCATTTCATAAGGTGTTTTTCCTATCTTTTCTTGTTTAGTATGCACCACTCTAGCATAAGCATCTAATTGTTTTTTATATTCTTTTAATTCTTCTAAAGTATCTTCTCCGCTTTCACTAACTGCTATCTTTGATGAATTTAAAACTCTATATAATTCATTTACAACTTCTTTTTTATTTGTTTTATTACTATGTAACTGCAAGCAATAATCTGCTAAACCAGCTTTTTTTAAGTTATTGTATACAACATTTAAGGCTGCTAGTTTCTCTGAGACAAACAAAATCTTTTTATTATCATATAAAAACTCTGCTACTAGATTAGTAATCGTTTGTGATTTACCTGTTCCTGGTGGCCCTTGTAAAACAAAACTTTGCCCTTTCTTAGCAAAAGCAATTGCCCCCATTTGGCTATAATCAGCATTTGCTACATTATGAAGCATTAACTCTAATTGTTCTTTTTCTTCATTATAGACAACTTTTTCTTCATTAGTTTCTTTATCTAAAATTCTTCTTACTAAATTATTCTTCAAAATAATTTTCTCATTATCCTTTAAATCCATATACATATTCATTTTCAAAAAAGAAAAAATACCTATATATACTTCATTAACGATGCTCCACTCACCGATAACTAATTTTACTCTTTCAAAATATTGCTCTATCGTTTCTTCTTCATGTTCTAAATCTTGAAAAGCAGGTAACTTAATACCATATTCTCTTTCTAACATATAATCTAAAGTAGGATTAACGATAACTTCTTCTTCATATTGTTTAACTGTAAACGGAGAACTAAAAGATTCTTGTTTTATTTCTATTGGTATTAATAAAAGTGGTGCATTATACCATTCTTCTTTATTTTTTTCTTTCCATCTTAAAAAGCCAAACGCCATGTACAAATTATTAACACCAGTCTCACTAATAGAAGTAAAAGCTGTCTTCTTTAAACTTAATAAAACTTTTCTTAATGTTTCTTCTTTATATCCTAACAATTTATTATTTAATTTATCTTGTAAACTATTTATTAAAAATGCCTCATCTATTTTTTCCCCATCGCACTTTTTAACAAACTCATCAACATCATAAAAAGATAAACTTTTTCCTTTCGACAATAAATCAAAAATAATCTTCATTTCTGGGAGCATAATCTTTAAAGATTTTAATCTTCTATCTTTAAAATTAATTAGTTTATTGCCTTTACCTAAATCTAATAATTTATCACACCAATTTTTATATACTTCATCTACCAAAATAATCTCCTCCCTTACACTAAAAAATTTTAACATATTTTAATTTATTATTTATTTAATACATGTTTATTTTTTTATTTTTAGCCAAAGATAATATTAGGGTGATAATATGGATAAAGAAAAAATTATTGCTATTAAAAGAGATAATTTAGATAGAATTATAGAATTTAAAACAAATAAAAACAAAATTTATAACTACGAAATGGCTAAAGAAGCTATTATAAATGGTTTAATAGATAATGCTAAGGTAGTTAAAGGAAAGGACACTTTGCTACATATTATGGAAACAGATACTTCTTTTGAAAAAATGGAAGAATTTTAAGTGAAATATTGAAATTGTTATTTTACTTATGTTAACATTAATATGTTAATTAAGTAAGGAGAAATGTTTGGTGAAAAAGTTCTTTAAAGCTATAGGTAATTTTTTTAAGAAAATAGGACTGTTTATTTGGAAATATTTAAAAATCAGTTGGAATTATATTAAAGAAAATGCTTGGATACAACCTATTGTTTTAGTTGTTTTGATTTTTGCTTTGGTTTTTGGTTTTCAAGGAATAGTTAATGGTATAGAGAAAATAAAAGAGAATCGTGAAGAAAAGAAAGCAGAAGAGAGTAATAAGTATACTATATTGACTATGGCAGAAGTTAGAGAAAAATTAGATAATGATGAAGATTTTGTGTTATTTATAGGTGCTCATGATTGTGTTTATTGTAATGAATTTAAAACAGTTGTTAATAAATACATTAGTTCTACTAATAATATGATTTATTATATTGATATTCATGATACAACTGATACTTCTATTGAAAGTAGGTATTTAACTGAATGGGCTGAAATGCTTGCTGATATTGAAACAAGAGAGTTTGACGGAAGTTTGAGTACTCCTACTGTTGTTGTTATTCGTGATGGTGAATTTGCTGATGCTAAATCGGGTGCTCAAGGTTTAAGTGGTGGTATGGAATATCTTAATTTTGTTAAATTTGTTGAGGGTGAATATATTGGTAAAATTGAGCCTTCTACAAGTACAACTACTACTGAAGAATAAAAGTCATTAAAAAAATGACTTTTTTTATTATAAGGAGGAAAAGATATGCAAGAAATAGTAAAAAAAGGAATTTATAAACATTTTAAAGGAGATTATTATTTAGTAGAGGATATTGCTACTCATAGTGAAGATAATAGTTTATATGTTGTATATAGGGCTTTGTATGGAAATAATGAATTATACATACGTCCATTAGAAATGTTTGCTTCCCTTGTTGATAAACAAAAATATCCTGATGTTAAACAAACATATAGGTTTGAATTACAGGATATTAAAAGTGTAAATAAATCATATTAAAGTTTTTATTTTATCTTTAGTTATTTCTTCTTTAGTTAAGTAGGTGCCTACAACAATTACATCGCAACCTGCTTTTTTTACTAATTTAGAGGTTTCATTATTTATACCACCATCTACCGATATTAGATAATGATTATTTTTTTGTTTTTCTTTTAACCATTTAATTTTTTCTAAACTACTTTCCATAAATTTTTGTCCGCCTTTACCAGGTTCTACAGACATTACTAAAACTAAATCTAAATATGGCAAATATGGTTCTATTTCTTGAGGATTAGTGTTAGGTTTAATGCTCATTCCTACTTTCATATCTAAATCTTTTATTTGGTTTATGATATTAGTTATTTCTTCTTTTTTTACACTTTCATAATGAAAAGTAATTTGATCCGTTCCTGATTCTTTATACTCTTTTAAATATTTAAAAGGTTCATAAGTCATTAAATGAACATCTTTAAAAAATGAACAATATTCATTAATTTCTTTTACAACTTTATAATCAAATGTTTTATTTTCTACAAATAAACCATCCATTACATCAAAATGAATCCAGTTTTCTTTAACCTTCATAAAATCTTCTATTTGCTTTTTTCTTTCACTTTCATTAACATTTAAAATAGATAAAGAAATAATCATTTTTTATACACTTCCTTTTTATTTTTTAATGTCCCTAACAACTTTAAATAATTATCATAACTCTCTTTCATAATCTTTTTTTCCTCAACTAATTCCCTAATCTTACAACCTGGCTCTTGCTCATGTAAGCAACCCCTAAACTTGCAATTAAGTCCTTCTTCAAAACCCGGAAAAATATACGCTAAACGTTCTTTGTCTATATTTAATTCCATCGAAGAAAAACCAGGGGTATCCGCAACTAATCCATCACATATTTTTAAAAACTCTACTTCCCTAGTCGTGTGTTTTCCTCTCCCTAGACTAGAAGAATAATCGCCCGTCTTTAAATTCAAATTGCAATCAATAGAGTTAAGAAAAGTTGACTTACCAGCACCACTTTGTCCTGTAACAACACTCACTTTATTTTTAAATATCTTTTGAATGTTATTAGTACTTTCATTACTTAAACTATTTCCAACATAAACTTCAATTCCAATACTTTTATAATAATCAAAATATTTTTGAAAAACAGTTAAATCTTTTACTTTATCTTTTTTAGAAAAGTAGATAACTGGTTTTATATTATTATCAAGTATTTGCACCAATAGTTTATCAAGTAATAGTGAAGAAAAAGCCGGTTCTGTAAGTGAAGTAACTACAATAGCTTGATCAACGTTTGCTACTGGAGGCCTAATCAATTGATTTTTTCTTTGATTAATGTTTTTTAAATAGCCTTCATTTTCATTAGTTATTTCATAGGTGACACTATCTCCTGCAATAGGAATCTGCTTATAATCTCTTAGTTTGCCACTAGCAGTAGCCTTGACAACTCTATCACCATCTAATAAGTAAAAAAGACCACCTACTACTTTTAAAACAATTCCCTTAGGCATCTTTTTTCTTCCTTTTAAATAAACTTTTAAATAATCCTTCACCTTTATGAATCTTAACCCTCATAACATTTTGTAAATCATGCTTTAAAGCTTTCATACTTTGATAACGGTTATCAGGATTTTTTTGACAAGCTTTATTAATTATTTTTTCAATTTTAGGGCTAATATCACTTCTAATTTTACGAATGCTTGGTAAAGGTTCTTCTATTTGTTTCATAGCAATATTTACTGGTGTACTATCGTTAAATGGTTGCTTACCGGTTAATAATTCAAAAAAAGTTATACCTAAAGCATAAATATCAGAACGTGGGCTTGCTCCTTTTCCTTTTAAGACTTCTGGAGCCATATAATGAACACTTCCTACAACCATATCTTTTTGGGTAATATTAGGAGCATCACTAATCGTAGCAATACCAAAATCAAGTAATTTGATTCCTCCATCATATTGCATCATAACATTTTGAGGTTTAATATCTCGATGGATTACCCCATGTTCATGTGCATGCATTAAAGCATCTGCTAGTTGATATACTATATCACATGCCTCTACAACAGAAAAAGTTCCTCTAGTTAACAATAAATCTTTTAATGACTTACTTTCTACATATTCCATAACAATATAAGGTTTACCTTTATATTCATCTATATCATATATTTCTACAATATTATTATGTCTTAAAGCTGCACATGCTCTGGCTTCTCTTTGAAATCTAGCAATATTTAAAGGATCAGAAAAGGTTTCATCTTTCATTATTTTAACGGCTACTTGTTTTTTATTAATAGTATCTTCTGCTAAATACACATAAGACATTCCTCCCTCTTGAATAAGAGAAATAATAAAATATCTATTTTTTAAAGTTTTACCTATCATAAACATTCCTCCAATAAAATAACACTAATATTATCAAATCCACCATTATTGTTAGCTTCTTTAATTAAGTTATCACCTTTTTCTTTTAAAGAAACTTTCTCATTTAAGACTTTCTTTATTTCGTTTTCATTAACCATGTTATATAATCCATCAGAACATATAAGATAATTATGATTTCCTTTAATCTCTTTAACTTGGACATCTAATGCATTATTAGGAGCACTACCTACTGCACATAATAACATTCCCTTTCTTGGATGATTATCAACTTCTTTTTTATTAATATACCCTGCTTTATAAAGAGCTGCTGCAAAAGTTTGATCTTCACTAATTTGCACTAATCCTTTTTTATTATAGGCATATAATCTACTATCACCTACACTAGCATATACTTTAAACTCTTTACTTATTAATAGGCACACAACTGTTGTTCCCATTCCTTTTAAATTAACATCTTTACTAGCAGCACTAATTATATCTTTATTAGCTTTTAGAATTGTTTTATATAGCCATTCTTTAGCCCCATCAATATTATTATACTTACTCTTTTTAAATTCTTGTTTGAAAATATTAATGCACTTTTTACTAGCAACTGCTCCTCCTAAATGTCCTCCCATACCATCACATAAAACATATAAAGAATCGCCATTTTCTTTAACAAGACTTATAACCCCATCTTGATTACTATTACGAGCTAATCCTTTATCAGTAACCACATAACTATTCACTAATAACACCTTCCTTTTTGGCTCTAAGTTGCCCACATGCTGCATCTATATCTGTACCAAATTCTTTTCTAATTGTAACATTGACACCAATTCTTTTTAATTCTTCATAAAAAGAACGAACATTTTCTTTACTGCTCCTTTTAAATTCATTTTCTTTTACTTCATTATAAGGTATTAAATTAACGTATGCAAAAGTTCCTTTTAATAAACTTGCTAATTCTTGAGCATTTTTTATAGAATCATTTAAATCTTTTAAAAGAATATACTCAATAGTTACTCTTCTTCCAGAATTAGTTTCATATTGCTTGATGGCATCAAATAAGACTTCCAAAGGATATGCTTTATTTACAGGCATTATTTTATTTCTAGTCTCATTATTTGAAGCATGTAAAGAAATAGCTAAGTTAACTTGAATTCCTTCTTTTGAATACTTGATTATTTTGTCTGGTATACCCGAAGTAGATACGGTAATATGCCTAGCTCCAATAGCCAATCCTTTTTGTTCATTAATTATTTTAATAAAGTTCATAACGTTATCATAATTATCAAATGGTTCCCCACTTCCCATAATTACAACATGACTTACTCTTTCATTTTTTCCTTCTTCATCTAAATATTCTTGTATTTTCATTACTTGTAATATCATTTCATAAGCTTTTAAATCTCTTTGCTTTTTAATTAATCCAGAAGCACAAAACTTACAGCCCATGTTGCATCCTACTTGAGAACTTACACATACAGCATTACCATAATCATAACGCATTAAAACAGTTTCTACACTCATACCATCTTCTAATTCTAATAATAGTTTAACAGTCCCATCATATGAAACTTGTTTACGAATAATTTTAGGATTATAAAGAAAAAAATCTTCTTTTAGTTTTTCCCTAAAAGATAATGAAATATCGCTCATTAAATCTATGTTATTAACTCTTTTTTGATATAGCCAACTATATATTTGAATAGCTCTAAAACTCTTTTGCCCTATTTCTACCATTTTTTTACTTAAGTTTTCTAAAGAATAATCATAAAGGCTCTCCATCTCAATCACCCTTATTATTTTATCATATATATAAAAAAAAGGAATACTTTCGATTAGTCGAAATGTGATAACGAAGTATTTGTGTAGTGGCTGGCATAGCTTTCGCTTTACCACCATTATGCATTATTAAAATATTTTCTTTTGGTGATTTTTCATACCGAGTCTGCTATCATATTCTCATAGATATGCTTGAAAATGGTGTATAAATCCTCATTTACAATATCTACCTTTGCCTTATACACCGAAATCTATGCTTGTAAGATAACAAACTAGAAAGCCATTACATAAGTGAAGTATTATTCTTGCTTCAAAATGATATTCTATGTAACGACTTTGAAATTTAAAACTTTATGTTTACTTGTTGTTTTAATTATACTTGCTCCTCTATGTACATTTACGATTTTTTCATATTATGAGTGAATATTTTTTATAAGACATACATCTATTGAGAAAATATGCTATAATGTGTAAAGTTGGATTTGAAAGCGAGGTGGACAAAATGACAACTAATAAACTGATAAAATCAAATGCCGTTTTGTCCATACTGTAAAGATACTTTTTAATGGATATAATTGTCGCTCTTGATTTTATCAGGAGCGATTTTTATATTATTTTAGAAAGAGGTAATTTATGAATAGACTAACATTCGTTCAGCTATATGCTGAAGACAAAGAAAATTGTGCAATTTTTAAACAGCTCATGTGGCAGTATACCAAAGAACTTGATGAACATCAAAACCAAATTACAACCATAGATTTTATTGAAAAGTGGATTAAAAGTATTATACAAATACAAGGAGATAATGATCGACATTTGGAACTTTGTTATGATGATAAAATGCTGATTGGTTTTTTGTATGGTAAGATTGACCATCCCGAGCATAAAGGCTTTATAAAAGTTGGATACGGATATATAATGGAATTTTTTGTATTGCCCGAGCATCGCCGTAAAGGGTATGGAAAAGAAATGTTTTTACACTTAGAAAAACTATTCAAGCAAAACGGTGCAAAACGAATATATCTTACTTCAGATCCTATTACAGGCAATCCTTTTTGGGAATCTTTGGGATTTTTAAATACTGGTGAGAAATCACCCGAAAACAATCAAGAAATTTACGAAAAACAAATATTTACTGAATAGAACATAATGGTAAGAATTATCAATATCACTAAATAAGAATAGATTACTACTCTATTAACCGTTTTATAACACGATATTTTTTCTTTTCTTCATCACTGACCCCAGGTAAATGCCCGTTTTTATAGTTATGGATATCTCTTAGCTTTTGTACTATAGCTTCTTTACTGCTAGTGTCAAGAGGCATTAAATGTACAAATCTCCCTCCGCCCCAACAATGGCTTTTTAGACAAACACAATCAATAATTACTAAAAAATTTGGATATGTATCTTTTATTGAAATATTAATTCTTTTTGAAGATTTACATTTATCTTTTTTGTAATCTTGCTTTTCCCATTCATAAATGTAATCAATTTTATCCTTGCTTCCATCTATTAACGGCAAATTATCTCTGTTTAATGAATCAGTTAATAATTTTATAATAACTTGATACACTTCATCAGTACTCATTTCATCTATATTACCTTTAATGAAATTGTATATATATTCATTTTCACCATAAGAATAAGCTAAAAAATCACCATTTTCTCTTATATAAATATCGCCTGATATACTAAAATATTCTTTATTATTTTTCTCTTCTTGTAATTTTTTTAACATAACACGATCTCTCCTTTAAGATATTATTAATATCACTAAATAAGAATAGATCTCTACTCTATTTACCTTTTTATAACACGATATTTATTTTTTTCTTCATCACTAGCCCCAGGTAAATGTCCATTTTTATAGTTATGGATATCTCTTAGCTTTTGTACTATCTCTTCTTTACTGCTGGTGTCAAGAGGCATTAAATGTACAAATCTTCCTCCTCCCCAACAATGGCTTTTTAGACAAACTCCATCAACAATTACTAAAAAGTTTGGATATATATCTTTTATTGAAATATTAATTCTTTTTGAAGATTTACATTTATCTTTTTTATAATCTTGCTTTTCCCATTCATAAATATAGTCAATTTTATCATTCGTGCCATCTATTAAAATTAAATTATCTCTATTCAATGAATCAGTTAATAGTTTTATAATAACTTGATACACTTCATCAGTACTCATTTCATCTATATTACCTTTAACAAAATTGTAGACAAAATAATTTCTCCCATAAGAACAAGCTAAAAAATCACCATTTTCTCTTATGTATATATCACCTGATATACTAAAATATTCTTTATTATTTTTCTCTTCTTGTAATTTTTTTAACATCACAAATCTCTCCTTTAAGATATTATATTGATTATGATATCATATAGGTTGCTATCAAGTCCACTAACATATCTACCAATTTCATCTAATTGAGCTTGTGATTGCCCTGTAAT
>CALVUJ010000007.1 GCA_944363575.1 uncultured Bacilli bacterium
GGTATTAGCTAATCTTTCGATCAGTTATCCCCATCAATTAGGCAGGTTACTCATGTATTACTCACCCGTTCGCTACTAGAAGTATTGCTACTTCCCGTTCAACTTGCATGTATTAGGCATGCCGCCACCGATAATCCTGAGCCAGGATCAAACTCTCTTATTTTTTTTCTTTAGCTCTCGCTTTTTCTTAACTTAAATTTATTGCTGACGTTTCTATTTAGTTTTCAAAGATCATTTCTCTCATCGCTTCCCCCTCTTAGGACCCGCAATGCTTACTTATAATAACACCAAAAAAATATGTGTGTCAACTAATTTTTACTTTTTTTCGACAATATTTTTTTGTAAATTAATGCCACAATAAATAATATTCACTTATTTTATAAAAAATGTCTTTAATTTATACTATTTTAATTTTATTTAACCACATAACTTTATTTCAAATTTTCCAACAATAAATTTATTCTGCATAGCAAAAATCAAAAATAAATCATTATTTTTCCAAGTTATTCAATAAAATATATAAATTTTTAATATCTATTTTAAAAACATCGTACAATTTATACGCATTAACAAACCCATAATCATTGAACAAACTAATAATATACTTGTAAATATAATCGATTAAATCATATAAATGAATATCCAACATAAAAGCATTTATGTTTAAATTTAAAAATTTTTCTTTCAATTCTTGAAGTATTCCTATTAAAACAGCTATTGAATTTTCATCTTGAGGGAGATTTTTTTTACCTTTTGCTATAATAGGAGAAATTATTTTGTCATTTTTTTCCAGAAAACATTTAATTTCATGAAGAGCAACAATATCATCAATCATTTTATAGTCACTCCTTTATTTATACAATCTTTCCCAAAAAATTTCTCAGCCTGGACTTGCGTAATTATATTAACTTTCTTTCCAGAAAGATCTTTTAAGATATCTTCCAAATTATTCCATCTCTCCAATGAAAGTTCCTCCTCCATATTACCTATTATAAAATCACAAGTATCTTTAGTCTCTAATAAAAAAACTTTTTCAATATCATAACAAGCGAAAACAGCAGAATACATATTAATCATTGCTTATGCCTCCTTTTACTAAAATCATGGGTTATATCATCAATTCTTGAAAAGAAATTTTTGTTATCTTTTCCATAGGTTCTTTTAATGCAACGTTTCTTGTTACTAATAATATCGGCGATAACACAATCGTTTTCATCTAACAATTTTATTACTCCTCTAGAAACATCAGATGTTCTCAGCTTAGTAATTTGTAAAAGTTCAATAGGTAAATAACCTTGATTAAAAAAACGTAACACAACATTTTCTAAATCATCATAATGAGGATAATAATTATTCTTTTCACACCCTTGAAAATAGATTTGTATTATACCACCTCTTTTATATTTTCTCAAAAGACTATAGGCTTTGAAGATATTAGATAAATTAAAATCAATTTGTACTTCTTCCATTTCTTCTTCATCTTCGCGAGAATGGCAAATAGCCCTATTGCCGGTTTTTTCATCTATATTATACTTAAGAGTCAAATAATCGTTTGCATCCTTTTCATAATAAGTAACATTTTTTAATCCTCTTTCCATTGGAAAAATAGCAATCAAAGTATCACTCAACGAGTTATGAGAAGAATAATAAATCTTTTTGCCAATATATGTGTGCGAATCAAGTTTCAAATACTGTTCATGTTTGTAGTTAAAAAAGTCGCTCTTCTTCCTTTCTATTATTTTATATGTATCATATGACTCAGGAATAGCATTCCTAACATCATCTAAATCAATCATTTGAAGAATATGTATAAAACTATAAAATTCATTTTTAAACTCATTTATAGCATCATTGTACTCTTTGTTTTTTAACAAATAATGCGAAAATATTTGGCGATATTTTAATAAATTATTATAACATTTTTTAAATGTTTCACTTGAATTTATAAATCTATTTGAAAAATATTTTGGCCCCGTTTCAAACAACTGAACAAGTATCGTAACAAGAGCCCTTTGATCAACATTAAAATCCATCGTAAAATTTCTCAAAGAATCGGTATAAAATCTAAAACGCTTAATGGTCATACCAATAAAAAAGGCATCTTTTTGATTTAGATAAGGTAAAATTTGCCTAGAAAAAATTTTTTTCAACTTTACATAATCTGTTTTTTGTATTTTGCTTAAAGAATACTTATCTTTAATCAAATAATTACCCTCAATATATGCTTCAAACATTGTCTTTTCAAGTATAAAATTTGAAATAACATCAATAGTATTATAACAAAATTGGCTGTTTGAAGAATATTCCATGATTTGAATAGCATTTAAAGGATCATTTGAAAACCTATATATTATATTTTCTATTGTATTAATGTGATCAACAAAATTTTCCCCAACAACCGTATAATTATCTATAAAAAATTTATTTATATCACCATCATGTAACTCCGTATAATCACTTAACTTTTCATCGCTATAAAAATACAAAGATAAAGGACTTGAAGTATCAATAATAAACTTATTTACTTTTTCTTTGTTTCTAGCCGTTAAAGTAAAAACTTTTCTTAATGGCACGCAAAGCGCACTTTTTCCATCTTTGCTTTTAAATTTGTAAAAATAAGTATCACACATAACTTGTGGAGAATTCTTTATAACAATGTTGACAGACTTAAAATATTTATCTAAATCTATCAAATTTTTGTAATATATTTTTTCAAAATCATAATTTTCCTCAACTAAACTAATAATTTTACGAGCCGATTCTTCTATATCATGTAATCCGTTAAAATATCCATAATGCACCGCTTTTTGTCTAGTATAATATATTAAAGTCGACAATTCGTCAATTTTAGATGAATGCATTGTGCCAATCCCAATTTCTAAAATAGTATTAAGAGTAATAATACATCCAGAAATCAAATATTTTTTATATTCTTGAGAATAATCTTTATCTTCTATACTATTCAAAAGATTTTTAAGTTCAACAACTTTTTTGTACAATAATGTAAGGAAATAATTCTCTCTTTTCACCAGCATCAGCCCTTAAAGTGATTATATACCATAAATTAAGATTTGTAAAACATTTTATATTCAACACACCTTGGAAATTTTACAATAATTTCCTCAAACATTCACTATTTTAAATAACCAGCCAAATGCTTTTCTGCATATAATTTTATAGCACTATATCTAATAATTTTCTTTACTTTAACAACATAATGTGGATCCTCTAAAACACCTTCATATTTTTTATCATTAATTTGGAGTTCCCAACTATCGCCAGAATATTCATTAAAACATTTAGGGTCATATTCTTTTTCAAAATCAATTTCCCCAATTTTTTTCAATACCTCTTTGCTTTCTATTTTCAAACTATTATCTTCAATCTTAACTTTGCCAGCATCAATCAAAATAGTAGGATTTTCTTCGCCTTCCTGAAAAATAACCTCCAACCTATTTAATTTACCAAAAAAATAAGGATCTTTTTCTATCCTTTTCCACATAAAAATTGCCTTTCGTACCTTCATGTTATTCCCTCCTTTTTCACATAACAACTAATACGAACAAACAAAAAATAGATAATTCGGATAATTCTATAAAAAGTAATATTAATTTTAAAAACTGGTGCTGGATATAGGACTTGAACCCACAACCTACTGATTACGATTCAGTTGCTCTACCAATTGCGCTAATCCAGCATGTATTCATATTACCACATCAAGTAAAAAAGCACAACAATCTAATCATTTTATAAAATAAAAATACTTCTTAGAAAACGACTAAGAAAGGCTTTTATAATAATCTAAACTATCTTGCTTATCATTTTTTTATTCTATATTATTAATTATACTATCTTCACAAGAGATATCAATATTATCATTATTACCTATTGGAAGTGTAAATACACCATTTTAATAAGATATATATCCTAGAAAAATCATAGCAAAAAGTTTTCAAACATCCTCATCATTATGAACATTAACAAACTCTAATTTCAATAAAGAATTCATCATTCACTAGTCATAATAACAACTATATTACTAACATTTTTTCTTACTTCTAAAACTTCATCATCACAAAACTCTATAGATGTAATAAATTTTTATTTAGTTTACATATTATTCACCCACTATGCCACAAAAAAACATGCGAAGGTTTCTTATGTTCTCTATTTAAAAGAATTCCTGGATGATAGTGAGCTAAACCTCCCCTGTGAGCTGGATGAGGAATGGGTACGTTCCAGAATAATCTATTGCTATAGTAGCTTCTGCTAAAGTATCTGTTAGATTACTACAATAAGCAACATTTCCAAATATTGGTTTATCAAAAAAAACCAAAATATTTAAAAGCATCGATTTTCCACTCCCACCCTTACCTATTATCGAATAAAATCCTTTCAATGGAAAACTAAAGGAGACACCATTTAGTACAGTTTTTTCCTCTTTTTCATCATATAAGTTTTTGTAACACCTTTAGTTGGATCACCTTCACTTATTAAATTATCAGTATATAATAAAAACCTTAAATATTAAAATGCAACCAAATTGTTTTTCTTAGAAATAAAACAATGTATCATTAAGATAGTAATAATATAAAAAATAAATATATTTTTCTAATATTGATGTTTTTTTATTAGTGGTTGTTCTTGCAAAAAAGTTTAGCATCCAAAAATTTAAAGAAAACATAAAAAGTTATAATATAAGCCACAAAAAATATAAAGATAATAATCTAAAAATCATATTTTCCTATTTAAAACATATATCTTAAATAGGAGGATTAAACTATGAAAAAACTAAAACCTTTTATTATTTTCACTTTAATTATTTCTTCTATATGCACAATATTTATTCCTAAATATAAAATTAACGCTGAAGAAGAACAACAAGAAAACACTAGCCAAATAAGTATAGAGGCACCAATCGGACTCCTAATGGAATTCTCAACCGGTGAAATAATATATAGTAAAAATATTAATGAAAGAAAATATCCAGCAAGCATGACAAAAATGATGGGACTTTTTTTAATACTAGAAAAAATACATGATGGTTCAATATCATATGAAGACATCGTTACAGTTAGCCCTAACGCATCTTCAATGGGAGGATCACAAGTTTTCCTTGAACCAGGAGAGCAAATAAGTGTAAACGATCTTTTCAAAGCAATATGTATTTCATCTGCTAACGACGCAATTGTTGCCCTTGGAGAACACGCATATGGCAGTGAAGAAAATTTTATTAACAGTATGAACACCACGGCCAAAAGATTAGGTATGAACGATACTAATTTTGTAAATCCTACCGGATTCCATGACCCTAATCATTATACTACCGCTAATGATATGGCAACACTTGCTCTTGCTTTATTAACCAATTATAAAGATGATATTTTGAAATACACTTCTATGTATGAAGGATATATTAGAGAGAATACTGAAAAACCATTTTGGTTAGTTAACACTAATAAACTAGTTAGATTTTATGAAGGTATGGATGGTTTAAAAACAGGGATTTTACTATAAATGCTTACCCAAAGCCCGAAAAAGTCAGCGAAATAGGGACTTTTGAAGATAGCCAAAAATCAGTGTCAAGATATATCTTGACGCGTATTTTCAGGATTTTGTATAATTTAGCTAGGTGATAAATTATGTTAGTGAATCAAATTTTAGAATTTTTAATGAAAATAACAAACACAACTAAAGCAGGATTAGCTAGAAAACTAAAATGCAGTAGATCTGCAATTCATCAAAGATTAAAACAAAAGAATATGAGTATTGATACTTTAGATGAGATTCTTGATGAATTAGGTTATAGATTAGTTATTGTTCCAAAAGATGAGCAAGTTAATGGATACCCTTTAAGCGGTAACAAGAAACCTTTATATTAATATATACATATATAATTAAAAAAACACCTAAGTATGTTGTTACCTAAGTGTTATGTGTTGAAATTGTGAAAGCAATTTCTTTTTTTTATTTTAATTTCCCAATTAATTCCCCAGTTAATTACCCAATTATAATTTCATACCTCTTCTTCAACTTCTATATCCCAGCCTTTTTCTTTACCTTCTTTTTCTATCTCTTCAAAAAATTTCATTTGTTCTTTATGGCTTTTAGCAAACTCAGGATCTGATGTATCAAGTTGTCCTAATATTTCTTTAATTGTAACGCCTTGTTTCATAAGCTCATCCATAAATATTATTTGTTCTGGAAAGCCTCTAACTAGTTTGTGATATTTAGTAACAAGAATTGTATCTCCTCTTTTAGCATTTCTAAGTAATTCTTTTAATCCTGGTCTTAATAAATCCAAACCACTTCCTACATCATAAAAAATTTTATTTACACCAGCTTCTTTTAATAAAGTTTCTTGCTGATTCTTATTCTCATTATCATCAACATTATATCTTACATATCCATATATCATAAATTATTCCTCCTTTTGCTATGTATATTGATATTCTTTTACTATTCAAATTTGTATTTAGGTATTATTTTATTTTCATTAATATATACACTATCTACAAATAATCTTATTGTTTCTAATTTATCTTCATTTAAGTTATCTATGTTTTTTACAAATTCATCAAACTTTTCTTCAAATAATCTATTACTTTCCATTATTTCATTATATTCATTCTTTTTTATATCAATTAATTTAGATTCTTCACTAAGTTTGTTCATTAAACTTATATATTTTTGTTCACTTATTTTACCTATTATTTTATTTTCAAAAGCCTTTTTTATTTCTTTTTGAATATTATCTTTTTCTTTATCCAATCTTTTTAAATCTATCAAACAATTTAAGTTAAGTTTATTT
>CALVUJ010000008.1 GCA_944363575.1 uncultured Bacilli bacterium
TTTATAATTTAACTATAAGCTAGGAAACTTATCATATATCTATGATAGATTATTTTGATGAGATTTAAAATGAAGCCTAGCATCATGAAAGGTGTTAGATTATGAAGATTGAAACATTAAAGAAAAGTCATTTAAAAAGGAATATTATGATAGGAGTAATAGCAGTAGCGATAATTAGTGCAGTAATACTAAACTTTACAAGGGCAAAATATAGAGTTACACAAAGTATTCCTTTGGTTAATGGAACGATTAATTATAGTTTAGCAGACTTTAATGCCGTAGCAATCTATATTAATGGTGATAGTGGCTACACTAAAACAGATACGATACCTGATGGATATGTGTTAAATGAGAGTGAAAGCTATTGCACTATAAATGGTGAAGAAGATACAAGCATTTCACTATCATATGATGCTACAATTAAAAGTTTAAGTGTAACACCAATGACAACAAAAGGAACAAAATGCTATTTGTACTTTGATGAAAAAGGAATAACCAACATAGAAGAACTAATTGCCAGAAAAAACTTAGCAACCAGAACTGATTTCAGTACCGCATTAAAAGAAGATACAACCGGAACAATTTACTATGAAGACACAAGTAAAGGAAGAACATACTACTTTGCTGGAAACCCAACAGATAACTGGGTCAAGTTTGCAAACAAGTATTGGCGGATTATCAGAATTAATGAAGATGGAACATTAAGACTAATCTATAGTGGAGATGGAAGTGCTCAAACAACAGGAAAAGAAACACAAATAGGAACCAGCGCATTCAATTCATCATATAAGAATAATGCATACGTAGGATTTAAATATACAACTAATAATGTGCATGGAACAGGAACAAATAGTACCATATTAACTGCATTAAATACATGGTATCAAAATAATCTTTCAAGTTATGCCGATAAGATAGATGGAAATGCAGGCTTCTGTGGAGATAGAACACCAAGTACAAGTAGTAGTAGTACTAATAACCAAGGAGGAACAGGAACAACAACTACATACTATGGTGGATATATTAGATTAATGACAAATAAACAACCAACGTTTGATTGTCCAGATGGAGATTTATATACAACAAAAGGAAGTGAAGATGGAAATAAAGCATTAACATATCCAATAGGATTAATTACAGCAGATGAAGTAGCCTATGCTGGAGGAGTATATCTAATAAAGACCTTGTCAAGTTAACTGTGTAAGTTTTATTAAAAATTATAAATTTCTATATAACATATTAATTGGTTTAGTTAAGGATTTATTTCTTAACTTTTTTGTTGTCAAAGATCAATTATTAGGATAGTTCTAAATACTTTGTTATTCTGTCTCCATGTAGTTCAATTAACTGTTGTAATACGGTATTCCAACCTCTTATCCCTTTACTCCATTTCTTCTCTAAATCCTGTATTCTTAAAAATAATACTTTCATTAATGCTTCTTCGTTTGGAAATGATCCTTTTCCTCTTGTTACTTTTCTTAAGGCTGAATTTACAGATTCGATTGGATTGGTTGTATATATTATTTTTCTTATTTCTTGCGGCAATTCAAACAGTGGTTTAATATATTCCATATATTCTTCTACCTTTTTAACGATTTTCTTTTTGTCTTGATATTTTTCTTGGAAATTCTTTAGTTCTAATAACCCTTGTTCTAAACTACTTGATGTATAGATTTTCTTAAAATCACCAATCGTTTCTTTCGCTTCTTTTCTAGGAACTATTCCGTATAAATTTCTTGTTAAATGAACGATACATCTTTGTGTTTGAGTTCTTGGATATACCTCATTAATCGCTTCATTTAACCCCTTTAATCCATCCATGGATACATATAATATATCTTCAACTCCTCTAGACTTTAATTCTTCAAATATTTGTCTCCAAAAATAAGCTCCTTCACCATTACCATCCCCTAACCATATTCCAACAATTTCTTTATGTCCTGTAATATCAATTCCAATCATTACATATACTGGTTTTTTCTCACTAATTAAATCTTCTTTAACATAAGTATATAAACAATCTACGTATAGAAAGGGATATATTTTTTTCAGTGGCCTGTTGTTCCATTCCTCTAAATTAGTAGTAATTTGTTTTACGACGGTACTTACAAAAGATGTAGATACTTCCACTTTATATGTATGTTTTACAATATCCGTAATATCACTTAAACTCATTCCTTTGGCATACATGCATATAATCGCATCATCCATATCATGTAATACTCTTTGCCGTTTTTCAATGATTGTAGGTTCAAATGAACCATCTCTATCTCTAGGCATATTTATGGTAATTTCACCAGTTTCTGTTCTTATCTTTCGATCTTTACTAGAGTGACCATTCCTTCTATTTTCACTTGCTTTTTCACCTTTAGAATGTTTTTCATATTCTAAATGATAAGTAAGTTCTCCTTCTAACATAGAATTAATAATTCTTGCACGAATAATATTTAAGGAATTACTAATATCTTTGTTTGTTACCATCTGATTATTTTCCATCATTAATTTAGCAATCTTATCATAAATATCTTCTTCTTTTTTCTTCATAATTCTTTTTCTACCTCACTTACTAATTCAGGAAAACTTATAAAACAATGATTCATAATGTTACTCCAAGCTTGCTTGTTATATAATCTGTTTTCCTCTAATTCTAATAATTTTAATTTTATTTGATTTAAGAAAGAATCTAATGATTCAATTTCTTTCTTATTTGTCTGTTTAATCATATCATAAATACCAGTATAAGAGTAGTGATTAAACAAGAATTTTCGAATAATTAAATCATACTTATAATAAGATTCAATATCTTTAAAGTATCGATCAAAAACAAGTAAGAATAATTGATTGTTTTGATATTCTTCCCGCATATATTGAATAATAACAGAAGTATCTTCAAAATTATCCTGTATATACATGTCTTTCAATCTTGTTACTAATTGACCTCTACCTCGAAAAGATAAATACTTCCAAAAATAAACAATATTCATGGTTAAATTATCTATCCATAAAGCATTAGGAAAACTAATTTTAAGTGACTTCTTAATATTAGAGTATTCATGGGAAGAGAAGAAATAAATATTTTTAACACCTTTAGACTTTAATATTTCAAATAAATCTAAAAAGTAATGGTTATTAAGTTTATCATAAATAGATAAACCAAGAATTTGTCTATCGCCATTAACATCAAGACCAATAAGTGTGTTTAAATCTTTTTCAACTACTTTATCATCTTTGTTTTTAATACGAATTGTATTGGTAATCATTGTAATTAATAAATAAGTTTCCTTATAGTTTTTATTTGTTATTTCTATCATTTTTTACCTCCATTTAAAAAACTGTGTTTTTTCTATTTACACAGTTAATTATAAACGGTCTTAGTTCTAACTAGTGTTTTTTTCTTTTATTAGATATATTGAAATTTATATAGTTTATAGATATAATATTGTTAATTAAATAACTCAAAGAGGTGTAACTTATGACTAAATTTTTTAATGTTAGCTATAAAGTGAT
>CALVUJ010000009.1 GCA_944363575.1 uncultured Bacilli bacterium
TAATATTACAATACTTTTGACAAAAAGGAGATAATTATGAAAATAACGCAAGAAGATATTAATCAATATGTAGCAAACGGTGGGAGCTTGGTTCGTTTAACAAAAGAACAAATAGAAGCAGTTCCGCAAGAACTTATTAATCAACGTGCAGCAAATGGCGGTGACTTGTTTCGTATAACAAATAAACAAATAGAAGCAATTCCACAAGAGATAATTAATCAACGTGCAGCAAATGGCGGTGACTTGGAATATTTAACAAAAGAACAAATACAAGCGATCCCTGAAGAAATAAGTGAAGTTTCAAAAGAAGGATTGGAAGCACTAATATTATATAGTGCAGGTAAAATAAAAAAAGAAGATTTACCAGCAAATGTTATTCTTAATTATGCTCTTAGAAAGAATTTATTAAATATTGTAAAAACTAGATTAATACAACATCAAAATCAAGTATGTAAAGAGAATGGTTATACTGATCATGTTCCTAATGAAGTTCAAGAAAAATTTAATGAAAAACTAAAAGAAATATATAAAGAAATAAATGAAAAGAAAAAAGATTTATTAAAACAATGTAATAAGAAAGAAAATAAGATAAAGAGCTGTTAATAATATAATAATTTGAGGTGGTAGGATGACACTAGCTGAATTTAAACGATTTGATTTATTAATAAAAAAGTTATGTCCTACGAAAATAAGCACTGCATTAAATAGATGTAGTGTTTTTTTATTATATAAACTTATGATATTAAGGTTTTTATTTTTGATTTTACTTTAACAATTTGCAGATAATCATGAATCGCCATACCTTTTTTTATCTTGATTTTGAAAATAAACATGATATCATAATATTGCAATACGTTTCATATGGGGGAGATAAATTATGAAAATAACACAAAAAGATATTAATCAATATGTAGCAAATGGTGGGGACTTGACATATTTAACAGAAAAACAAATACAAGCAATTCCACAAGAGATAATTAATCAATATGTAGCAAATGGCGGGAACTTGGTTCATTTAACAAAAGAACAAAGACAAGTGATTTCACAAGAGTTTATTAATCAATATGTAGCAAATGGCGGTGACTTAGGGAATTTAACAAAAGAACAAATACAAGCGACTCCACAAGAGTCTATTAATAAATGTGCAGCAAAGGGTGGTAATTTAAGGTATTTTACCAATAAGCAAAGGCAAATGATTCCACAAGAGTTTATTAATCAGTATGTATTAAATGGTGGGTTTTTGGGGTATTTAACAAAAGAACAAATACAAGCAATTCCACAAGAGATAGTTAATCAATGTGCAGTAAAAGGTAGGAACTTGGGAGGGTTAACAAAAGAACAAATGCAAGTGACTCCAAAAGAGATAGTTTGTCAATATATAGCAAATGGTGGGAGCTTGAGATATTTCACAAAAGAACAAATACAAGCAATTCCACAAAAGATAGTTAATCAATATGTAGCAAATGGTGGTTACTTGAGGGATTTAACAGAAGAACAAATAGAAGCAGTTCCACAAGAGTTTATTAATCAACGTGCAGCAAATGGCGGGAACTTGGTTCGTTTAACAAACAAACAAATAGAAGCAGTTCCACAAGAATTTATTAATCAACGTGCAGCAAAGGGTGGGGACTTGGGAGATTTAACAAAAAAACAAATACAAGCGATTCTACAAGATATTATTAATCAATATGCAGCAAATGATGGGAGCTTATGGTGGTTAACAAAAGAACAAATACAAGCGATTCCTGAAGAAATAAGCAAAACTTCAAAAGAAGGATTAGAAGCACTAATATTATATAGCGCAGGTAAAATAAAGAAAGAAGATTTACCAGCAAATGTTATTCTTAATTATGCTCTTAGAAAGAATTTATTAAATATTGTAAAAACTAAATTAATACAACATCAAAATCAAGTATGTAAAGATAATGGTTATACTGATCAAGTCCCTAATGAAGTTCAAGAAAAATTTAATGAAAAACTAAAAGAAATATATAAAGAAATAAACGAAAAGAAAAAAGATTTATTAGAACAATGTAATAAGAAAAAAATAAGATAAAGAGCTTTTAATAATATAATAATTTGAGGTGGTAGGATGACATTAGTTGAATTTAAATGATTTGATTTATTAATAGAAAAGTTATGTCCTATAAAAATAAACACTGCATTAAATAGATGTAGTGTTTTTTATTATATAAACTCATGATATAGAGAATATATTTTAAAATTTTTCTTTTTGAGTTTACTTTTACAGGTAACATTTTTTGTTTGTTTTACGCAATTAAAAGTGATAATGTTGCAAGAAAAGAAAATTATAGATATAATTTTAATGAGAGAAGGTAGTACGATGAAAAAGACATTAAAAGTGATATCTATATTTTTTAGTTTAGCGTTGTTTTTTTTGACTGTTAATCTAATCGGAAATGAAAATATTATTCGTGGAGAACCGCATATATGCGATAATAATAATGCAGATTGTACATATAGTTATGGTCAAAACAAAGTTACTATAGGAAAAGGTGGGCAAATAACAGTAAAATATTCGTATGGTTATACTGAATTGCTTGTTGATATAAATGATGGGAAAGAGATAATTCATATGTCTGGTGAAAAAGGAAGTGGGGAAAAAACACTTCATCTGAGTAATTATTTAGCAGTTGGAAAAACATACAACATTAGGTTAGTTATTGAGTTTGCTAGTTCTAATACACAAAATTTTATTCCTCTTTATTGTAATGAAACTATGGGGACAGAAGGATGTGCTGATAGTGCAGAGTATTTTCATATATCTACCAAAAATGATCGCTCTGTATATATGAGAGTTGAAAAATATAAAACAGGTGCTGAACCTATTATGGTTGATAATAGACAAGTGGTTTATTTCAATAATCCAGGGTGCTCTAGCAGGAATAAATGTTATATAGAGGATTACACAAATAAGGAATCATTTATGTATAAAGGAGAATTACTAGTTGAAAAGACCGGTGGAGATGCTGATGCACAAGCAGTAGAAGAAGAAATTACGGATACTATAATTCCATTATTATTATCAATATTAGGAGTCGCTGCTATTACCACAACAGTTACACTAGGTTATAAAATTGTTAAATCAGCTGATGAGCCACAAGAGAGAAGGGAATATATTGCAAAATTAAGAAATATTCTTATTGGAATTGGAATAGCATTTTTGCTAGTGGCACTGTATACTCCGGTTACTGAACTTGTATCAACATGGTTGGAGGAGTAGATTTATCATGGCATTTAAAAGGGTGAATATTTTATTTTTAATATATTTTACCTTCATGAGTTTTATCTTATTTGGGCAATCTATTTCAGCTAGTGAATTAATGACAAATTATACAGATATCTTTGGGAATGTATTAGGTACAATTAAGATAGAGAATGAAAATAAACTTGTAATAGAATATAAGTATGGGTTAAGGCAAGTAGATCTTTATTATTGTAGTAAAGGTGAAGGATGTGACATGAATAATTATTCTCATATTAGTGTTATGCAATCAAGTGAGGCAGAACCATATAAAAATACTAGTCAAGAGTTGGCTACTTATACATACGAATTTAATTTAGATGAGGGATTTGAATATAGAGTAAGAGTAGAGGCTTATTTTGGTACAGGTAGTGGGTATAGTGGAGTAGAAACTATCCCTTCATATACGATTAGTTCTAAACAAGTGCTGGATACAAATGATTATTATTTGAAAGGTGTTCAAGGAAATTATCATCATGAAAGCATGAATAGTTTAATGTCTAAAATTAAAAATATTATTAATACGATTTTCTTGCCAATCATGTATTCTTTAATTGGTATAGTATTAGTTATAAAAGGTGCTATTTTGGGTGTTCAAATAGTTAAAAGTGCTGATAATCCAGATATTCGTATGGAAAAAATTAAATCATTAAAATGGCTAGTAATTGGAGTAGCTGTAACTGCTTTAGCTAGTAGTATAGTAGGTGTTTTAACAGGTTTCTTTAGTAATGCTTTTAATTAAAGATCCGTATTGTTCTTGAAGCAAAGTTAATTTATCACTAGAAGTTTCAATAGTTAAGATAACCTGTTCTGAAAACTTTTTATTAATAATCCAAATATCATTTATTTTTAAAAAATATTCAATTTGATCGTAAACATTATAATTTAAAGCAATGGTTACGATTTCTTTTTTCTCATAAGCAATAATTTCTGCTTTATTTAAACATTCTAAGCAACTATTAGTGTATGCTTTTATAAGTCCTCCTACTCCTAGTTTAGTTCCTCCAAAATAACGAATAACAACGCACATTGAATACACTATATCATTATTTTTTAACACTTGATAAATAGGAGCACCAGCAGTAGAACTAGGCTCACCATCATCATAATATTTAAAAGTATTACAATCTAAAATATAAGCATAACAAACATGTGTAGCATCCTTATATTTTTCTTTAAAATATTTTAATTTTTCTTTAATTTCATCTATCGATGAAACAGGAAAAAGAAAAGTAATAAATTTAGATTTTGTTACTATAAGTTCATTATAAACTTCTTTTTTTACTTGTTTTTCCATAATCTCACCAAAAATATTATATAAAAAGATGGTTTAAATAAAAAGTAAAAGATATAATTAGATTTGAAGTGGGGGACCTATATGAATAAAGTTGTTATTGTTGGATGTGGTAATGTAGGGATGAGTTATGCATATTCGATTGTGACTAGTGATAATTCTGTTAGAGAATTAGTTTTAATTGATATAAAGAAAGAAAAGGCAGAAGGTGAAGCTTTAGATTTGATACATGCTTCAGCTTATAGTAATGCGAGTATTAAAATAAAAGCAGGTGATTATAAAGATTGTGATGATGCTTCAATTGTGTGTTTGTGTGCAGGAAGTAATCAAAATGTTAATGAAACAAGGATGGATTTAGTAGATAAAAATATTAAAGTTTTTTCTTCAATTATTAATGAAATTAATAAAACAAATTTTAAGGGTATTTATTTAGTAGCAACTAATCCACTAGATATTATGACTTATGTTACTTACAAGTTATCGGGGTTTGCTCCTAATAGAGTAATTGGTAGTGGAACAACCTTAGATAGTGCTAGACTTCGTAGTATTTTAGGTAAAAAGTTTGATGTTAGTCCTAAAAGTGTTCATGCTTACGTGATAGGGGAACATGGTGATAGTGAATTGATTCCATGGAGTAATGCGACTATTGGGTTAAATAAAATTGATATAACAGAAGAAGAAAAAAAAGATGTTTTGAATGAAGTTCGTAATAGTGCATATGAGATTATTAATAAAAAAGGGAATACTTGTTATGGAATTGGTGTTTGTCTTATGAAAATAACGAATGCTATTTTTAATGATTCCAAAGAAGTTATGACTACTTCTTCATACAATAAAGACCATGATTGTTATTTTGCTATACCATCTGTAGTAGGGAAAAAAGGGATAATAAAATCTTATTATTTGGAGTTAAGTGAAGAAGAAAAAGAACAGTTATCTTATTCTATAAAATGCTTAAAAAATGTTTTAAATAGATTGAATTTATAAGGGGCGAGTAGTATGAGTATTAAGATTAAAGAAGTAAAAAGCAAAAAAGATTTAAAAAAGTTTGCTGCGTTTCCGGATTTGTTATATAAAGATAATAAGTATTATGTTCCTGTTTTGCATAGTGATGTTAAAAATATGTTTAATAGGAAGTTAAATGGAGCCTATGAATATTGTGATTCGATAGAGATTTTAGCTTATAAAGATAAAAAAATTGTTGGAAGATTAGCGGGCATCATTAACTATAATTATAACGAAAAAGTTAATTCTAAACATTTAAGGTTTACTTGCTATGATGTGATTGATGATCTTGAAGTTAGTAGAGCTATGTTTGATTATATTGGTAAATGGGGTAAAGAAAAAGGAATGGAAGAGTTTAATGGCCCATTAGGATTTAGTGATATTGATAAACAAGGGATGCTAATTGAGGGTTTTGATCGTATTGGAATGTCCATTACTACTTATAATTATCCTTATTATGTAGAGCATATGGAAAAATTAGGGTTTGTAAAAGATGTTGATCATGTTGAATATTTAGTTAAGGTTCCTGAAGTTATTGATGAAAGAATAGAGAGAGTAAAAAATGCTTTACTAAATAAATTAAATTTTAAATTAATTAAGTTTAATAATGTTAAAGAGGTGTATCCATATATTTATAAAGCTTTTGATGTATATAATGAGGCCTTTTATGCTTTGCATGGTACAGTGTGGTTAAACAAAAAACAGATTGATTCTACTGTTAAGCAATTTATTCCTTTCATTAATTTAGAGTATGTGCCTTTTATTGTTGATTATAAAGATGATGTGGTAGGTTTTGCTATTTTAGCGCCTTCAATTGCTAAAGCTTTACAAAAAGCTAAAGGGAAGTTACTTCCTTTTGGGTGGTATCCTTTGCTAAAAGCATTAAAAAAGAATGATTTATTAGAGATGTATTTAGTGGCTATAAAGCCAAAATATCAAGGGTATGGCTTAAATTCTCTTTTAATGTATGATGTTACTAAATGTGCGATTAAAAATAATATAAAGTATGCTGAAACAGGGCCTGAATTAGAAGATAATTACAAGATTAGAAGCCAATGGGATAATTATGAAGCAGAGATTGTTCGTAAAAGAAGATGTTATTTAAGAAAAATTTAAAAAAAGTGTTACAAATAAAAAAATCTCCTTATAGATAATAATGAAAGGAGGTTTTTTTATTAGTTATACTTGTCCAAACTGTAGCAATCAAGATAAACGTTATTTTTTTAAACTAAATGGCAAAGTGTATTGTCGCAAGTGTTTAAAGTATCGTGGGGAAACGAGTGATAATACTTATAAAGTTAATTCAGGAAAATTTACTCTTAACTATTCACTTACTGAAGAGCAAAAAAAAGCTAGTAATTTTCTTTTAAATAACGTTATTAAAGGAAAAGATTGTGCAATAAACGCAGTTTGTGGAGCAGGTAAAACGGAGATTATTTATGAAACAATAGAGTATTGTCTTACAAATCATTTGAAAGTTGGTTTAGCAATTCCACGAAAAGATGTTGTAATTGAGTTAGAAAAAAGAATTAGTCAAGATTTTAATGTTAATGTAGTAGGAGTATATGGGGATCATCATCAAGTAATTGAAGGTGATATTATTATATTTACTACCCATCAAGCTTTTCGTTATAAAGATTACTTTGATGTTTTAATCATAGACGAAATAGATGCTTTTCCTTATATGAACAATGAAACTTTAAAAAACATTATAAATAAATGTAGTAAGACCTTTGTTTATATGAGTGCGACAATGCCTAAATACATTTTAAAAGATCCTAATATTGCTATGTATTATTTAAATAGGAGATATCATAATCATGATTTGATAGTTCCTAGTAGTGTTTGTTCTAGTTTTATGGTGCTTAAGTTAAAAAAGTATTTAAAAAAGTTTGTTAATAAAGTTGTGTTAGTGTATTTTCCCACGATTAAAATACAAATGAAAATTAGTAAAAAAATTAAATATAATTATTTAATAAATTCTAAGGTTATCAATAGGGATTATCTTTTAAAAAAGATAAAAGAAATGAAAAGTGGGGTTATTTTAACGACAACAGTTTTAGAAAGAGGAATTACTATTAAAGATGTGCAAGTCATTGTTTATGATGCGAGTCATTCTTTGTTTACAAAAGATACTTTAATTCAAATAGCGGGAAGAGTTGGAAGGCATAAAGATTATTATAAGGGGGAAGTGATTTTTATTAGCAAGTATAAAAATAAAAGTATTAAGGAAGCTATAAAGGATATAAAAAAATATAATGAATAAATGTGTTTTATGTGATAAAACGATTGAAGATAATTTTAGTAGTTTATTTTTAGAAAAAAATTCTTTTTGTTATAAGTGTTTTGCTAAGTTTAAAAGAAGAGAGGAAAAGTTTGAAATAGATGGGGTTAAGGGAATTGTTTTATATTGGTATGATGAGTTTTTTAAAGATGTTTTGTATCAATATAAGGGCTGTTATGATTATTTGTTAAAAGATGTTTTTTTGGGATATTTGTATGAAGATATTAAAAGAAAATATCGTAAATATGTGATTGTTTTAGCTCCTTCAAATGAGAATGAAGAAGAAAAAAGAGGGTTTAATCATTTAGAAAATATTTTTTTAGGTGTTAGATTACCGATTGTTAAGTGTTTTAGTAAGAATAAAAAATGGAAACAGAGTTCTAAAAAAATTGAAGAAAGAAAGGAGGTTCAAAATATTATAAAAATCGACAAAACGTTGTTAAATGGGGTAAAAAAGGTTTTAATTGTGGATGATGTTATGACTAGTGGTTCGACAATAAAAGCAATGATTAGACAAATACCTTCAAATATTGATAAAAAAGTGCTTGTTTTGGCTAGCAATTGTCGATTTTTGGCGAACGATTTTAATTGAATTTTAGTTTTTAAAATATTAATATTTTTTTGTTGGCATGACCTAAATGGCAGGAAAGGATGTATAGTATGACAGGTAAAGTAAAATGGTTTAATGCAAACAAAGGTTATGGTTTTATTAACCGTGGGGAGGGCAATGATATTTTTGTTCATTATAGTCAAATTGTTCTAGATGGTTATAAAACATTACAAGAAGGTCAAGAAGTAGAGTTTGATGTTCTTGAAACAGACCATGGTTTGCAAGCACAAAATGTTGTAATGTTAACAAGGTAAGAATATAAGGAGTACTTAGTACTCCTTTTAAAATACAAAAGTATTAAAAATATTATAATAAGTTAGTAAATGTTATAAAAAATGTTAAAATAATAAAGTGAGGAGTGAATTTATGGGTAGTTGGTTAAATAAATTGTTTAGAGTAGATAAAAGGCATATAGCAAGGATAGAGAAAGATTCTTTGGGTGTTTTGGCATATGAAGAAGAGATGGCTAAGTTAAGCGATGAAGAATTACAAAATAAAACACCTTATTTTCGTAAATTATTAGAAGAAGGAAAAACAATTGAAGATATTAAATATGAAGCTTATGCCGTAGCGAGAGAAGCTGCAAAAAGAGTTATTGGAGAATTTCCTTATAAAGTTCAAGTTATGGGTGCTCTTGTTTTAAATGAGGGTGATGTTGCAGAGATGAAAACAGGTGAGGGTAAGACTCTTACGGCAACAATGGCTGTCTACTTAAATGCTTTAGAGGGAAAGGGAGTTCATATTATTACTGTTAATGAATACTTAGCAAAACGTGATGCTGAGTGGATGGGTAAAATCTATCGCTTTTTAGGTTTAACTGTAGGAGTTAACTTAAGAGAATTAACTCCTAGTGAAAAACGTGAAGTTTATAAATGTGATGTAACGTATACGACTAGTAGTGAAGTGGGATTTGATTATTTAAGAGATAACATGGTTCTTTCTTTAGATAATAAGGTTTTAAGAGGACTTAATTTTGCTTTAGTAGATGAATGCGATTCAATTTTGATTGATGAAGGTAGGACACCTTTAATCATTTCTGGTGGGAGCAAAGATGTTCATAATTTTTATGTGCAAGCAGATAAGTTTGTTAAGAGTTTAAGGGGTACAGGCCATTATACACTTGATGAAAAAACTAAAAGTGTTGTGTTAAGTGATTCAGGGGTTCAGTACGCTGAAAGATGTTTTAAATTAGATAACTTATATGCCTTAGAAAATACAGCTTTAGTGCATCATATTAACCAAGCTTTAAGAGCTAATTACATTATGAAAAGAGATGTTGATTATACGGTAGTTAAAGGTGAAATAATTATTATCGACCAATTTACAGGACGTTTATTACAAGGAAGAACTTACTCTGATGGTTTACATCAAGCTATTGAAGCTAAGGAAGGTGTTCGCATCAAGCAAGAAACTATTACAATAGCTACCATAACGTATCAAAACTTCTTTAGATTGTATACTAAACTTTCAGGTATGACAGGTACTGCTAAAACGGAAGAAGAAGAACTAAAAGAAATATACAATATGAAAGTAGTAGAAATACCTACGAATAAACCAATTCAAAGAATTGATGATAATGATTTAGTTTATAATTCGATGGAAGCGAAGTTTAAAGCTCTTATTGAAGAAGTTGTAAGAAGACATGAACTAGGGCAACCAATTCTAGTAGGTACGGCTTCTGTTGAGGTTAGTGAAATTTTATCGGAAAGATTAAAAAGAAAGGGTATTAAACATGAAGTTTTAAATGCAAAAAATCATGAAAGAGAAGCTGAAATAGTTGCTAAAGCAGGGCAAATGGGTGCTGTTACGATAGCTACTAATATGGCGGGTCGTGGTACTGATATTAAGCTTGGTGAAGGTGTAAAAGAATTAGGTGGATTAGCGGTTCTAGGTAGTGAAAGAAATGATTCAAGGCGTGTTGATAACCAATTAAGAGGTCGTTCTGGTAGACAAGGCGATCCAGGATATTCTAGATTTTACGTTTCTTTAGAAGATGATTTAATGCGTAGATTTGGCAATTTAAAAGATAATAAAATATTTGCATCATTAGGAGATGAGGCAATTGATTCAGGATTAGTTACTAAATTAATATCTAGTGCCCAAGTAAGAGTAGAGGGAGCAGCTTTCGATAATCGTAAGTATGTTTTAAAATACGATGAAGTTTTAAGACAACAAAGAGAAATTATGTATAAACAAAGAGATGATATTTTAGGAAGTGAAAATCCTGAGCAAATTATTCATAATTTATATAAGAAAACTGCTAGTTATTTAATTGATAATGCCGTTTATTATGTAGATAGTGATCCTACGATTGATTTTGATAAGTTAAAAGAGTTAATAAAGAAATATTTAAGAATTGATTTAATAGTTAATGAAAGTGAGTATAAAGATTGTTCATTAGAGGAAAATAAAGAAAAATTAAAAGATACTTTATTTAATATGTTAGTAGAAAAGCATAAAGATATACCTAATGAGCATTTAACTGATATAGAAAGAAAAGTTGCTATTTCTATTGTTGATAAATATTGGACACAACATATTGATAATATGTATAAATTACGAGATGGGGTTAACTATATGGCTTATGCACAAGTAGATCCTTTAAATGTATATATAAATGATGGTTATAAAATGTTTGAAACGATGGCTAATAATATTGCTTTAGAAGTTACGATGTATACTTTAAATATGAAAATTGTTAAGGTAGAAGAGAGTAAGGTTTAAGATGGCTAGAGAAGTTTATGAATTAAGAGTAAATTATAATTCATCTTTAAAAAGAGTGAATGATTTAAAAGATTGTTTAAAGATCGATTTTCTTTTATGTGAAATTCAAAGACTTGAGGAAGAAACAAATAAAGAAGATTTTTGGTTAGATAACAAAAAAGCTAAAAAGATTTTAAAGCAAATAAATAAAGATCGCGATAATATAAATTTAATTACTAGATTAGATAAATGGTATAGTGACATTAAAGAACTATTAGATAGCAATGATCAAGAAATGTTAGAGATGGCAGATGATGAACTTGTTAAAGCTGATGAATTACTAGAAAAAATGGAGTTAGAAATTTTACTTAATGGGCCATTTGATAGTAGTCATGCTATTTTAGAGATTCATCCAGGAGCAGGGGGAACAGAGTCACATGATTGGGCTGATATGCTTTTTAGAATGTATATAAGATGGTGTGAGAAAAATAATTATAAAGCCGAAATATTAGATTATCTAGCAGGTGAAGAAGCAGGCATTAAAAGTGTTACTTTTGAAGTGAGAGGAGAAAATACATATGGCTTATTAAAAGGAGAAAAGGGTGTTCATCGTTTAGTAAGAATATCGCCATTTGATGCTTCTAAAAGGAGACATACTTCTTTTGCTTCAATAGATGTATCTCCTAAATTTGAAGAAGATATAGAAATTGAAATAAAAGAAGAAGATTTAAGAATTGATACCTATCGAGCAAGTGGAGCAGGAGGGCAACACATCAACAAAACCGATTCAGCCGTTAGAATAACTCATCTTCCTACAGGTATTGTTGTTAGTTGTCAAAATCAAAGATCACAAATTCAAAATAAAGAATATTGTATGAATATGTTAAAAGGTAAGTTATATCAAAAAATGCTTTTAGAAAAGAAACAAGAATTAGATAAAATTAAGGGAGAAAATATGGCTAATGAATGGGGTTCGCAAATTAGATCTTATATTTTTTGCCCATATACGATGGTTAAAGATCATCGAAGTAATTATGAGGTAAGTGATGTAAAGAAAGTTATGGATGGTGATCTCGATGGGTTCATTAGTGCATATTTGAAAATGAGGGATTAAAATGAAATTAAAAAATATTTTTCTTCTTATACTAGGTAATTTTTCTTTAGCATTAGGGACATTTTTGTTTATTTTCCCACATAATATCGTTAATGGAGGCACTAGTGGCATTGCTTTAATTTTGGAAAACCTTTTTAATTTTGATCCTACTTTAGTTGTTACTATTTTAGTTTGGAGTTTATTTTTTATTGGTTTGTTTACCCTAGGTAAAAAGTTTGCTTTAAAAACACTTTTATCTACTTTTTTATATCCTTTATTTTTAAATATCTTTAATTATTTACCTTATTTTGAAAGACTTAGTAATGAAGTAAGTAATCCTTTACTTGCTATTTTTGCTGCAGCTTTTTTAACTGGTTTTGGGATAGGTGTAGCTTATCGAGTAGGAGCATCTACAGGAGGACTAGATGTTATAAGTTTATTATTAAAAAAATATTTTAATATAAAGTTATCCTTTTCTACTTTAGTAATTGATAGCATTATTATTTTATTTGCTTTATTTAGTCTATCTTTAGAAAGTGCTTTATATGGTTTATTATGTGTTATCGTAACTTCGTATATTATTGAAAAAATCACTATTAGTGGCTCATCTAGTTATATGGCACATATCATTAGTGAAAAAGTTTATGAGATTAATGATTATTTAAATAATGAATTAGAAAGGGGGACAACTTTAATTGAAGTTAAAGGAGGGCTTACTAAACAAGATAAAATAATGATTGAAGTTGTTTTTAATGAAAAAGAATATTATGATATTAAACAAAGGATTCATTTAATAGATGATAAGGCTTTTATAAGTATTTATAAGTCAATAAATACTTATGGAGAAGGATTTGAAAAGATTTTTGTTAGGAGGAAGTAATATGGAGGATATTGTTGATTATTCTAAAAAATTAAAGGAAGAAAGTAAGAAGTTTAAAAAGATTTTGATAATTGCGATAGTAGTAGTAACTATTTTTGCTTTTTCATTTGGCTTTTATGTTTCGTATAGTATTAAGGATAATGAAGATAGTGATTATTCTAGTAAATTAGATACGATTTATGAGATTTTAAAAGATGAATGGTATTATGGAAAAGAAGATGAAAACATTGAAAAAACACTTATTGATAGAGCTATATATGGTATGTTAGACACTGATAAAGATCCACATACTAGATATCTTACTTCTCTAGGATCATTAGCAAGTTCTTATGAGGGGTTAGGAATTTCTGTTAGTGAATACAAAGAATATTTTGTTATTAAAGAAGTTTCTTCAAAAGTTAATATAGATTCAGGATTTAAAATAGGGGATATTTTAAAGTCGATTGATGGAGTGGATTTGGCTAATAAAAGTAGTGAAGATATTAAATCTTTGATTGAGAACAAAAACCAAGTAGCGGTTGTTGTAGAAAGAGATGGTAGTGAAGTAAATCTAACAGGATACGTTACAACATATACCCCAGTGACAGTATTTAAAGATTTTTCTTATAGTAATGAACTGGCTTATATTCAAATAACGGAATTTGCTAGAGACACTAGTTTATTCCTAGATGAATATTTAAAGGAAGCAAAAGAAAAAGGATACAATAAACTTATTTTGGATTTAAGGGATAATCCAGGTGGGTATATTAGTAGTGTAGTAGAATGTGCGGATTTATTTTTAGAAAAAGATAAATCTGTTATAACTACTAAAGATAAAGAAGATAATAGCTATACATATAAAACTAGTAGTAATGATAAGTATCAATTTTCTAAAATTATTATTTTAATCAACAATAATAGTGCGAGTGGAGCAGAAGCATTATCAGCAGCCCTTAATGAGCAACTAGGAGATATTGTTGATTTAGTGGGGGTAACTACTTATGGCAAAGGTAGTGCTCAAAAAATGATCTATTTTACTGATGGGACATATTTCAATTATACATATGCTTTATGGTTTACTCCAAATAATAATTCAATTAATAAAGTGGGAGTAACACCAGAAGTTGCTTATACAGGCACAGGCATTCATCTATTATCTTTTTCTAAAACAACTTTAAAGAAAAATGATTACGGAGCAAACGTTGCTAATTTACAAAACATTTTAAAAGAGCTAGGTTACTATAATGGAGAAGTGCATAGTTTCTATAGCGAAGAAGTAGAAACTGCTGTGAAAGCTTTTCAACATGATCAAGGAATAAGCGAAACGGGAGAATTAGATGCTTTAACAATTCGTTATATTTTAGCTTTATATCATGATAGTCAAGTACTAGATTATCTTAATGAAGTCAATTGGGTTATAAACAATTATAGAAATTAGGTGAGTTTATGTTTGAATTAGAATCGAAATATTCACCTTCTATTGATCAAAGAAAGGCTATTGATAAATTAGTAGAAGGAATTAAGGAAAATAAGAGATATCAAGTGCTACTAGGGGCTACCGGTACAGGGAAAACATTTACGATGTGCAATGTTATTCAAAAAGTAAACAAACCGACGATTGTTATGGCTCACAATAAAACTCTAGCAGGGCAATTATATGCTGAAATTAAAGAGTTTTTTCCTCATAATAGAGTAGAGTACTTTATCTCAAACTTTGATTTTTATCAACCAGAAGCTTATCTTCCTAAAACCGACACATATATTGATAAAAATGCTTTAACTAATCAAGAAATTGAAATGATGAGAAGTAGTGCGATTAACTCTGCTCTTTCTAGAAAAGATACCATCATTGTTGCTTCGGTAGCAGCCATCTATGGGTTAAATGATCCTGAGGAATATAATGCTTTAATCTTTGATTTAGTACAAGGAGAAACAATTAACCGTCAAGAGTTATTTGCTAAACTTGTAGAAGCACAATATACTAGAAATGATATTGAACTAGCACCTGGAACTTTTCGAGCAAGAGGAGATAACATTGAAATAGCACCAGCTTCAACAACAGATTTTATTATACGTGTAGAACTTTTTGAAGATGAAGTAGAAAGAATATGTGAAGTAGATTCTCTTACTGGGAAAGTACAAAATGCCTATAAAAGATATCCAATATATCCAGCTTACACTTATTCATCAAGAAAAGAAAGAATCTTAAAAGCTATTGAGCCGATTAAAGAAGAATTAAAAGAAAGATTAAAATACTTTAAAGATAACAATAAACTATTAGAAGCTGAAAGATTAGAGCAAAGAACAAATCACGATTTAGAGTCTTTAAAAGAATTAGGCATATGCCCAGGAATCGAAAACTACAGTGCTCAAATTGATGGTAGAAAGCCAGGGGAAACGCCATATACCTTATTTGATTATATTGGTGATGATTATATGATTATTATAGATGAGTCGCATGTTTCTTTACCACAAATAAGAGGAATGTATAATGGTGATCGTTCTAGAAAAGAAACTTTAGTCGAATATGGGTTCAGATTACCAAGTGCTTTAGATAATCGTCCTTTAAAATTTAATGAGTTTGAGAAGAAGGGAAATAATATTATTTTTGTAAGTGCTACTCCTGGTGATTATGAACTTGAGAAGGTAAATGGGGAAGTAGTAGAGCAAATTATTAGGCCAACAGGTTTAATTGATCCAGAAGTAATTGTTAAACCAAGAAAAAATCAAATTGATGATATTATAAATCAAATTAATAAACGACTTCATGATAATGAAAGAGTATTAATTACTACTTTAACGATTAGAATGGCGGAAGATTTAACTAGTTATTTAAAAGATAAAGGTTATAAAGTAGCTTATCTTCATAGTGAAACCAAGACCTTAGAAAGAACTCAAATAATTTATGAATTAAGAAAGGGAAAGTATGATATTTTAGTAGGAATTAATCTTTTAAGAGAAGGGTTGGATATTCCTGAAGTTTCTCTTATTTTAATTTTAGATGCGGATAAAGAAGGTTTTTTAAGATCAAGTAGATCTTTAATTCAAATTATTGGTAGAGCTTCTAGAAACGAACATGGGCAAGTTATCATGTATGCCGATAGTGTTACGGAGTCTATGAAAGAAGCAATTGAAGAAACTAATCGTCGAAGAACTATTCAAATGCAATATAATGAGGAAAACAATATAATTCCTAAAACAATTATTAAAGAAATAAAAGAACCAATTAAAATTAAAGAGGACTATAAGGAATATGTTAATTCTAAGAGTAATAGAATAAATAAAAAACAAAAAGAACAATTTATAAAAGATTTAGAAAAGGAAATGAAAGAAGCTGCAAAATCTTTAGATTTTGAAAGAGCAGCAGAACTAAGAGATATTATTTTAGAGTTGAAGAGTGAAATAAGTCCTAATTACTAGTTTGTAAATATAAAGTGATGTTATAATTAGGTAGGAGGGGTATACGATGAAACTAAATAAACATGAGTATGAGAAAATGCTTAGAGAATTAAATGTTAATAAAAATAAATGGGTTATCATTATTGGTTCGTTGCTTGCTGGTCTGCTTTGTTTTTCTATTAATTTTATGATTGTTAAAGAAATGTACATTTCTATTACAATTGGCTTTTTTGGTTTAATTATATTTGCATGGACCTTTATTAATATTGTAGAAAATAATGCAAAAAAAGCATATTTAGTTAATAGAGTAAAATCAGTAGAGATATTGATTGAAGAAGATAAAATAATTGAAAAAGTTATTAGGGAAAATGGTGAAGAAAGTGTTGGAGAGTATAAATACGAAGACATTATAAAAATAAGAAATGATAGGAATAATTTTTATTTATATATTGATAAAAAGTCAGCACTTGTCATTGATAAGAAAAAGCTAGATAATATAATTGAGTTTAAGAAAACATTAAAGACAAAATGTACTTCTATAAAAAGATAAGAGGTGATATGATGAAAAAATTTATTAGTGCTTTTTTAATGTGTTTATGTTTGTTTGGGTGTGGGTGTAAAAATGTTAAAGTAAAAATTGATTATGTAGGAATGCCAACGGCGAGCGAAAGTTCTACTTATTTGTATGAGAATTATGGATTGTTATCACATGAATTAAAGGACACTAGTGAGTATGATATAAAAATTGAAAATAAAGATAATTTTTTGTTATTCGTTTATAGTGAAGAATGTTATGGTTGTAGTTTGTTAGCACCAGCTTTAAAAGAATATGTTAATGAAAATTCATTAGCTATTTACACTATTAGTAGTCAAAAGATTAATAATCATTCTTTATATAAAGAATATGGTATAAGAGATACCCCTTATTTAGTTTTAATAGATGAAGGAGAACTTGTTTATAAAGAACTTGTTTTATTAGAAAATAAACCAGAAGAAAATATCAAATGGGTTGAAAAATGGATGGAAAATCATATAGAATGGAGTGTTAAAAATGAAGAAAATAATTAGTTTATTAAGTGTATGTGTTATAGCTGCTATTTTGTGTTGTTCATGTGGGAAAGTAAAAGTTCCAAGTGCAAGTGATGGTTCTTTTGATATGGTAAGTCAATCTTTTGGGGTGGACAAAAATGTCAATATTGAAACAATTGATAAATATTTGAATTTAGATAACGTAGTGTATCGTGATATGCGTTTATTAGTTGACTCACAAGGTTATGATGGGTTAACTGCTACTAGTAGTGGAATGCTTACTGCTACAATTGAAGGGTTTAGAGTTTCTCCTCTACCATATATTGCTAACTTATGGGAAGGCATGTTACCTCCACCAGTTTTAGAAAACCCTATCACTATAGATTATACTCCTTTATATAATATTGAATGGGAAAATGATGGAACAATTGCTAGCATTACAGCGAACTATGAAGAATCCAATTATGTTTTAGAAGAAGTCTTCCCTAAAGATAAATTAATCTTCTTAATGTGTGGTGGTGGAGGATATGCTTGGATGACTAAACAAATTTTAGTTAAACTAGGCTATGATTCTACAAAAATATATAACATTGGCGGATATTGGGCTTATACAGGAGATCATAAAGTAGAGTTAGTTTCTTACTATGATAAAAATAATAATGGAGCATATGAGGGAAATTACTATTCTTTTTATAAAGCAGACTATATGGCTATTGATAGTGTTTTACCTTTATTAACAAAGAAAGGTTAATTATGAAAAAAGTTATCAGTTTATTATTTTGTTTTTTACTAGTAGGTTGTTCTTGTAATAAAGAAAATAAAAAAATTGAATATACGCATTATTTAAGAGGTGGAGGTAACGAGAAGTTAGAGGCATCTATTTTGTGGGAATACTCTAATGAGGCATATACTAAGTATCAAGTTGCGTATACTTCTTATGTATGTAGTGATCCATCAGTTAATTACATCAATGTAATTTATTTAGAACTAACTAATAAAGGTAGTAAAGAAGACTCTCTTATTAGAAACATCTCTTTTTCTACTTTAGAAGAAAATGGGGTAACCTTTAATGTAGGGTTGTGGGGAGATTATCAAAAAACAGGTTCATATGAAATTTATTCATCAATAGAAAACAATTTATTACCTAACTTAAAATATTCTAAATATGAAACGATTGATAGTATTGCTATTGAAGGATATGATGGTTATACAAGTATTGAAGGAATAGATGCCGATAGTGTTACTGGTGCGACTGTATCTGCGAGCAATGTGATTTCTATCGTTAAAGCTATTTTTGAATATCATCTTAATAAATATTATTAATTATTTTTCTACACTTTTTATCATTTGTTTGTTATAATGCTTATGTTTGGTATTGAAGGAGGAGTTTAAATGACATTTTTAAATGTGATATTTCTAATTATTTCTGTTTTGCTAATTGTTATTTGCTTGTTACAAAGTGGTAAATCAGATGGAGCAAGTGGAGCTATTACAGGTGGTAATTTAAATGTTTTTGTGGATAATAAAGATCGAGGGCCAGAAGTTATTTTAGCAAGGGTAACGATGATATTAGGAGTTTTATTTTTCTTGTTATCACTTATTATTCACTATTTAATAGTAAAGTAAAAGCCATAAGGCTTTTTTATTTTTAAGGAGTATTATGAAAGAAGAAATAATTAAAGAAGAAAGTAAACTGCTAGATTATTTACTAAAAAAATTTAATCATCTATCAAGAAATAGTGTTAAACATTTACTAACGAATAAACAAATAATTGTTAATAACAAAGTAGTAACTAAACATGATTATTTATTAAAAGAAGGAGATAAAATAAGTTTTAACGGTAAAGAAAAAAAAGCACCTTTAAAAATTATTTATGAAGATGATTTGTTTTTAGCTGTAGATAAACCTAATGGTCTTTTAACAGTTGCAACAGATAAAGAAAAAGAAAAAACAGCTTATGTAGAAATAAATAAATATTTAAAAGAAAAAGGATTGAAGAAAGTATATGTTTTACATAGGTTAGATAAAGATACTTCAGGGGTATTAGTTTTTTGTAAGGATGAAAAAGTCAAAAATGAATTACAGGAAAAATGGAATGAGATAATAAATGAAAGAAGATATATAGCGGTAATCGAAGGAAAATTAAATAAAAAAGAAGGAGTTATTAAATCATTTTTAAAAGAAAGTAAAACAAAAATGGTTTATTCTAGTAATAAAAAAGATGGTAAGTTGAGTGTTACTGAATATCGAGTGTTAAAAGAAAGCGATAAATATAGTTTGGTAGATATTAATTTGTTAACTGGAAGAAAAAATCAAATAAGGGTTCATTTTAAGGATATAGGTCATCCTTTAGTAGGGGATAAAAAATATGAGAGTAATTATAATCCTTTAAATAGGTTGTGCTTACATGCTTATCTTTTATCATTTAATTATCTTAATAATAAATATGTTTTTAAAAGTGAGATTCCACAAGAGTTAACTTTATTATTAAAATAATTATCTTCCTTTTAATAGTTTAAAGCCTATACCAAAATGGTTGGGCAAAATATACTATTAGCGATAGGAAGAGAGGAAAAGAAATGAATAATATATATTATGATGATTATTTTAATATGGGTTATGAGAAGCCTGTTAATAATCAAAATTTATATTATGGTTATGTAGGACAAATGGATTATCGAAATATTAGTCCATTAAACTATTCACCTAATAATGTAAGAGAAAATGCTTTTTATACTCCGAATGAAGGATTTGCAAAGGGCAATATGCAAACTAATACTTATTCTCCATATAAATTAGTGAATCCTAAGATGCCTGTAGCAAATAGTGAAAGGCAAAAATTACTACTAGAAGTACAAGAATATAGTTTTGCTATGTGGGATTTAAACTTATATTTAAATACGCATCCAACAGATACTAAAGCAATGAGTTTATTTGAACAATATCGCACTTTATATAATAAAGCACTTAGTGATTATGAAAATAAATATGGATCATTAAATGTTGGACAAACAAACACTAATAGTAGTTATTGGCCTTGGAATAAAGAACCATGGCCTTGGGAGGTGGAGTAAATGTTTGCTTATACAAAAAGATTACAATATCCCATTAATATTAAAAACAAAGATTTAAAGTTTGCTAAAGTTTTAGTTACTCAATATGGTGGGCCAGAAGGTGAATTAGGTGCTGCGATTAGATACTTAAATCAAAGATATACAATGCCAGATGATAAAGGAAAAGCTCTTTTAACAGATATAGGAACGGAAGAATTAGCGCATGTTGAAATGATCTCAGCAATGGTATATCAATTAATGAAAGGTGCGACAATTGATGAATTAAAAGAAGCAGGATTAGCGGGACATTATGCTGATCATGGTAGAGGTCTTTATCCAGTGAGTGCAACAGGTATCCCATGGAGTGTTAGTTATTTTTCTACAACAGGAGATCCTTTAGCAGACCTTAGTGAAGATATGGCAGCAGAAGAAAAAGCCCGAGCAGTTTATGAAAATTTAATGAATTTAACAAACGACCCAGATGTTTTAATGCCACTTGAATGGTTAAGACAAAGAGAAATAGTGCACTTTGAAAGATTCAAAGAGTTATATGAAGAGTATAAGAAAAAAGGCTATGATAAATAGCCTTTTACTTTATTTCAATTTTTTTCTTAGTTATTTCATATGATTTATTTTTAGGAACAATAATATGCAAAATGCCATCATCCAACTTAGCTTCTACATCTTCTTCTTTAAGTTCTCCTACATAATAAGACCTTGAATAAGAACCATAAAATCTTTCTTTACGAAGATAATTCTCTTTTTTATCAGATTCGTTATTTTCATATTTGTTATGTGCTGTAATTGTTAGATATCCATCGCTAAGTTCAAGATTAATATTTTCCTTTTTAATGCCAGGAACTTCAATATCTAATTCATAACTATCATCCGTTTCCTTAACATCAGTTTTCATGAACCCTTCTGTTTTTTTGTAAGTAGGTTCAAAGAAGTAATCTAAGAATGGATCAAACAAACTAAAATTGTCCCTATTACTTTTAATAATCATATTGTGTCTATCATTATCTCTCATAATATCATCCTCCTTAAATTTATGGTCAAATAACTAGACGCTTAATCATTTGACAAGTATATTATATAGCGACATTTTAGCACTGTCAATAAAAGAGTGCTAATTTTTTAGGGGGTTTCCCACATTGGAAAAGGTTACCATACAAATTAATAAGTCTATACTTTAAAATATGCTAGGGTGATAAAATGAAAGAAAAATTTAAAATGATTTTAGTTAGTTGTTTACTTATTGGGGGATGCGGGACTAGTGATGTTGAAATAGATAAAAAAGAAGAGATCGTGGAAGAAGTAGAAACAGAAGAAAAGGTAGAGGATTTAGAAAATGAAGTAGAAATAGAAGAGGATGTAGAAACAGAAGAGAAGGAAGAAGATTTAGAAAATGAAAAAGTTTATACTAATATAGAAGATGGGTTATTGAGTAATGATAATCGCTTTTCTTTGAATGCTTATTATATGCTTTTAGATGAGAGTAATAAAAAAGTAGGAAGTACTATGACTCCTACTTATATAGTTATTCATAACACTGCTAATAGTGCACCAGCAATTAATGAAGTGAAATACTTAAATTCAAGTAGTAATACTTCTTCAACTTCCTTTCATTTTGCAGTAGATGACACAAGTGTATATCAAGCTATTAATTTAAAGTATAATGCTTGGCATGCAGGTGATATATCAATGAATAAAAAATCAATTGGAATAGAAGTTGCTAAGTCTACTATCACAGATACAGAAGTTAAAGATAAAGCTATAGAAAATGCTGCTAAATTAACAGCGGTGTTAATGGAATATTATGATATACCATTAAGCAGAGTTATTACTCATCAAGATGTGACAGGGAAAAATTGTCCACATGATATTTTAGAAAGATATGGATGGGATAACTTTAAAACTTTAGTTTCTAGTTATTTGAACTAACCGTTAAAGGATATTCACTAAGTGTAGGAAGAGTAATGTCATCGACATTATAATTATAAGTGTAAGTCACTTTAATAGAATCGTTAGCGGTACTACTATTTTTCACAAGTTTAGTTATCTTGTTATCTTTAATATTAAAAGTATAAACATCATTTTCGTTACTGATTTCAATGGTATAAGTATCTCCTTTTTTACTAGCTACTAATGTATACGTATCTAGAAAATTATTGTTTTCATCAAAAAAAACAGAGATAACATTCGTCGGTTGCTTTAAAGCAGAATCTAATTGTGATTGCTCTATCTTCGTAGAATTTTTATGCTCCTCATTATTAGCATTTTTAGTATAATAAAAAGCATATAAAACATCATCTACATAGCCATACCATGTTTTAGTCGTAACACTATTTATTTCACTTGAATGATAGTATTTATCATCGTAGTAAATATCCGTTTGAGTAGAAGAACTTTTTACTCCACTAACGGTAGTTTCTGTAACAGTAGTAATTTCTACATTATTTTTTACATTAGCTTCTTTTAAAACATTTAACGCTTCCTCTTTATCTACCTCTTTTTCACAAGCACAACCAAATAAAACCAATACAAACATCAATACAATAGTTAATAAAAAACCTTTTTTCTTCATTTTTAAAACCCCTTCTTATTACTATGATTATTATTTGCTAGAATGGAAAAAATATAATTAATTTGTAAAATATTGATAATAAAAACAAAATATATTATTATCTAATAATAGAAAGAGGAGGAAAAAATATGGAATTAAAAGGATCAAGAACAGAAGCAAATTTATTAGCAGCTTTTGCTGGGGAATCACAAGCACGCAACAAATATACTTATTTCGCTAGCAAAGCAAAAAAAGAAGGATATGAACAAATAGCTGCTCTTTTTGAAGAAACTGCAAACAATGAAAAAGAACATGCTAAAATGTGGTTTAAAGAATTAGGAGAATTAAAAGATACTGCTAGCAATTTACTATCAGCTGCTGAAGGTGAAAACTATGAATGGACTGAAATGTACGAAGAGTTTGCTAGAGTAGCAGAAGAAGAAGGTTTTAAAGCTATTGCTGCTAAATTTAGAGGAGTAGCAGCTGTTGAAAAAATGCATGAAGAACGTTATCGTGCATTGTTAAAAAATGTTGAAACTAAGAAAGTGTTTGAAAAAGCAGGAGTAGTTGTATGGGAGTGCCGTAACTGCGGACACATTCATGTTGGAGAAAAAGCACCAGAGGTTTGCCCTGTATGTGCACATCCACAAGCTTATTTTGAAATACATAAAGCAAATTATTAATTATCTATTTCAACTGAACTATAAATTTATTTAGAGGAGCAATAGTTGTACTATTGCTTTTTTTATAGTATAATTACTATGAATTTTAGAGGTGTTTGTAATGGATTGCAGTGTATTATTAAATTTATATCAAAACGCATTAATTGGTATATTACTAGCCTGTGCTCTTTTAGGTAGTTTTAGAATTAAAAATTTTATCAAGGCCTTTTTTAAAAAAACACCATTGCCTGATACTAATATCAAAGGTAAATATGCTATTGTTATACCCGCTAGAAATGAATCGAAAGTTATTGAAGGTCTTTTAAAAAGTATTAAAAGACAGGATTATGATCAAGAATTATTAGATGTATATGTTATTGTAAGAGAAGAAAAAGATCCTACCATTGAAATAGCTAAAAGATATGGTGCTATTACTAAAAGTGTATATGCTAATAATAAATCGCAAGTTTTAAATTATACTTTTAAATATATGTTAGAAAGTAAAAAAGAATATGATGCTCTTTTTATTGTTGATGCTGATAATATTTTAAAAGAAAATTATATAAGTGAAATGAATAAAGCATATCAAGCAGGTTATCCAATAGGAGTAGGCTATCGTAATAATAAAGAATGGAATAATGGGAGTGTATCTGCTTGTAGTGCCCTTACCTTTTTCATGACTAATACTTTACAAAATAGACCAAATAATGAAACAAACTTAAATATGGTAGTGTCTGGAACAGGTTATTACATTTCTTATAAATTAATTAAAGAGTTTGAAGGGTGGCCATTTAATACTTTAACTGAAGATTATGAACTAAGTGTGTATTGCACAATAAATAATATAAAAATTAAATATGTTGAGAGTGCTGAGTTTTTAGATGAGCAACCTACAAGTTTTAAAGTTTCTTGTATTCAGAGATTAAGATGGGTAAAGGGATATTTAGAAGTGCAAAAAAAATATCGAAAAGAGTTATCTGAAGTAGATGATCAATCTAACGCTACTACTTTAGGAAAGATTAAAACAAAGATTGGTATTTGGCCTTTTTTGTTAGCTATTATTGGAATAATTGTGTATTTATTTTTCTTGATAGTTACGGTTTGTTTAGGACCTTTTGCTGGTTTAACTAATGAAGTTGTTATAGGAAAAGAAATATTAAAATTATTTTTAATTATATACATAAGTTTAGTAATCTTCACTTTAGTTTTATTTTTATTAGAAATAAAAAGAATCAATATCACCTTTATAAATTTGATAAAAGCATGTTTATTTAATCCTATCTTCTTATTTGCGTACGTTCCACTTATTATAAGAGCTTTCAAAAGCAAGGAAATAGAATGGGTACCTATTGCTCATACAATTAATAAGGACGATGAAGATGAATAAGAGGAAACAAAAAAGTATTAATTATGAAATACCAGAAAATACAGATGATAATGTTATTCATAATTGGGAACCATTAAAAAGAACGATTGATTCTAGTTTTAAATATGAACATAATATCGTTTATCGTTTTTTTTCAAGAATTTTATGGTGGGTAGCGGTAATTGTTTTGGTTCCTGTTAACTATATAATGTTTGGTACTAAAGTAAAAGGAAGAAAGAATTGTCGTAAAGTTAAAACAGGCGCCGTAATAGTAGCAAACCATAATCATATAATGGATATGACAATGCTTTTAACTAGGGTTAATTTTCCTAGTAAAAGCTATATACTTGCTAATAAAAGTTCTTTTCAAATACCAGTTGTTAGAAGATTAGTGGGTCCTTTAGGAGCTATTCCAATTGCCGATACTTTAGATGGTCAAAGAAAATGTTTTGCTTATGTTAATAAATTATTACAAAATAATAAAAAAATAGTAGTATATCCTGAAGGTTCAATGTGGCCGTATTATACCCAATTAAGGCCTTTTAAAGATGGAGCATTTAAATTTGCTAGTGATAATAACGTTCCTATTATTCCTCTTAGCATAACTTTTAGAAAGCCTACAGGATTATTTAAACTATATAAAAGAAAACCTTTAGTTAGTATTAATGTTATGGAACCTATATATCCCTTAAAGGAGTTAACTTCGTTAGATAATAGAAAGTATTTAAAAGAAAAAACGTTTAATATTATAGAAGAAGAACTAAAAAAAAGTTTTACACTTGCTGAAGATAAGATTGCTAATCTAGAAAACTAATGATAAAATAATATTAAAGGGGGAAGTATAACATGGCATTAAAGGGTAAGTTTGCTTACTATAAGACTGCTAAAGGATACTATAATTACCGACTTAAGGCTTCTAATAATGAAACAATTGCCGTAAGTGGAGGAACAGGTTATTCTTCTTTGGCATCTTGTAAAGCAGGAATTGAAAGTGTACGAAAAAATAGTAGTGCACAAATTGAAGATCAAACATTAAAAACGTATGAGGAGTTGGCTAATCCAAAGTATGAAATATACATGGATAAATCTAACAAGTATCGCTTTAGATTAAAAGCAAGAAATGGCGAATTGATATGTGTCTCTGAAAACGGATATGCTTCAAAAGATAATTGTAAGAAAGGGATCGCTAGTATTGCTAAATGGTCTATTGATGCTGATATAGTTCAAGAAGAAATTTAAAGTTTGTAAAACAAAAAAGCAGCACATTTAAAGTGTTGCTTTTTTATTTACTTTCATAGAAATAAATTACTTCTTTTCTAAAACATATTCAACAAAAGATTCTAATTGTTTTAGATTTTCTACTTTAGCAGTATACATCTCATCGCCCATAGCTGCCGATAATACATCAGGTATTCTTTCGTTCATGACAACATTATAATTTTGCAATATTTCATCACGGCTATGAGAATAGTTTTGATTATCTCTCCTACTAGCATAAACACAATAATACTTATCGCCAGGATATGTGTGCTTTAATTCATCATAAGCAATCATATCAGCCCATAATTGATAAATGTCTAAACTATTTGCAAAATTAATCATATCAGGAGTATATCCACCAGCAGGACGCATATTAGCTTCAAGTGCTACATATCTACCAGCTTTACCCAAACCTCTCTTAGTTTCCTTTAATTTAAAAAATTCTAAATGAAAGAAACGACTTCTAACATTAAAAGCTTTAATAGCCTTTTTTCCAACAGAACTTAAACGATTAGATACTTTAATATTTGTATAATAACTAACATCACTATTATTATTAACAACATCCATAATTGGAGGAGTAATATGACTAGCCTCTACTAGAACATCACCTTTACTGTTACAAATCCCATCATAAGTAATAATATCACCTTCAATTAATTCTTCCATAATATAAGGTCCATCTTTAGGTAAATTATCAAAGAAAGATACTAGTTCCTCTTCACATGAGATTCTATGCGTATTAGAAGCTCCAACACCAATATCAGGCTTAACAACAATTGGATAACCCACTCTTTCAATAAATAACTTAGCTTTACCTAAAGTTGAAACCATTGCATATCTAGGTGTAGGAATACGTGCTTTACGATAAAACTTTTTCATTTCAGATTTACTTTTATAATTAATTATCTCATCACTATTAATACCAGTTGTAATATTAAAATCTTTACGAATGCGTGCATCTAATGTTAGCCAATACTCATTGTTAGATTCTACCCAATTAATCTTTCCATATTTATAAGTAAAATAACCCATGGCTTTAATAAACTCATCGTAATTATTCATATCATTTACTTTATAGTATTCTGTCAAACAACTTTTAAGTTCATTACTTAGTTCCTCATATGGTGTACTAGAAATTCCTAAAACATTAATTCCATTTTTCTTAAGCCTATCACAAAAATTATAATAAGTTTTTGGAAACTCTGGTGAAATAAAAACAAAATTTTGCATACATATCCTCTCCCTATTCTACAAATCGTTTAAATTCATCTAATAATATAACAAATTCTTTAGGTAAATAAGACTTAGCTTTATTTATTAAAAAATTTGGAATATCTTTATAGTAAGCACCCGCTACTGCCCCAGTAATACTAGCAATAGTATCACTATCTCCTCCAAGTGAAACAGCATTTCTCAATGCATCTTCAAAAGAGGAAGATTCTAAAAAAGCAATCAAAGCAGGTCTAATCGTTTCTTTAGCATCATTAGTAAACTCATAAGAGTTACGTAACAAAGCTAATTTTTGGTCTAAGTAATAATCATAAGTGTAATCAAGATAATTTTTTAACTCTTCTTTATTACGACCGTTCTTCATCATAAAGATGGAAATTGCTACAACTTCTGCTCCTAATTTAGCTTCTAAAGTATCATGAGTTGGTGAAATAGCTTTATCTACTAAATCTTTTATTTCATCTAAATCTTTTGCATACCACCCTATAACAGAAGCTCTTGTAGCACAAGCATTACTCCAAGATTTTTTAAAATCATTAGAGTTAGATAAAATCCAATTCACATAATCCTTACCATAAATAGTAGGCTCTCTATCAGGAAATCTTTGATAATATTCTCTTAAAATATCAATCATTTCCTGACTTGAATGATCAGTATGTAACAGCCATTCAATTGTAGCAAATGTCAAAATAGTATCATCTGAAAAACTACTTCTTTCGGTGAACAATTCAAAATCTTTAACTTGTTCATTAAGTTTTTCAAATTCATGGGAATAAGAACTACCAACTATGTTTCCAATATAAAACCCATCCATGCTCTAACCCCCACATAAAAATATTAACATAAAATATAAATTTAGTTAAGAAAAATAATTTATTTTAATATTATATTACATATAATTATTAAAAATTTAGATATATATATATCAATAAACCGTGAATATAATTTACCTGTTTTACATAATAAGAATTTTCAAAACACATGATAAAATGATCTAATACCGCATGCAAATATTACATTTGCATAAATTAATGTAGAGATAGTGTATTTAACTTTTATTTATATAACATATAAATCAATATCAATATGTGTGCCAGTATCACAACAAAATTTCATTATTTCCAATGATGGTGCTAAACATGGTGTATCGTCATCTACACTAATAGTAGGTACTACTTCTAAATAAAATTCTACATCATATTTCCGCTTTATCTCATTTAAAATAGGTATCTTATCAATCAGTGGTTGAATTGTTTTTTTCATCTGGTTTTCTACAAATACATCATATTCATCACATCGCCCGCAAATCTAAGAAGAAAATTCAAATCTTTGTCCATTTCTTCTTAAATCACCCTTATTAAATGAGGATTTATAAGGCTTAATATCAAGTAATTTTGTAATTTCATTTAACTCAAAATCTCCGCGTATGTTAAAATATGTATAACAAGAATTTTTTTCCATTTTCTTTCCTCCTCAAACACAATTTTAATTATCTAACCTTGTCATCGATACTACCGTCTCAACATGATAAGTATGTGGAAACATATCAACGGGTTGAACTGTTTCTACATTATATTTATTTTTTAAAATATTTAAATCCCTAGCTAAAGTAGAAGGATTACATGATATGTAAATGATTTTGTTTGGTAATAATTTTAATAGAGAATTAAGAAAATTTTCATCGCATCCTTTTCTAGGGGGATCTAAAAATACAACGTCCATTTTCTCACTAGTTTTAGCTAAATCCACCATAAATTTACTAGCATCATCTAAAACAAAATGAATATTATTAATATTATTTAACAAAGCATTATTTTTAGCATCTTTAATAGCATCACTAACAATTTCTACTCCAATAACTTCTTTTACTTTTTTAGAAGCAATTAAACCGATTGTCCCAATACCACAATAAGTATCTAAAACTCGATCATTTTCACTTAAATTAGCTAACTCAATAGCTTTAGAATACAAAACTTTAGTTTGCTCAGGATTAACTTGATAAAAAGACTTAGAAGATATCTTAAAACGCACACCTAACAAGACATCTTCAATATATCCTCTTCCATATAAAACGATTTCTTTTTCACCTAAAATTACATTCGTATCACGCATATTAATATTTTGAACAATTGTCTTAATATTAGGATATTGTTTAATTAATTCGCTAACTATTTCTTTTCTTTTAGGAAAAGATAAAACATTAGTAACCAAGACAACCATAATTTCATTCGTAGCAAACCCTTTTTTTATTAAAACATGTCTTAAAATACCTTTTCTTTTATCTTCTTCATAAGCTTTTAATTTATATTTTTCAAATAAATTCTTAGTCGTTTTCAAGATATCATTTGCCTCTTTAAACTGAATAAAACAAGTATCCATTTGCACTATTTGATGACTATCTTGTTTATAAAAACCATACGAAATTCTTTGTTTATTCATAGAAAAAGGAACTTGTGATTTATTCCTATAGCAAAAAGGATTTGCCATACCTAAGCAATCATTTACTTTTATATCTAGTTCAGCAAACTTATTAAGGCAATCTTTAACATGATCAGTTTTAAATTCCAATTGCTTTTCATAAGAAAGATGTTGAAAAGAACACCCTCCACAATTTTTAGCTAAAGGACAAAAAGGTTTCACCCTAAAAGGACTAGGATCAATAATTCTTATAAGTTTACCTAAAGTTTGATTTTTACTTTCATAAACAATTTCCACTTCAACTTTTTCATTTTTAACAACACCATCTACAAAAACAACTTTATTATCTTTTTTGACAATACCCTTTCCATCAAACGTATAATCAACACAAATACCTATTATTTTTTTCTCCACAAACTCACCTCATTAATAAAAAATTGCCTACTAATTATTTATAATTATTGACATAAATATTATAATATAAAAAGAGTAAGGGATGTGCTGAAAATGCAAGAAAAGAAAAAAAAGAGTTTTTTATTTTATTTAATAATTATAGTTATACTCGCAATATTATGCTTGATAGGTGGAGCAATTGTTGCTATGTTTTTAAGTGAAGGGGAAGTAGAGTTTAGTGTTGAAGCTGTTAGAAGCGCAATGAAGGATTCACAATATTGGACATATGTAGGAGCATGTGCTTTGTTAGTCTTAGGGTTTTGTATGATTGCATGGACAAAAAACGATGGGAAAGCACCCAAACTAGTAACTGATCCAAGATATGATGTTAAATCTGATAAAAAAGGGTCTGCTAGATGGTTAACCAAAAATGAAATTAACACTTATTTTCCTAGATGTGCATACGATGAAGTTAGTAAACACAAAATAAATGGTTTTGTAATTCAAACAGAAGAAATAGGATCAAGAACATTTGCTAATTATAAGGATGGAGTACATTGCCTTATTATAGGTACTACTGGTTCAGGTAAAACTATTAGATTTGTTATTCCTACAATGCAATTTTTAGCTAGGAGTGCTTTAAAACCTAGTATTGTGGTAACCGATCCTAAAGGGGAACTATATTCAAGTCAATCTAAGTTATATCAAGAAAGAGGATATAATGTATTGACTTTAAATCTACGTGAACCCTTAAAAAAATCAAGTTGTTGGAATCCCTGCTATATTGCGTTTCAAGAATATCAAGAAGGATTAAAGCAAAAAGAATTAATTAAGTTTCATACAGATAAAGTAGAAAATTATAAAGGTAAACTACAATTAGCGGAAAGTAAATCTTCTTTTTGTGAGCAATGGTACGAATTTAATGGATATGCTTTTGCTAATTTAAAATCTGCTATGACAGAAGCTGAAAGAAAAGAAGGGTCTTTAAAATCTAAAGCACAAGAATCAATTTCAGATTTAGTTCAAACGATATATGCTGAGTCATCAAAAAAGGCAAGTGACCCATTCTGGACAAAATCGGCATCAAGTTTTGTTGAAGGATTGCTTTTAGCTATGTTAGAAGATAGTGAGATACCAAGTCTTGGAATAACAGCAGAAAAATTTAACTTAGGAACGATATCTTCAACCTTATCTTTAAGAGTAGAACAATTAAAATCCTATTTTGCTGTTCGTGATGTGTCTTCCAATGCTAAAAGAAAAGCCCAAGGAACACTAGGGGCACCAACAGGAGGAACTCAAGAATCTATTTTTGCTACAGCTCTAGCGGACCTAAGCCCTTTCTCAGATCCTGATATTCAATATATAACTTGTAACAACGATATTGATTTTAAAGATATAGGTAGAAAGCCAACTGTTGTTTTCTTAATTATTCCTGATGAAAAAGAAAATAGACATATCTTTGCTTCATTATTTATAACCCAAGCCTATAAGTCTCTAGTAGAACTTGCAAGTGGTCCAGAAGGGATTCGTGGATCGTGTCCACATCCAGTTAACTTTATTATAGATGAGTTTGCAAATATGCCAATGATTCCAGGTATGGATAATAAGATTACCGTTGCAAGGTCGAGAGGTATATCATTTATGATTATTATTCAAGCACTTAGCCAATTAAGAGCAAAGTATGGACAAGATGTGGCAGAAATTATTAGAACAAACTGTAATTTACAAGTTTTCTTGGCTACTAATGATAATGAAACGGCTGAATATTTTTCTAAGTTATGTGGTGAAAAGACGATTAAAGAAACTAATGTTCAAATTAATGAACAAGGAAAACAAACAGAAAGTTATTCTTTAGGTTCTAGAGCCTTGATTCAACCAAGTGAATTATTAACTTTAGAAGAGGGTGTATCAATAGCTAAGTTATTAAGAACTCAACCTGCTAAAGTAAAACAAATAGCTTATTGGAAATCTAAGTCTTATTATAAAGGTGAGCAAGTCGTGGAAACAAAATGGAATCCTAATTTATTCGTTTTTGATAAAGATGGTTTTTACGATATTATTGAAAGAAATAGAAGCGAAACAGATTATGTGGTAAATGATATTAATAATTATAATCTTGATAGTATAACGAAAAAGGAAGAAGAAAATGAGAAAGTAGACTTTGATGATGTGACAGAGTACGATTTTGTTGAAAAAGAGGAAAAGACTATAAAGGATGATGAAAAGAAAGAGAATACTGAAGAAGATTTTAAATTAGACTTTAATTTTGATGATGTATTAAATGAAATAGATTCTAAAGAAATAGCAGAACCTTCCGTTATAACTGATGTAGCTTATAAAGATAGTGCTAAAGAAGCAGGGGTTAAAATAGATGAAAATGAATTTTCTAGAGATTTTATGGATGCTATGCAAATACTTAAAGAAAGAGATGTTAGTGAATAATAAAATAAATAAAAGTTGGTTATTAATCAAGGTAAATTAAATAAAAAAAGCACTCGTTAGTGCTTTTTTATTTACTACTTTCTATTTGGCTTGTAATCTACATTTTGATCTTTGGAAAATACTAACTTTCCATAATATAAGGAACTCAATTTATCAATACCATATTCATATTCCAATTCAAAACCCATTTCTAAAAGATTATTTTTAAGAATATTAAATTGCTCATCACTCGGTAGATCAGTTATATCCTGATCAAAATGATAATTCAGTAAACCAATATCCTTAATATCTTGCAATTGGCATCCCTTGCTACCTTTTGTATAAACCCAGTCTGTTTTATAAGTGTCAAACACAACATCAAATCCATTATCATACAATTCATTTAGATAATCTCTTAAATCTTTAAAAGTTATATGAACTTTTCGATCATATTTCTCATTTAACAAGTGCATGTTTTCAAAATAGAAAAATTTACCACTGTGACGAAGCCGTATACAATTTTCTTTCATTTGTCTTTCAGTTAATCCTTCCATACTTACCTTAGAATAGTAAATATCGTGAGTTTGAGTCTTAAAATATTCTTCGTAACCATTATCAAGCAAAATCTTTTCACTTTCTAACAATGAATTCTTAATCTTAAAGCCTACTTCTACCATATGAGACATAACCTTCACCTCTTCTATTAATTACACATAAATAAAAAAGGAGCTTTTGAAGTGAACCCTAAATAGTTCACATTCTCCTTTTTTATTGCGTAAACTTTATATTACTTATTTCTAATTGCAGCTTGAGCAGCAGCTAATCTAGCAATAGGAACTCTAAATGGAGAACAAGAAACGTAACTTAATCCAGTACGATGGAAGAAATCAATTGAAGAAGGATCTCCACCATGTTCACCACATACTCCAAGTTTAATATCAGGACGAGTTGTTTTTCCTTTATTAACAGCTATTTCTACTAATTTACCAGTACCCTCTTGATCAAATCTTTGGAAAGGATCATTTAAATAAATTTTCTTATCATAATAATCTTTTAAGAATTTACCTGCATCATCTCTAGAAAAACCGAATGTCATTTGTGTTAAGTCGTTAGTACCAAATGAGAAGAATTCTGCTTCTTTAGCAATTTCATCAGCATTTACACAAGCACGAGGTAACTCAATCATCGTACCAACCTTATACTTCATATTTAAACCACTATTTTTAATTAATTCATCAGCAGTGCTTACTACAATTTTCTTAACATATTCTAATTCTTTTAATTCTCCTACTAAAGGAATCATAATTTCAGGAACAATGTTATACCCACATTCTTTAGTTACATTAATAGCAGCTTCAATAACAGCCTTCGTTTGCATTACAGCAATTTCTGGATAAGAAACAGCTAAACGACAACCTCTATGTCCCATCATTGGGTTAAATTCATGTAAAGAAGCAATTACTTCTTTTAATTCATCAGTAGTTATATTTAATTCTTTAGCAATAGCTATAATATCTTTTTCTTCTGTTGGTAAAAATTCATGAAGAGGAGGATCCAAATATCTAATAGTAACTGGAGCACCTTCCATTGCTTTAAACAAACCTTCAAAATCACTTCTTTGCATTGGAAGCAATTTAGCTAAAGCCTTTTCTCTTTGCTCAACTGTTTTAGCAACAATCATCTCTCTCATTGATTTGATACGATCTGCATCAAAGAACATATGTTCAGTTCTACATAAACCGATACCTTCTGCACCAAAGTCTTTTGCTTGTTTAGCATCTCTAGGAGTATCAGCATTAGTTCTAACACCTAGCTTTTTAAACTCATTAGACCAAGTCATAATTCTTTCAAAGTTACCACTAATAGTAGCAGGAACTGTTGCAATTTGTCCTAAATAAATATTACCAGTAGAACCATCTAAAGAAATATAATCTCCTTCTTTAATAGTTTCTCCATGTAATGTAAAGTATTTTTTATCTTCATGCATAGCAATGTCACCACAACCTGCAACACAACAAGTACCCATACCTCTAGCTACAACGGCAGCATGTGAAGTCATACCACCACGAACAGTAAGAACGCCTTCAGCAACATGCATACCTTCAATATCTTCAGGTGAAGTTTCAAGTCTTACTAAAACAACTTTATGGCCTTTATTTTTCCATTCAACAGCAGATTCAGCTGTAAATACTACTTGACCACAAGCAGCCCCAGGAGAAGCAGGCAAAGCAGTAGCTAAAGGTTTTGTTGATTTTAGAAGTTTAGCATCAAAAGTTGGATGAAGTAAATTGTCTAATTGTTTAGGTTCAATTTGCATCAAAGCTTCTTCTTTAGTAACTAAACCTTCATCATACATATCACATGCTACCTGTAAAGCAGCTTGTGCTGTTCTTTTACCATTTCTAGTTTGTAACATATAAAGTTTATTCTTTTCAATAGTAAACTCCATATCTTGCATATTCTTATAATGTTTTTCTAACTTCTTAGCAGTATCTATAAATTGTGCATAAACATCAGGCATTACATCTTTAAGTTGAGACATATTCATAGGAGTACGAACACCTGCTACAACATCTTCACCTTGAGCATTAATTAAGAACTCACCATATATTTTATTTTCACCAGTTGATGGGTTTCTTGAAAAAGCAACACCAGTAGCACAATCATTACCCATGTTACCAAACACCATCATTTGAACATTAACAGCAGTACCCCATTCATGAGGAATTTCATTCATTTGACGATAATAAATAGCACGTGGATTATTCCATGACCTAAATACAGCTTCAGCTGCAGTTAACAATTGTTTCTTAGGATCAGTTGGGAAATCTTCCCTTTTAGCTTCTTTATAATAAGCCTTAAACTTAGCAACTAATTCCTTCAAATCTTCAGCAGTTAATTCATTGTCCAATTTAACGCCTCTATTTTCTTTCATTTCATCAATAATTCTTTCAAAACTACTCTTAGGCAAATTGATAACAACATCACTGTACATTTGAATAAATCTTCTATATGAATCATAAGCAAATTTTTCATTTCCAGTTAACTTAATCAAAGATTGTACAATTTCATCGTTAATACCTAAATTTAAAACAGTATCCATCATACCAGGCATAGATACTCTAGCACCACTTCTAACAGACAATAGAAGAGGATTATTAGGATCTCCTAATTTTTTACCTACACTTTTTTCAAATTTTTCTAATGTATCAAAAATTTCTTTTTGAATATCAGGATGTAAAGTTTCGTTATCTTCATAATAACGCAAACAAGCCTCTGTAGTAACTGTAAAGCCACCAGGAACAGGTAAGCCTAAATTAGTCATTTCAGCAAGGCCAGCACCTTTACCCCCTAGAAGATTACGCATTGAAGCATTACCTTCATTAAATAAATATACATACTTCTTACTCATATTTTTCCCCTTTCGTACCCACATATTATATATTTTATTCCATTTTTTAACAATAAAACGCATAAGAAATAAATACATATAATCAAAAAAAATCCAAATTCTAAAATAACAGAATTATAACCTAATCAAATAAAGTTAATTATAAATTAAAAAGTTCAAAATTTACAATTATAAAAACCTTTTAATCTGCGAATAATAATTAATGGAAAGGAGAAAAAATATGAAAAAAATAAAAGCATTATTATGTGCAATGTTTCTAGTAATTAGTAGTGTTATTATTAGTGCATGTGGGAAAGACACAAAAACGTTTGATTCTAGTAAATTTACTATTACAAATACAGAACATGACTATGATGGAGAAAATCATAAATTTAATGTTGGGTATGAAGACTTAGAAATTAATGTTGCATATTCACTTGATGGTAAAACTTTTACAAATGATTTTGGTGTAAAAGAAGTTGGAGAATATCAAATTTACTATAAAGTAACTTATGAAGGATATGAAGAATATACGGGTAATGCTAAGTTTATAGTTAGAGGCGTTTCTTTAACAAATGAAACAACTACTACGTCATATGCGGATTTTAAAGCAGCTTATGACAATGTTAAAAGTTCAAATATAGAAACTTTAATTACTATTAAATTATATGAAAATTCTACATATGATCAAAATATGAGTATTACAAATAAAAATGTAGTAGTAGATTTAAACAACTATGAATTAAATGTTGATGGAACAACAACTGAAATTGTTGAAGAAGAAAATAAATCAGCAAGTTTAACAATTAAAAATGGTAATTTAAATTACAATTTGGGATTAGCTCAAGGAACAATCACTGAAGGAATAATCGCAGCATATCACATTAATGAAGGAGCATCTATGACTCTAGAATCAGTTAATATGGTAACGGATTCAACTGCTTTATATCCAGAAGGAAATGCTGAAAAATTAAAGGTTGTTAGTTCTAAAATTGAAGCAAACGTATATGCAGTTACAACAAATGCTAATCAACTTCAAAATATTGAATATCCAGCAGTAATTGAACTTGTAAACTCGGAGTTTGTTACAAACGGACGTATTTATGACTCTACAGACGGAGTTGTTATAGATAACGATGATGCTACAATTTTAATTAACGTTCCTATAACAGTAACAATCACAAACAGTAAAATTAGTGGAAACAGACAAGCTGTTATTGCTAGAAGTGGAACGATAACTATTACTGATAGTGAAATTACTTTCTCAGGAAAGTGGCTAACAGATAAAACCGATAGTTATTTAACCAAAAAATGGGATTCAGGAAATGAAGTTGTCAGTGCTGCTGTTGTCGTAGGAGATAGGTCTGAAGGTGTATATGTGTATGATAAAACCACAACCTTAAAGATTACAAATAGTAAAATCTCTGCAGAAGGTTATATGGCGGTTTATGCTTACTATGAAGGAGCAGATGCAGATTCTGTAGTAGTAACCATGGATAACACACAATATACCGGATCTTTAATAAACAAAAATGCCGACTTTAAAAAAGACAATGTCGCAGTAACAACTGATTAAGTAAACAAAATTATCTTAATTAAATAGAAAATAAAAAAGAGAAAGTTCGTTTTTTTTCTCTTTTTTCATGTTAATAAATTAAACCCTATTATTTTTCTTATTTAACTTATAATATTTATTTTTTAATTTAAATAATTCTTTAAAAGAAACAAGCCTAAAAGACCAATTTTTATCATTTGTTTTAGAAGGAATATTTAATCTATATTCATCATTCAACTTTAACATATCACATGCATTTATTACAACTAAATTAGATTTTGAATTAAAGAGTCCTCTAATCAAAAGATTCTCTACTTTTTCTTCTTTAAATCTAAAACAATGCCTAATATAATCAATATCCGTTTCATCTAAAGAATCTACAAAACCTTTAAGCGTTTGATTATCATGTGTACCAATATAACAAACACTATTAGGAATATGATTTTTAGGTAAATAAGGATTACTTTTTTTACCATTGAAAGCAAACTGTAAAATTTTCATCCCAGGATAGCCACACTCTTCAATTAAAAGTTTTACTTTTTTAGTAATAATTCCTAAATCTTCAGCAATAATCTCAACATCAGGACATTTCCCTTTAATCACCTTAAAAAAATCAACCCCTGGGCCCTCTATCCATTTTCCTTTCATAGCATCATTTTTACCATATTTAATTGCATAAAACGACTCAAAGCCCCTAAAATGATCTATCCTAACAATCTTACAATATTTACTAATGTGTTTAACTCTTTGAACCCACCACGCATAATTATCTTTTTTCATCTCATCATAATTATAAAGTGGATTACCCCATAATTGCCCAGTTTTACTAAAATAATCAGGAGGAACACCTGCTACCAATTTAGGATTATATTCACCATCAAACAAAAATAAATTAACATTAGACCATACATCACTACTATCCATGGAAACATAAATTGGTAAATCACCAATAAACTTAATTTCTTTACTATCCATATATTTTATCAAATTATTAAGTTGCTTATAAAAAACATACTGAATAAAACGATAAAACTCAACTTTATCTTTTAATAAATTACGATAATGAACTAAAGCTTTTTCTTCTCTCCTTTTAATATCTTCAGGCCAATATAAAAAACTACATCCATTTAAATAATCTTTAATAGCCATAAATAAACAATAATCATCTAACCAATAACTATTCTCTTCACTAAATTTATTAATTTCTTTTTCTAAAGAAAAATATCCCTTTTTATAAGCTTTATATAATATTTTAAACTTCTCTTGATATAGTAGCCCATAATCTACAAAATCATTATCAACATACTTATATTTACTTAAATCATAACTAGATAACAAGCCTTCCTTTTTTAATTCTTTTAAATCAATAAAATAAGGATTGCCTGCGAAAGTAGAAAAAGATTGATATGGAGAGTTACCAAACCCAGTAGGATTAAAAGGCAAAATTTGCCAATAAGAAAAACCACAATCCTTTAAAAAATCAACAAATTTATAAGCCTCTTTTCCTAAAGTGCCAATTCCATATTTAGATGGTAAGGAAGAGATACTAAGAAAAATAGCACTACTCCGTTTCATTTTTTTCCTCCTTTATTTCACTAGCAATTTGCTTAATTTTTCTAATACGATGATTAACCCCAGATTTACTAATAGGTTTATTATATTTTTGCATATATAAATCAGCAATTTCTTGTAAATTAATTTCAGGATTATTTAATCTAATATCAATAATTTTTTTATCCTTATCATCTAATAAATATTCTTTATTGTTTTTAATAATTAGATTAATAGCTTCTAATTGCTCTTTTGCAGAATTTAAAGTTTTTACTTCATTAGATATTTCACAAATATTTAACCTATTATTAGAATTCCAATAATCTTTATTAATTCTCTCTTCTTCAAACTCTAAAACACCAACTTGTGAATTAATAATTCTCAAAAAGTCTGATATTTCTTCAGATCGTTTTAAGTAGACAACATATTTGTTTCTTCTTTTTATTATTTTAGGATTAAGGTTGAATTTTATAATAAGTTTTTGTAAAAATTCGGCATGTTTCAATGTGTTAGTAGATATTTCTAAATGATAGTTCTTTGATGAAGGATTGTTAATACTTCCATTAGCTAAAAAGCATCCTGCTAAATATGCTCTTTTTTCATTTTCTTTAACTAATATTTTACTAGATGGCAAACAATCTAAATTACCTTCTTTAAATATTTCTAAATCATTTAAAATGTTTAATCCATTGTTTCTAATTTGAGCGATATAAACATTATTTTTATTTAATTTATTTTTCTTAGAAACTAAAAGTCTACAATCAATATGATACATCTCTTGAATAATCAAAAATATCAATTTAGCAATTTTAGCATTCTCTGTACGCACATTAATAACAAAACTATCTTTAGTAACACTAAGAGTGCCATTTACTTTTATTAATGAAGAAAGTAAAGCTTTCTTTTCACTCAAAGAGTATTCATAACGAACAATTTCATTTTTAATATCCATCGAAAAAGACATACAAACACCCCTTTAATACTTACAATTTTAACATAAAACAAAAAAATAAACTTCAAATAGTGTAAAAACTAATTAAATAATTTATAATCAAAGTATATTAGGAGGAATAATTATGGAAAGAATTGAAATACAAGAGATTATAGATGTGTGTGAAGAGGGAAATTCTGAATATTTAAAGTTGTATAGGCCTTTATTAGGCTATGATGATGAAGTAATTTTATATAGAGGTATAGACGATAGTATGGAAGGGACATTAAATGAGATAGAAGCTAAAGTTGGTATTGTCACTCCTGCAGATTTTTTGCAAATTTATTTACTTGCTAATGGAGGAAGATATTTTGATGTTACTCTATATTATTTAACAAATGATAAAGAAGATAAAAAAGGTTTATATTATAATAACTTTAATAGTAGTTTAAGGAGTGAATATAATATACCTGATAATACGATAATAATTGGAGAGACTACCGATAATGAACTTATTTTAGTAGGAATAGATGAGGAAAATTATTACTATTATTTTACATGGGATAAAGAAACTAAAGAAATGAATGTAGATTATAATTATTTGGTAGAAATTCTTGCATATGAAATAGATTATCATACACAAGCATTTAGTATAGATGAAAATGTAGAAGAGGAATCTTAGTATAAGATTCTTTTTTTATTTTGAATATTGGTATCTTGCATAGCTATAATTAAAAAGTATTTTTTTTATTTACAAAATTGCAGAAATATACTTGATTTTATTGGTGCTTTTAATATGCTTATATTAATGTCATTAATTGTTGATGGTGCTGAGACTATGAAATTGAAGAAGGTGTATGTGATATAAATGAGTAAATATTATGATAATGTTAGTAAAGAAATAAAAGATTATTTTAAAATTTTAGAGCCTGATTTTCCAGAATGGTTAAACGACTACATAGATACAAAAGAATTATTATTGCAACAATATATCAGTGTTACTTGTGGTACTATATACTCTGATTTATTTGAAAGTGATTTTTTCTTTTCAAGTTTAGACCACTCTGTAGCGGTTGCTCTAATTGTGTGGCATTTTACACATGACAAAAAACAAACTTTATCTGGGTTATTTCATGACATATCCACACCAGTATTTAAACATTGTGTAGACTTTCTAAATGGAGATTATGTGATACAAGAGTCAACAGAAGATTTAACCACAGAAACAATTGAAAATTCTAAAGAAATAATGACCCTATTAAAAAGAGATAAAATTAATATAGAAGAAGTAGATAATTATCACTTATATCCAATTGCAGATAATGATACTCCAAAACTATGTGCTGACAGATTAGAGTATTCTCTTTCAAATTCTTTGTTTACGTATAAATTGTTAGATTTTGAAAGTATTAAAGAAATTTATAATGATATAGAGATTCAATTGAATGAAGAAAATGAAATAGAACTGGGTTTTAGGACTAAAAAAATAGCTAGAAATTTTGTAAAAGTTACAAGCAGATTATCTATTATATATCGTGATGATAGAACTAGATATTCTATGCAGTTACTAGCGGATATTTTAAAAAGATTAAGTAATGAAAATAAAATATCTAAAAAAGATTTATATGAATTAAAAGAAAGTGATGTAATCAATATTATAGAAAATTCTAAATATAATAAAATATTTAATATTTGGAAAAATGCTAAGAAAGTAAAAATATCAAAAGTAGAACCTAAAGATGTTTATTATGTACATCACGGGGCAAAAATTAGATATATTGATCCATTATTTAATGGTAAAAGAATTTCTAAATGTTGTAAAGTTGCCAATAGATTGATAGAAAGCAATTTAGCCTATGACATGAACAATTATGTGTATTTGGATTTTAATTTTGATGAATAGAGGAACTACGGGAATTTCCCATAACAAAATTTATAAAGAGTATAAATTCATAGTGCTGGATGTTGATAAAATTTGGTTTTGCCCATACACATTTTTAGTCGTATATTAATTTTTTTAACTTTTGAGTCGAATTTTTATCATTTTTAACATAACAATTTATTAAAAATTCTACCTTTTCTTATGTTTCATTACCAACTGAAAAAAGATAATTATTAAGTTTATTGTCTATTAAATGTTTATTATAAAGATGTTCCTTATTTTTTTGATAACCTAATTTTAATAAATTATATAGTTTTATACAAAATAAAAACTTACGAACTTTATAGGCTCGTAAGTTGTCTTCAAATGGAGCAGATGAGGGGAATCGAACCCCCATAGCAACCTTGGCAAGGTTGTGTTCTACCACTGAACTACATCTGCATGCCTAGTTATTATATATGATATGCAACTTGATTTCAATATATTTTTCCTTTTTTTAAATTTTCTTTATTTAGACTTTCATACAAAGTATAAATAATATTATCATCTTTTTTTACATATCCACTTTTTTTAAACATAAAAAGATTATTAAAAAAATAATTTGGGAAATCAAAATGTTCACATAAACGTAGCCCAGTCAATAAAAATTTATTAGTAATATTAGTTTGAATGCTATCAACTTTATTTGTATCATCGTTACGAGAAGAAAAAACACCTACTCTATTCATATAACGTAGAGGAGAATAATCATTCATAGAAAAATTACTTATTTCCGGTAAGGAAGCTATAAATAGAGTAAGGGTAGCCAAAAAATTAGGCGAAATATCTTTTATGCTTTCTGTATTATCTGTTCTTTCAATATCATTTAATCCCTTATCTAATTTTCTAAAGTAGCGATCAAGTATTTTAGATAATTCATTTTTTTCAATGTTTTTATTATTTTGAATGGCCATAATGTGGCAAACTTTATTAGCAATATAATAATAAATTTTTGGAGAGTTAACTTCATCATTACCCGATTTAAAAATAAAACATTTTTTTACAGGAGCTTCCATACTAGCAAGATTTTTAGAAAGTGTTTCATATATTTCAATTTCTTTTCCCTTAATATTAATCTTTCCAACAAGTTTCTTTAAACTGAAGTCATAGTTAGTGGAATATGCTTCGGTCATTTTAGATAAATATTCCAAAGGATAATTAAAATCAGTTTCATTCATGTTAGAAAACAAAGACATTAATAAATATCTCTTAAACTGATAATTATCCAAATTATAATAATCCTTATCATTTTCATGAAACTTTTCCATTAAATCCAATAAAAGTCCTAGTCTATTTATAAATGAAGAATAATTAGATATTTTCAAAATAGGTACACTATCATTAGCAACCATACGTTGACCTTCAATATCTTAATTTAAAGAAAAATGAAAATCTACTACCTGACCATCTTTAAACTTTATCAATAAAGAATTACTGATGGTATCTTTGATAAATTCTTTAAAAAAAATCATCAAACTTCATATACACCTTTCCTCAACTTCAACAAAAATATTATACCTAATATTTCTAAATTTATTTATCTTTATACATAGCAAATTAAGAAAATGATTCACACACATATATACAAATTTAGTACACCTACTATTAAAAATTAAGTATGGTGGATCTTACAAGACTCGAACTTGTGACCCCTTGCACGTCAAGCAAGTGCTCTACCAACTGAGCTAAAGATCCATAAGAGAATTATAACTAAAAATAGTAAAAAAGGCAAATCTAACAATGATGTTTTGGACTTTTTAAAAAATAAAGACAATATACTTTAATAAGAATAATAAAATTGATAGATAAAGTTTGCAAAAGATAGTTTAATATTATATAATGAAACTGCATTTAGGAGGCATATTATGACGATTGAAAAAAATAGTGCTAAAGGTAATATTTCTATAACGATGGATGCTATAGCTTCAATTGCCGGTAATGCAGCAACTGAATGTTATGGCGTAGTAGGAATGGCACCTAAAACTGGTTTCAGAGCAGGAATTGCAGAGTTACTACGTATTGAAAATTATAGTAAAGGAGTTTTTGCTAGAGAGACAAAGAGTGGAGTAGAAGTAGAAATGTACATTGTCGTAGCTTATGGGCTAAAAATGACAGAAGTAGTAAGTGAAGTGCAAAAAAAAGTAAAATATGTGTTGGAAAAAACATTGGATATAAAATTTAAATCTATTAATGTATTTGTAAAAAATATTAAAAATGTGTGATTTTATGGGGGAATATAAATGAAAACGATAAATGGTCATACCTTAAAGCAAATGATCATTTCTGGGGCTAATAATTTATTTAATTGTTATCCTGAGATAGATGCTTTAAATGTCTTCCCTGTACCAGATGGAGATACGGGAACTAATATGAATTTAACAATGACTTCTGGATCTAAAGAAGTTGCTAATATAGATACAACAAATATATATGATGTTGCGAAAACCTTTTCTAGGGGATTACTAATGGGAGCAAGGGGTAATTCAGGAGTTATTTTATCACAAATATTTAGAGGGTTTGCAGCAGGGCTAGAAGGTAAAAAAGAAGCAAATTGTTATGATTTTGCTGATGCTTTAATATCTGCAAAAGATGTGGCATATAAAGCGGTAATGAAACCAGTTGAAGGTACTATCTTAACTGTTATTAGGGAGAGTTCAGTTGCTTTAAAACACTATGTAGATGGATTAGAAAAACCAATAACCATTAAAGAATGTATGGAGTATTTGCTTAATGAAGCTAAAGCTTCTTTGCAAAGAACACCAGATTTGTTACCTGTTTTAAAAGAAGTAGGAGTAGTGGACTCTGGAGGAGCGGGTTTAATTAAAGTCTTTGATGGTTTTTTAAGTGCTTTAAATAACAATATAATCGAAAGATTTCAAGCAACAGTGCAACAAAATGAAGAAGAAAAAGTTCAAGCATCAGCACAAAGCAAAATTGAAAATAGCGAATTTGGTTATTGTACTGAATTTATTATGAGATTATCTCCAGAAAAAGAAGGAAAAAAGAATTTTGTTCCTTCTAGATTTAAAAGTGTTTTAGAAAATCATGGGAATTCAATAGTAGTAGTGCAAGACGATGATATCGTCAAAGTACATATTCATACTTTAAAACCTGGTAATATTTTTAATTATGCTCAACAATTTGGTGAATTTGTTACTTTAAAGGTAGAGAATATGCAACTACAACATTCAAACATTATGGAAAAAGAGCAAGAAAAGAATACGGAAGTAGAAATAGTTAAAAAAGAAAAGAAAAAATATGGAATTATTTCTGTTTCTGTAGGTGAAGGTGTAAACCAAATGTTTAAAGACTTAAGAGTAGATGAAATTGTAAGTGGGGGACAAACAATGAATCCTTCAACTGAAGATTTTGTAGAAGCTATTAATCGTCTTAATGCTGAAAATGTGTTTATTTTACCAAACAATTCTAATATCATTATGGCTGCGAACCAAGCAAGTGAAGTAGTAGAAGGTGTAAATTGCAAGGTAATACCTACTAAAACAATACCACAAGGAATGGTAGCATGTATGATGTTCAATCCATATTGTGAAATAGATGAAAATTACGAGCAAATGTGCGAAGCTATGGATAACATTAAAACTGGTCAAGTTACTTTTGCCATTAAGGATACTAATATCAATGGTATTGAAATAAAAGAAAATTACTTTATGGGGCTTAATGGTAAAAATATTGTTACTTGTAAAGAAGATAAAGTAGATGCTACGATCACTTTGTTAGAATCAATGATTGATGAAACTAGTGAAATTGTAACCATTATTGCAGGAGAAGATGCTAAAGAAGATGAAACTAATAAAATAGTAGGTTATTTAAAAGATAAATATCCAGTGGAGATAGATGTAAAATTAGGGATGCAACCTGTGTATAGTTATATAATAGGAGTAGAATAGGGGGAGACCCCTTTTTTAAAAGGGGGAATAAAATGATTACAGAAATAAAGTTTACATCAAGAAGATTAACTTATTTAAGTAAGTTAAATATTTTGTCATTAGAAGAATTAGTTAATTATTACCCTAAAAGATATGAAGACTTAAACGTTACTGTATTAAACAAAGATGCTGATAATAAAAGAGTAGTATGCCTTGCTAAAATATATAGTGAAGTGAAACTACAAAGAATTAGAAACAAGTTATCAAGATTACAATTTTTAGTAGAAATTAATAAAGAAATATATACTATTACAATTTTTAATAGAGATTATTTAGTAAATCTTTTACATATTAATAAATATGTAAAAATTGTTGGTAAGTTAGATTATTATCATAAAACTATTTTAGCAAGTAATATTTATTTTGATTATTATACAAAGATGCTTTCCTTTTATAAATTAATAGAGGGTTTTAAAGATAACGAGTTTCAAAAGATAGTTAAAGAGGGATTAGAGTATTATAAAAATACAGGGCAAGCATTAGATACATTACCAATTAGTTTAATGAAAAAATACAAATTAGATAGCAAACTAAAATCATTAGAGTTAGTGCATTTTCCTTCTAATATGCAAGATGTTAATAAAGGATACAGGCATTTAAAATATGAAGAATTATTAGAGTTTGTTTTAACTTTAGAAATAAATAAAAGAAAAATTAAGGAGATAGATAAAAACGAAGCCAAGAAGATAGATATTGAAAAGGTTAATGAATTTATAAATTCATTGCCATACAAATTAAGTAATGCTCAAAGTAATGCGGTAAAAGAAATACTTGATGATTTGCAAAGTTCATCTATCATGTATAGGTTAGTACAAGGTGATGTAGGAAGCGGGAAAACATTAGTAGCTATCATTGCTTTAGTGGCATGTTGTTTAGCAAAAGAGCAAGGGGCTTTTATGGCTCCAACAGATTTACTAGCTAGGCAACATTACAAAAATATCGTTAAATTACTAGAAAAAACATCTTTAACAATAGAATTACTAGTTAGTGATTTAAACAATAACAAAAAGAAAGAAATAAAAGAAAAATTAAAAAAAGGTGAAATAGATATTGTTATTGGTACGCATGCCTTAATTCAAAAAGATGTTGAATTTCATAAACTGGGTTTAGCAATTATTGATGAACAACATCGTTTTGGGGTAAAACAAAGACAAGAACTAAAGAAAAAAGGGAAGAAAGTAGATTTACTTTTAATGAGTGCGCCACCTATCCCGCGTACCTTAGCACATACAATCTATGGCGAACTTGATATAACCACCATCGATGAATTTCC
>CALVUJ010000010.1 GCA_944363575.1 uncultured Bacilli bacterium
AAGGTTAACAAATATAAGTGTTACAACTGATATTGAATTATTTGATCATGTAGGAAGAAGTATATTAGTAACAATAAAGGTTAACAAAGATATACAAGGACCTAGTATAGAGAAAGATGCAAATAATATTTATGTGTATGGTAAAGTGGTAGAGAATACAGATATTTCTTTATCATATAATATTAGTGATAGTTTGTCTGGAATTAAGAATTTTATATTAGATGGTATAAAATATACAATTGATTTGAATGGAAGTAATGTTGTATTGAGTGTGGATATTGTAAATAACAAATTTACAATAGGAGAAGTAGAGTATACGATAGGTACTGATAAAGTAACATGGAGTGAATCTGGTATAAATAAAGAAGCTACAATAACAACTGATAATAAATTCATAATAGAAACAGTAGAGTATACAATCAATGAAGGTAAAGTAGAATGGCAAAAGGCAGAACAAATAATTGTTTGTGGGGATGAGTCTGTTTTGGTAAAAATTGTGGATAGTCAAGTTGTAGTGGTTCTTACAAAGAAGCATACGATAATGGCAAATAATACAGGCAAAACTACGATAAGTATAGATAAGAAAATGTTTGTAGATGCTTTGGGTAATTTTAATGAGAAGTTAACGGAAACAATAGATATACAAGATGCTACGTTCTTTATAAGGCCACAAGATGTAGAAGTTGGAGGAAAATATTATACAAATGGTATTGCCACATTCATATTAGAGGCAAGAGGTAAGAATATTGCAAGTGTCGAGAGTTGTCCTGATGGATATAGTTGCTTAGTTAAAGACGGGGTAGTAATAGTAACTAGAGAGATAACAGGTAATTTAAGTATAGAGTTTGTAGCGGGCGCATTTGTAGTTAGGTTAGAGAATGATGATTTGAAATATCCTTCAGGTTATTCAATATTTGAGTATGTATATGATAATGTTGCTCCAACAGTAGAGTTTACAGTTGATGAAGATCCTAGACAAGAAGCTAAGTATTATATAAAGATTGCAGATAATGATAGTGGATTTGCTTCTAAAGCAATATCAGTTACTTATTCTTGGCGTATGGTTAGTGGTAGTGAAATGGTTAATATTTATACGGGTAATGTAGATGTTAATATAGGGATATCTAGTGTGATTCCGACATATAACTTGAATGAGGGTGTATATAAATTATGTGTTAATAGTATTACTGATAGAGCAGGTAATGAGAGTGGAAATATTTGTAGTTATGTTAGTGTAGTGATAGATAAGACACCTGTGGATGTTACTAGTATGGCCATTGATAGTAGTGCTGATTGTGGTTTATATGAAGGTGTTTACTATTGCAAGAGGGGTAGTACATTTACTGGTGAAGTTATATTTAGTGATGGTGTGAAGAGTGCTAGTATTGCTAGTCATAGTTTATTTAAGAATTCTTCAATTAGTGTTAATAGAACATTTAGATTAAATGGTGTTGTATATACGATAAAGGATACTGAAGTAATATGGGCGAGTGGTAAATCTAGCATTGAAGGTAATACAGTTGTAATAGATGGTGTTATTTATACCTTAGAGGATAATAAGGTTACTTGGGTTGATACTTATAGTATTAGTGAAAGTAAGGTTAATATTGGTGACATTACTTATACAATAGGTGATGATGTAGTAACTTGGAATAGTGGAAGTGTAAATGTTCTTAATACTGAGAAGGGTAAAGTGTTTGTTATTAATGGTGTTCAATATGAACTTGGAGAAAGTGTTGTAACTAGAAAGAATAGAACGTATATGGGTGTTACAGGTAGGTTTAGTGTAACCGTTAATAGCAACGATAATTTCGTGGGTGATATTGAACTTAATGTTAAATCTACTGATATAGCAGATAATACTACTTCTAAGACAATGATAATTAATAACGTTGTTATTGATAATAGTGTAGATGTTGAAGTTAGTATTAATAGCAAGTATAAACTTGATAATGGACAATTTAAGAATCCTACGATAATTAATCAAAGTAATGTAGTAGTTAATAAAGATGAGTATGAGCAAGTTAAAGAAGTTACATATAGTTTAGATAATGGAACTTATGTTAGCGAGATGAGTTGGGAATTTAGTGAACCTAAAGATATCTATGTTAAGGTTGTAGATTATGCAGGTAACGAGGAAGTTTATACTTTGAAGATGGATGTAGATAATGTGGCACCTGAAGTAGAGATTAAAGTTAAAAATACTTATAAGTATTTACCAATCAATGAAGGTGTATATTATTCTCTTTATGAAGAGTTATATTTTGAAATTGATAGGGTATCTAGTGATATTGCTAGTGTTGTGATTAATGATGTTGAATTTAGTAATAGTGAATATACTTTAAGTTCTGGTGATAATAACTATGTAGTAAAAGTTACAGATCTTGCAGGTAATGTAAGTACATATAATTTAACTGTTAAGTATATTGTTATAGGTTATGAGTATAGTAGCGAGTGGAGTAATAGTAAGAATTTATTAACGATTTCTGGTTTGAATGGCATGACTAAGTGGATTAAGTATGAGATACAAGAAACTGATATTTCTGGTAGGACTACAAGTGATGTGGTGTCTATTGATGGTGAAGGATTAGCGGGAACTTATACTCTAGATGTAGATGTTTGTGTATATAGTGAGGATTATTGTGTAGATAAAGTTATTGAATTAAAACTTGATTATGTGAATCCTGAGATTGTTAGTTATACGGTGCCAAAGGAGTATACAAATGCTGCTAGTGTTGATATTGTTGGTACAGTTAGCGATGTTGGTAGCGGTGTCAATAGTGTTACTTTGAATGAAACAGCATGTACTTTATTAGAAAATAATTATACTTGTAAGGTTAGTGAAAATGGAGATTATACATTAACTGTTATTGATAATGCTGGAAATACTAGTGCTGAAAATATTACTATTGATGTGTTCGATAGAACAGGTTATACAATTAATATTGAAGAGTATACTGGTGAGTGGGTACAGTCGATTACATTGGATGTTGAGTTTACTTATGATAAGGCTAGCGCTAGTGAGTATAAGTATTTGTTAAAAGAAGGCGGAAATGATGAAACTGTTAATGGTGATTCTTTTGAAGGTGAAAATAGTGGTTCTGGTAGTTTGCCAAGTAATAGTATAACAATTAGTAAGTCTTTAACAGGCACTTATACATTATACATCTATGTAAAGGATAGTGCAGGTAATGAGTCTATAGTGTATAAGGAAGGAATTAATTTTGATAATTCTGGTCCTAGTGTTGTATGGGGAACATTTGATGATAAATATGCTGTGTATAGCGAAGAAACTTTGTTTACTATCGAGGATGGTCATTCTGGCCTACAAAAATATGAAGTTACGTATAAAAAAGATGGTTATGAGTATACTAATTTGGATGCGTTAGAAGGAGAATATGCGATTCATATTAAAGCTTGGGATGAATTAAAAAATGTAAGTGAGGTTGAATTTAAATCTGTGAAGATTGATAATGTAGGACCTAGTGTAAATAGAATTAATGCTGATAATATTACTGCTAATCCTACTTATGAAGTACTTGATGAAAGAGGAGTTGAAGGTGTAGTATGGTATGCTACTAGTAGTATCTCGAAAGAAGACGCAGAAAGATGTGTAGAAAATGAGAATTGTAGACAAAGTGCAAAGCTTAATGATGGAAATAATCAGTTTACTATTGAAATAGATACAAGTTCTACTGTATATATTGGAATAATAGTTAGTGATTTGCTAGGTAATGTGGAGATTTTTGATGATACTGTAATATACGATATAGAAGGACCAACTATTAGTGTTGATGTATCATTCTTTGATGGTAGTAATGAAAAGCCAGTTCTTGATGAGGAAAGTGGTTATTATAGTTTAAAAACAAGGACTAATAAAGATGTAAATGTTACTATTAATATAAGTGATACTGTGTCAGGTTTAGCTTGTTACAATATAACTAATTTGGATGGCACAAATGATTGTGTGGAAGGTAATATTGGAGAGTTAAATCAGACGATTACCGAAAATGGTTACGTTAATATTATTGCTAAGGATAAGGCTGGAAATAGTAGCAGTTATGTGTTGTATATTGGAACTATTAATAAAAATGGTAAGGATTATGTTCTTGAGTTAGATAATCAAGAATTTTCTAAAAGCCATGACATTATAGTTGATCTTGGAAATTATGATATAAGTGAAGTTGTGAGTATATCTTACAATAGAGTTGATTATGATTATAGTATAGGAGTTAGAGGTTATGGCATGAGATATACGAATAGTTCTTTGTATAATGGGGTTAGGAAAGTTACTATTGATGGGCAAGAATATATAGTAGATATAATTCATAGTAAAGTGTTGTCTAGTGATGGAACAATAGTAGATACGATAGAAGATAGTAAGTTCATGATAGATGATGTGACGTATAGAATTAAAGGGGAATTAGTTATATCTGAAAATAATGAGTTTGAAATGATAGTTCCTGAAATAAGTGTGTCTCGTGTTGATGAAAAGTATTCTGTTGAGGATCTTAATGAAAACGGAATTTATGTATTTAAATTAAGAGATGTATGGGGAAATGATGTATATCGTAAAATCTTTGTTACTAATATAGATAATGATATACCTGTATTTAATGAAAATTTATCATTAAAGGGTACTATTGTTAAAGAAAAGGTTAATACTGAGAGTGTTGTAATAAATGGCGATTCAGATTCATATATGTTATATTATAAGGGTGGGTTAAGCTTGTTTATTCCTGAAGGAAGTGTTAGTGATGCTGTTAGGGCAGATGGCACAACACGTTTATATATTATGATATGTTATGGCGAGAATGATTGTGATAGAAGACAGATTACATTAGGAGATACTGGAAAGAGCTTACAAACTGCAATTACATTAAGAGAAAATATAACAGGAAACATAACTTTCTATTTAGAAGATGAATCTAGAAATACAAGTGAAAGTTACTCGTTTAAGGCGGTGTCTGTTGAGTCTAATAATATTGAAATTGGAGCGCTTTTATATGATAGTAATGGTGCGCTTTTATATGATAGTAATGATAGTGATAATATATCTGGTATCAGTAATACTTATTATTCACAAATGAAGGTTGGATTTATTAAGATTTCTGATCATGATGGTTTGTATAAAGAAATTCAATATGAGTTAAAGGGTGTGTGTGATCCAGTTACTTTAGGTAACGATTTAAGTGCTAAAAATTTAGTTTGTGCAGAAGCTAGTGTTAGTGGAGAATATACATTAAATTATAAGGTAATTGATTTGTTAGATAACGAGTCTAGTGAGAAGAGTATTACTGTTAAGTTAGATAATGTTAGTCCTGAGAATAATATGGATAAAATAGGTTTCGTTTTGGCAAGAAATGGTTCTACTACTGATGATTTGTATTTGAATTATGATGTCAAGAATATTGATAGTGATGTTGTTAGTGTTAATATTACTCATAATGAGGAAACATATTGTACAATTGATGTAAGTTCTGGTGTGAGAAAAGGACAATGTAGTCAAGCGATAGCAGATAACTCCTTTGTGTTTGCAACGCAGTTAGTTGATAGAGCGGGTAATTATAGCGATAGTGTAAGTTATACATTAACTAAAAATACTGATAGAAGGTTTGAGTTAATTTTGGGCGATTATATTGTAGAAGAAAAAGGAAAGAACTTAACTATTAATGTTTATAATGCAACTAATCCGATTACTTCAATCGAAGTTTATTATAAGGATGGAGAAGAGTATAAAGAGTTAACTAGATTTACTGATATAGATAAAAGTGGTGTAACGGAAGTTATAAATATTAAAGAAAGTAATGAAGTTTTCAATAAATTATTTGTTAATGGTGTTATAGATGCAACTATTAAAGTAATTGTGTATGATAGTTATGAGATTGAAGCAGATTCTAAAAAGATAGGAGAACAGGAGATTGAAGTTAAATTTGATACTAGAGATCCTGAATTAGTGTTTAGTGGTGAAGATAAAGATAAGAGTATAACAACATTGGGTAAAGATAATACATTTACATTTACTAAGAATAGTGTTGCGGAGTTAAGTGAAAAGAGATTTATTTTAGAGAGGTTAAATAACAGAGAATATACTACTAATGTTGATACACTCAGTGATTTTGAGTCTATTTATAATAGTTGTTCTAACAATAAGGATATTTGTTTGAGCGGTAGTTTGAATGATAGTTATGAAGTAGTAATAAAAGAAAATGATGCATTTATAGGTGGAAATTATAGGTTAGTTGTTTATGCGGAGGATGTTGATGGTAATTATAGTTTTGTTACTGTTGGTGATATTTATATTGATAATGCGGCTCCTAAGATAACATTTAATGTAGAGTCAGTTAGGGATGATGTAGAAGACAAGAAGACAATAAAGATATTTGATTCTGGTATAGTAGTAAAAATTATAAATAATAATGAGTATTTCAACAGTGCTATAAGTATTAACGTAGTTAATATGGGTACTGGCGTAGAAACTAAGGTTATTGAAACAACTAATGTTGCTAGTCATGATTTTAATATAGGAGGTAGTAATTACTATTTTGACTTTGTAGATGGATATTATAGGATTGAAGTTAGTGATGCGTTGGGGCATATGGAAGAAATTTATGTTAAAGTATATTCTGAAAATAAAGGTATTAACTTTGATGGAGCAGGGGTAAGTAACGAAAAATATAGTAAAGATGTGTTGAAAGGTTTATCAATAAAATTAAATAATGATATGAATCAAATAAATGTTTTGTTGAAGACAACGCAAGGAATAAGTTTAGAAATTATAATGCGTAATGATAGTTATAGGTGTGAGGTTTATTCTTCTTCATATATGGATCTTATTGATGAATGTGGAAGAGAGGCTGAAGCAATTAAGTTAAGTTCTGGTACTGAATTAATGATTAAAGATATTATTGAGAAGAGTGGAATAAAAATTGATCAGTTAAAAGATGAGATTGATACAATGATAATAGATACATATAATATTTCGGGCATTAAGCAGAGTTATACTAAGTCTCTAGATTTTGAGAAACCAGTGATAAATGTTAATGTCGGTGGTAAACATTTAGGAAATTATATTAGTGAAAAGAAAGATTCTTATAGTGTAGATGGAAGTAATTGTTGGTCACGTAATTGTTATTCTTTAGATGTTGCTGTTTTGGTGGATGATGAGACAGATAGGGATACTGCTTTAAAGAATATTGTTAAGGCATTCATTAAGAGGGTAGATGGATTAATGTATTCATCAGCAGTGGAAACAGATAGATTGTTTATGGATGTTGGTCCTGATTATTCGGAGATGAGTAATATTAATATCGATAATACATGGTCTAATTATAGTGAAAATTTAGAGGTTATAGGTGAGTATGTTTTTAAATTTACATATGCGGATGAAGCAGGAAATGAAGCTAATCCAGTGTACTTGTTTATGAATGTTAAGGATGTTGTAAAGCCTACGATGACATTTAATGAAACAGGTCTTAAAAATATTTTCACTTTGCAAATAACAAGTAAAGATGGAGTGACATATCAAGATAAAGGTGTTGCAGGTAAAGATACTTATGGTTTTGATGAACTTGGCGTAATTAAAGAAACTAATAAGTATACATTAAAATATAAATTAGATGGTAACGAAATTGATTTTGTAGAACGTGAAGGTAAACAAGTATTAGCAAAAGATAATAAAATATATTCTTGGAAATATTACAATGAAGAGACAGGTTACACTGAGTATACGTTCTATAAAGTGGGAACTTATGTGTTTGCGTATAGGGTAACAGATTTTGCTGGTAACTTTGTTGAAAAGAATATTACTATTAAAGTAATAGATAAAAACGGGCCAGAGATTAGGGATGATAATGTTAAGGATGGCAACGTAGATGAAGTTGGGTATGACTATTTGTTAGATTATGATGATGCTTTGATTTGCTTTGATGCTGGTAATGAAGAGTGTTTGAATCCATTGGAGGCTTATGATTATGAAGATGGTAATTATAAATCAGTAACTATTGGTTCTATTAAGTATTCTTCTGATGGTGATAGGTATTCTAATACTGAGGATTATGATGTTGTGTATGGAGAAGGAGATAGTTTGTTTGATATAGTCTCTATAAGATTTATGAAAATAGGTTATTATAGTGTTGTGTTTAAGGCGATAGATTCAAATAATAATGAGAGTTTATTAGAGTATATTGTTAGGGTAAAGGATGAGGTTGCTCCTAAGTATTATTATAATGGTGAGGTTATTAGTAGTTATGATGGTAGCTTAGTTTATGATGATATTATTGATGATGTTAAGAAGTATTCAGGTAAAAATGAAGATGAGAAGATGATTAATTACTTGAAGAACTGGTTAAATAATAATATTCGTGTAGAGGATAATTATGATGGTAATATAAGGTTTAGCATTACATCTTTAAGTGTAGGTGATAAAGTTGGTACTGAATATGCTAGATATGTGGGAGTGCTTAATAGTGTTGATAGTAGTGGTAATGAAGCTAGTTTAGATGTGGTATTTAAGGTAATGGATAATGTTGCTCCTACTTTGGGTACGATTGAGTATAGTTATGATGGTGTTAGTAAGGTAGATGTTGATAGTAATGTAGTTACTAATAGTGATTATTTATACTTTAAATTAGGTGGTGCTAGTGATTCAACTGGTAAGTTTAGTTATGAATATCAAATTTTAGGTGGTAGTGATAATAGTTGGAAGAAGGTTGAAGATCCTACGCAATATATTCTAGCTTATACGGCTTTAGCTAATAATGAAGAAATAATAGAAATCATGATTAATTATAGAGTTGTAGATAGTGTAGGAAATTATAGTAGTGGTAGTGGTTATGTCTTTAGTTTTGATAAGGCGATTCCAGAGATTAGTCTTATGAATGATGGTGAAGGAGAATTAGAAGAAGGAAAGATCTTTATTTCTAAGACAATTAAGGTGATATTTAATGATAATAGTGGTATTGTTAAGGTGTCTTATTATTTTAATAACAGAGAGATATATAGCGATGAAGATAAGAATAGTAATACGTATGTTACTTGTTCTAATGTGGGTCATCATAAGTATGTTGTAAGGGATAGTGCTGGTAATGAGAATGTTGAAGAGTTTATTATTTTACCTAGTGATAATAAGTTTAAAGTTGTAGATAATACGATGTTGAATAATATTAGTGAAGCTATTAAGACAGATATTACATTTGATCGTGTTATTTTGCAGAAGTTAAATGATACTAAGAATAGTTTCTATTTTGAGGATATGAGTGTTATTAATGATCGTGATAAGGTTTACTTTATGGGTATTGTTCCTGATGGTAGTGAAAGTGAGATCTTCTCAATATATCAAAGTGGAGCTGTTTCAGGTCAAGCATTTAAGCAATATACTAGTTCTTTCCCTATTAATACTTCTACTAGTATTAAGAATATAAATAGTGAGTATACGATTGATGATTATTTGATTAATTTTGAGGGAGATTATTATATTTTGATAGGTATTGAAGATAATGCGGCAGATTTAGAGGATGTTCCTGGTAGTGAAGGAAATGAAGATAAGAAAGAAGATAAGAAGTCAAGCTTTACTTGGATATTCTATGTGTTAGGTGGCTTAGGTGTTATTGGTGGTGGCTTCTTGATTATGAAACTTAGAAGAAGAGTTAGAGCGGCATAAAGAAAAAAGGTTGGAAACAACCTTTTTTTTATGGTGTTATTTTGTTATACTTGTGTGTGAGAGAGTGATTGCTAATGGAAAAGTTAAAGTGGATGAGGGTTATGTGTTTTAAGCATGATGGTAGTTTACATCGTGTATGGGATAAAGCTGCTCTTATTTATGAAGATGAAGAAAAGATTATGATTTCTAATGCTAAGACTTTGATTAGGGAGAGTGATAATCGAGTTTGGATGGCCAAAGAGCCTTCTTTGAGTATTTATTATAAGGATAGATGGTTTAATATTATGGGGATTATTAGGAGTGAAGGTATACATTATTATTGTAATATGGCGTCTCCTTGTGTAGTGGATGATAATATTATTAAATATGTTGATTATGATTTAGATTTAGTGAAGACGGTTAAGGGTGAAATTAAGGTTTTAGATGAAGATGAGTTTAGGATTAATAAGTTTAAGTATGAGTATGGGGAAGATGTGGAAAAGATTTTGTTAAAGGAGCTTGAGTTATTAAAGAGAGATGCTTTTAATGGTGATGGGGATTTTAAAGATGATATTATTTATAATGGTTTTAATAAGTTTTTAGAGTTATTTGCGAGGAAAGAGTATGAGAATTGAGATTGTTAGTAATAGTGAAGGGGATACTAGGAGATTAGCTAGTATTATAGGTAAGAATTGTTTTAGGGGCTTTGTTGTTTCTTTTAGTGGTGAGTTAGGGGCTGGTAAAACGTTTTTAGCTAAGGGTATTGGTGAAGTGTTAGGAGTTAAGCAAACGATTAATAGCCCTACTTTTAATATTCTTAAATGTTATGAGGGTGTTGAATATCCTTTTTATCATATTGATGCTTATCGTTTAGAGGGGGTTAAGCAAGATTTAGGGTTAGAGGAGTATATTGAAGGTGATGGAGTTTGTTTAATTGAATGGGCTTCTTTTATTGATTATTTGTTGCCAAAAGAGTATTTAAGTATTAATATAAGTATCTTGAGTGAAGATAGTAGACTAATTGTGGTAGAGTCTTTTGGTAGTAAGTATGATAAAGTAATAGAGGAGATTAGAGAAGTATGGAAATAGTGTTATATATTGATACTTGTAATAAGGATATGTGTGTTGGTTTGTCTAAAGGAGATGAGCTTGTTTATAATGTTAGTTATGAGGCTTTTAAGAAACAGTCTGAAGTAGCAGCTTTTGAGATTTCTAAGTGTTTAGATAGTTGTGGTGTTAAGGCTAGAGAGTTGACGAAGATTGTGGTTACTAATGGGCCTGGTTCTTATACGGGTATTAGGATTGGTTTGACGTTAGCGAAAGTGATGAGTAAAGTTTTAAATATTAAGTTAGTGTGTTTGTCTTCTTTAAGGGCGATGTGTGGTAAAGATAGTTGTAGTGCGATTATTGATGCACGTGGTGGGAGAGTTTATTATGGTAAATATGTAAATGGTGTTAGTGTTGTTAGTGATTGCGTTAAGGAAGTTAGAGAATTAGATCTTAGTGAAGAGTATGTTGGGGATACTTATATTTTTAATAAGGATAGTAGGAAAGTAGATATTATTAAGAATATGTTTTTGTTAAAAGATGAAAAGTGTGAGGATGATATAGATAGTGTTAGAGCTATCTATTTGAAGGATTAAGATGATTGTTAGAGAGATGTGTCTTGATGATTTAGAAATGATTGTTAAGATAGAAGAAGAGTTGTATAAGGTTCCTTGGCATAAAGAGCAGTATGAGTATGAGCTTAAGAATAATGAGTTTTCTTATCTTTTTGTTTTAGAGAATGATGGTGTTATTGTTGGTTATTATGGATTTTGGTTGATGTTTGATGATGTTGATATTACTAAGGTTAGTATTAGGAAAGAGTTTCAGGGGTTTAAGCTTAGTAATATTTTGATGGAAGATTGTTTGAAAAGGGTTAAGATGTTGGGGTGTAAGAAGGTTAATTTAGAGGTTAGGAAGGATAATTTTAGGGCTATTAATTTATATAAGAAATATGGTTTTAAAGAAGTTTATGTTAGGAAAAATTATTATGGTAATAATGAAGATGGGATTGTTTTTAGTAAGGAGGTATTGTGATGGATAAAAGGGTTATTTTAGCGATTGAGACTAGTTGTGATGAGACAAGTGTGGCTATTTTAAAGGATGGTAAGGAGTTGCTTTCTAATGTAGTGTCTACACAGATTGAGACACATAAGCAGTTTGGGGGAGTTATGCCAGAGATTGCTTCTAGGTTGCATGTGGAAAATATTACGATGTGTATTGATAAAGCTATGAAAGAAGCTGGGTTAACTTATCAAGATCTTACTTTAATAGCCGTTACTAAAGGGCCAGGTTTAATTGGGGCGTTACATGTGGGTTTACAGGCTGCTAAAGCATTATCTATTGCTTACAATATACCATTACTAGGGGTTAATCATATGGCTGGGCATATTTATGCGAGTAGGTATGTTAGCGATTTTAAGTTTCCTTTATTAGCATTAGTGGTGTCTGGTGGGCATACGCAACTTTATTTAATGAAAGGGGAATATGAGTTTGAGTGTTTAGGTGAAACTCGTGATGATGCGGTAGGAGAAGTTTATGATAAAGTTAGTAGAGTTTTGGGCTTAGGGTATCCTGGTGGGCCTATTATTGATAGGCTTGCTAGTGAGGGTGAGAATAAGTATGAACTTCCTTATCCTAAAATTGGCGATAAGTATGCTTTTTCTTTTAGCGGGCTTAAGACGGCTGTTTTAAATTTGGTTAATAGTTTGGAAATGAAGGGCGAAGAGTATAAAAAGGAAGATATTGCCTGTTCTTTTCAAAAGAAGGTTGTGGATATTTTAGTGGATAAGGTAATGTTGGTTTTGAAAGAGTATAGTGTTAAACAAGTTTTGTTAGCTGGTGGTGTTAGTGCTAATAAGGAGTTAAGAAGGGTTATTGTGGAGAGAGTTACAGCTGAATATAAGGATATTGAGGTTATTATTCCTCCAATGTGGTGTTGTACTGATAATGCGGCGATGTTAGCGATGGCGGCATACTACAGCAATGAAGAGTTTAGTGATTTGATGATGGGTGTTAATCCTAGTCTATGTTTATAGTGAACAAAAAAAGATTGAAAAAAATGTTATAATAGTATATCATTTAGTTAGGCATATAAGGCCTTTTAGGAGTGGATTTTAATGGGTAAATTTAAAGCTTGGAGATATCTTTTATTTATGTTTGCTTTGGTGTGTTGTGGGTTTGTTTTTAATTCATCAAAGGTAGAGGCTGCTCCTACGATTTCACTTCCTAGTAATAATGATTTTAATTATAATGAGGGAGTAGTGTTCTATGTTGGGCATGATTTTAGTACGACGCATACCGTTAGGTATCGTTTTGATAATGGTGAATGGATAGATATTGAAGATCCTGCGAATAATAGCATTATTTATAATAATAGTAATGATAATGCTGCGGATAAGTTGTGTGATAGTGTTTCTTATATTGAAACTTGTACGGATGTTATATTTAAATTTATAGTTGATGCTCCTTCTAGTGATTATTTTTCTGCTAATACGACTTCTGAGGGTACTAATGATGGGGGATTTGTTATAAGTGTGTATGCTGATAATGGTCGTTTTATGGTTTTTGGTAGTGGCGAAAGTGAGGCAACTAGCGATCGACTATATTATGATGATATAGGCCCTACGATAGATAAGATTAGTATTACAAGGACAAATTTTACAGATAAATTGCTAAAGATTGGTTCTTTGAGTCGTTTGGTTGTTACTTTAAGTGAGACTAGTTTTATTTCTGAAGCTTCTTTGAGTTTTAGAATTGGTGATGGCGGGTTAAAAACAGTGTATTATATTCCTTCATCATATGTAGCTAAGAATAAAGCAACCTCAACCTTCACTTTTTATTATTATGTTAAATCTGGAGATTATGGTGATTTTCATAGTTTTGTATTGAATATTGAGCAGAATAAAGTTAAAGATTTGTATAATAATTCAATGACTGCAGGAGTTTATAGTTTTTCTAATGTTGAGACAAATGGATTTAGTGCTGATGGGGTGAAGCCAAGAGTTTTAAAAGTTGATGTTGATTCGGGGATTTTTTCAACGAATAAAGATATTGGTGTTGTGGTTTCTTTTAGTGAAGAATTGAAGGCTAGTTCGGCGAGTGATGTTCCTTATTTGAATATTAAGTTTGGCGATGGGGCGAAAAAAACTTGTACTTTTTCTAGTGGAACGGGGGCAAATCTTTATTATATTTGTAGGGTTGGTGCTGAAGATGCAGGTGCGTTTACGTTTGTGAGTTTAAGTGGTGGAAGTGGCCTTACTGATTTAGCAGGTAATAAGGCGGATCTATCTTTTAGTTCTCGTTCGTTTTCACAAACCATAGCAAATAATAATTTACCAGCGATTAGTGAGATAAATGTTGCTTATGTGAATTGTGTAAATAATAATAGTGTTCAGTATTGTAAATTTAATAGTTCAATAACGATTTCGATTACTTTTAATATGGATGTTGAGTTTGTTTCTAGTGATATGGAAATCTTATTTGATGGTGTTGAAGGTGCTGGTTCGCTTTCTTCTTCGTATGAAGGGGCTAGTAATAGTTTAGTGATTATTTATAGGGTTAATGAAGAAGATAATGGGAAATTATCGCTTAATTTTAGTTTTGAGTTAAGAGGGGATAATGGAATTGTAAATAATATTTCTAATACTAGAAGTTTTGATTGTTATGTTGATAATAGTAGTCCTGTTATTGAAGATATGAAGGTTTATTTTGATGATGAAGAGGTAGAGGGAAATGTTATTTATAGTGGAGTTAATGATGAAGTTGTGGCAAAAATCTTTGTAAAAGATAGTTATTTGATGTTAGATGCTAATGAGGTTTATTTGCTTGATTCGTTTGGGAATGAATTGAGTGTTGGTGAAATGTGTGATATTAAGAGTTTTGAAGTTTTGCTAGAAGGAAATGTTTTGGTTGTGAAGATTGTTAGTAATGACAATCATTTTGAAAATGATTTTAAGATAAAGGTTAGTAGGGGAGCTCTTAGTGATGTTTTTGGTAGACAATTAGAGACGGATTATGTTAGTGATCTTTATACTTTAGATACTTTGGTTCCAGAGTTTGAGGCGGAAGTTATTTTTCCTGAGTATAAAGGATATTATGATGGTAGTAAATATACTTTGATTAGTGGTGATAGAATTGATTTTAAAATTAATAGTGATGATGAGGATTTGTTAGATTATTGCGTTGTTGGTGATGTTAATGATGAATGTGATTCTTATGAAGAAATAGTAAAAGATGGTCTTTATGAGTATAATTTTTCTAGTAGTGGGGATGGAGTGTATTCATTTTATGTGGTTGTTAGAGATCATGGATTAAATAAGAGTTATAAGAAAGTTAGTTTTGAGTATGGGGATATTTTTGAGTATAGTAATGGTTTTGAGGCTAGTGTAGAGCATGTTATTAAAGCTAATTTATCTATTTTTGAAAATGGGACGAAGTTTAATTATAGATGGTTTGAGAAAGATAGTTTAGTTGATTTTGAAGGTGCTTATGTTAGTGAGAAGCAAAATGATTCTCAAGTTTTCGAGTTTGGTGGCGATAGTGATTTTAATGGCGAGTATAGAGTGTGCGTTAGAAGGGTAACTGATGGGGCAACTTTATGTAGTGAATATGTTGTGTTTGATACTAAGATTGATAGGTTTGAAGTTGAGGTAGATAGTGAGTGGGCTAATGATGTTTTGAATACTAGGTTAATATTTGATGATATTAGTGTTATTAAATGTATTGCTATTGGGATGAATGTTTCTAGTCCTACTTGTGATGGTGGAGAAAGGGTTACTGTTTATAGAACTTCACAGGCCGTTAATCCTTTTACTAAATATAAAATTGAAGAAAATGGGGTATATTACTTCTATATTGAAGATATGGTTGGTAATAGTGAAATTATTTCTAAGACTATAAATAATATTGATAGTGATAGTATTGTGATAGATGTTTTTAATGGTAATTTTGAAGGGTATAATCCTAATTTAGGAGTAAATGTATATAAGAATAATCATAAATTTTTAGTTACTTTTGATAAAGATGTTGTGAGTTCAAGTGAGCATTCTTTATATAGATATTTCTTTAGTACGAATACTTATGATATTGATGTTAGGGATTCTTTTGATAATAATTATTATGCAAATGTTGAGTATCGGGGAGAGGTTGTTAATTCGGTAGAACATTCTTTGATGATTTCGGCTCCTGTAGTTAGTGGGACATATAATTTGTATATTATGGCTATTGATGTTGCTGGGAATGTTTCGTTTGCAGATGTTGAGGGTATTAATGTGGATATGAATGCTCCTATTGTTCATTTCTATGATAGTGATAATAGTGAAACGAATGGTGGTTCTGTAGAGTATATTGCTACTTTTGATTATACAGTTACTATTGAGGATAAAGAAAGTGGAGTAGATTTAAATAGGATATATTATGAATTTGTGGATGATAATGGTGATAAAGCTTTATCTGTTCAATATAAAGGGTGTGCGTATAATGGTTTGTGTAGCATTGAGGGTAACGATATAAATTTAAAAGAAGGTCATTTTAATCCTTTGAATAATTATTATTTTGTGGTTATTGCGTATGATAATGCTGGTAATAAGTATGAGCTTAGGAGTAATAGTTATAAGATTGATACTACGGCTCCTGAGATTAGTGTTAGTGTAGATGAGAATGTTTGGTATAAGGCAGGGGTATTTAATATTGCAGTTAATAAGAATAGTAATGTTGGAACGTTGAATAATGTTGCGTATTGTGTAAATGATTGTTTTGTTGATGATGAGTATGATTTGAATAAATTTACTTTTATAGATGTTAATAATCCTACGGCTATTTCAAGGAATATTAAGTTGGAATTTGATGATGGAGAGAATCAGTTGTATGTGTACGCTAGTGATATTTTTGGTAATTATTCTTATGTTGTTAAGACAGTTAAATATGATGTTAGTGCACCTACTATCATATTTAATAATGCTTTAAATGGTGTTATTGATTTAAGTGATAGTGAAGAAAAGATAATTGATTTTACTGTTAGTGATACAGCAAGTGGGGTTAAGTCTTATTGTGTTTATTTAGATGAAGGTGAAAAAGATTGTGTGAATGTTAGTGATGATTTAAATATTAAATATAATATTACTTTAAATGGTGAATATTATGTTGAAGTTATGGATGTTGCTAATAATGTTAAAGTGTATAGTGTTATAGTAGTAGGAATTGATACGGAACCTATCTCATTTGATTTAGCTAGTAGTTTGGGTGATGGTAAGTTTACTAATGATACGGTAACGATTAGTATTATTAATATGCGTAAACCAATGTTTGATAATGTTAATGAGAAAGTTAGTAAGATTGATTATGTAAGGTTAGATTGTGGGGCTACTATTGGTAGTTATGAAGAGGCTTTTAATGGGGAAGTTATTTCTGTATATAGTAGTGGCGAATTAGTAACTAGTTTTGTTGTTAATGAAAATGGTTTGTATATTGTTAGGGTTATTGATACTGCTAATCATTATTCTTATAATTATATTGAAGTTATAGGTATTGATAAGGTTGAACCTTTTGTGAATACGAATAAAATTGGAGATGAAGATAGGATTAGGGTTACTACTTCTAGTGGAAATAATATTAGGGTGTATGTAGAAGATAATGAAAAGATATATAGGTACTCTAATGAAACACTTCAAGTTTTGTTTAGTGTAGATAGTTTGAGAGATTTATCTACAGGTTTTAATAATTATTTAGGTCTTAAAATTTGTTTTGATGATAGTGAGTGTGTTTATAATACGTATAGTGTTGCTAATAGTTTAAGTGGTGATTATTTAGTTAATAGTAATGAATTTAGAATTAATGCTCCATATAATTTTAGCGGGGTTATTCGTTATTATGCTGTTGATGGAGCGGGTAATGAGAGTGATCGATATGAATTTTTAGTAGAATATAAGACAGATATTAGTGATGTTACTATATCTTTGAAGGATAGTAATGGTAATGATATCGATAGTGATAAGAAATATAATGAGATTACGGTTAATTTTGATGGTAGTGAAGTTAATGAAATAATTAATACTGGTGTATTAAAGTATGCTTTTAAAGAAATTAGTGTTAATTTGAATAATGAGTTTGCTAATATGGGAGTTAATGAATTTTTAGCTGCTTATAATTTTGTAGATGTTAGTGCTTCTAGTATAAGTGTTAGTAAAGAAGATGTTGATGATAGTTATTATTTATGGGTATTTGTGAAAGATTTAGTTGGTAATTATAAGTTGATTAAAGTTGATACGATTGTTCGTATTGATACAATTGCTCCTGCTTTTAGCGATATTGAGTTAATTATTAGTAAACATGATTCTGATTCTTCTAATTCTAAGTATTATTTAGTGGCTAAGAAAGGGATTGGAGATTATAAGTTATATGTTAATGGTAGTAGTAGTCCTGCGGTGTTTGATAGTGAAAATAAGACTGAGATTGATGTTAGTGGTATGAGTAGTGTTTCATTGGAGTTACGAGATGAGGCTGGTAATAGTGTTAGTTCGTCATTTAATTTAGCGGAAGCAAATGGGGTTTATATGATGGCTTATCGTGAGAATAAGACGAGAACCTTAAGGGTTGTTATTTATAATTTGAATGGTAAGAGTGTTACGGATTTCAAATATATTGTGACGGGTATTGATGATTATAATGTATATGATGATAATTCTATTAATAGTGTTTCTAAGTGTACGGGGAATGAAGGTACTTGTTATGATTATAATTATACGTTAAATAATGGGGTTTATGAGGTTAGTTTTGCTAGTGATAAGAGAGTTATTTTCTATGTTTATGTAGATAATAGTTTAATTTATGATTACAATAATGATTTGATTGATATGAAGGTTATGGTTGATGAAAAGGCTCCAATTATTACTTTTAGTAATAGTAATCCTAGTAATATTTCTACTAAAAATAGTAATAGTACGTTTGAGTTTAGTGTTAGTGATGATACTTTGAGTAGTTTAAGTAATAGATACATTTTGACAATGGATAGTGAAATTAATGATTTTAATAATATTTATAATCTATGTAGCGGGGATTGTGTTAAAGGGTTCTATACTTTAGATAGTGAGTATAGCGGAGTTATTGAGATTAATAGTAATGTTAGTAATTTTTATAATTTAAGTAGTGGTAAGTACTATTTGTATGTTTATGTGGAAGATGATTTTGGTAATGTTAGTTTAGGTAAGAGTGTTGTTAATATTGATAATGATAGTCCAGTTATTGAGTATTCTTTGAAGGGTAGTGAAGAGTACAATCTTATTAATAGTAGTGTTTTAGTAGGTGAAGCTATTAAGTTGAGATTTAGAGATAGTAATTTAAATTATTTTGAGATATATGAGAATGAAGTGTTGAGTTCTACTTGTTATGTTGATGGTAGTGGTGATAATAATTGTGTTAAAGATGGTGTAGGTGAAGTTGGTTATAAAGTAGAGAATGGTTATGTTGTTTATTATTTGGATACGGGTAATTATGAAGTTATTGCTTATGATAAGTTGGGTAATAATAAACAAATTGTAATTAGTGTTGATTATGGTATGCCTGTTATTGAGTTGTATAAAAAAGTAGGAGATGTTTATGAAATACAGAGTTCTTCTAAAGTTTATAATAGTTTAAATGATTTATATATTAAGGTAATAGATAATAATTTTAATTATTTTGTAATAGATTTGTATAATACGATTAGTAATGAGAAAGTTAGTACTGCCGTTCGTTATTCTTATAATAGTGATGCTGGTGAATGTTTAGTTGGAAATGGTTGTGAGTATGGTAAGTCTTTGAGTGAGATGTTAGAGGGGAATACAGAATTTTATAATAAGATTGTTATTAAGGCTTATGATAAGGCTAATAGAGTTAGTAATATGGAGATTATTTATGATGATGTTGTTCCTGTTATTTGGATGGTTGATGTTGGTGATAAAGTGGTTATTGATGGCGTTTGGTATGAAGTTAAAGAAGGTATGGTTATTGATGTTGAGATTGGTGTTAATAGGGATTTAACTTTAGATAGGTTACTTAATAAGGTTATTCTTGAAGTTGATGGGTTAGATTATGTTGGAGTTAGTAGTAAAGATGCTTTTAAAGTGAATGTTTATAAGGATAGTAATGTATTTAATGGTAATCTTTTAGAGGAGATAGGTAGTTATGAGCTTGTTATTTGTTATATAGATGATGCGGGTAATGAAGCAATTAGTAAAGAGTTGACTATTAATGTAACTGATAATGTTAGTCCAGTTATTGAGGTTAGTAATGTAGAGATAGAGTTGAATGAGCTTGTTGAATTGAAGGGCTTTGCAAGTGATAATTATGGGTTGGAGAAAGATGGTAGTAATATTATTAAAGAAAAGTATATTAATAGTACTAGTTGTTCTGCTTTGATTGATGGTAGTGTAGTTTCTTGTGATGGGATTGTAGTTGGAGAAGGTAATTATAATTATAGATTTTTACAAACTGGTGTTTATACTTTTGTGTATGTAGTTAGTGATCTTTCTAGTAATTCTAGTGAAGTTAGTCAAGTTATTACGGTGTTAGATAGCAAGGGGCCAGAGATGGAAGCTGTTGGAAGTAGTAGTTTGGATATAGAGATTGTAGATAAAAATCTTATTCAAAATACGGAGGTTTATTATCCTACTAGTTTTGATGTTGGAGATAATTTAAATGTAGCAGTTAATTATGTGGGATTGTATTCTATAGATAGTGTTGGAAATGAGTATAAAGTTGATGATTCTTCTTATTTAGTAAGTGATAGTGGGACATCTATAATTTATAAGTTTGATAAGATTGGTTTATATTTAGTTAAATTTAGTTCTATTGATAATAATGGTAATGTTTCTAACTTTTATTATGAGATTACCGTGAGTGATAAGAGTAATCCTGTGATTAAAAATATTTCTGATGGCGAGATTATAAGTATTAATTATGGTGAAATATTAGATGTTCAGGAACATATTATTAATGCTTATGGGGTAATTGCTAGTGATAATTATGATTCTAGTGTTAAGATTGGTTATGAGATTAAGACTAGTGTGGATCATAGTTATGAGGTTGTGTTAATTGCTAAAGATAGTTCTAATAATGAAAGTGTTGTTGTAGTTTATGTTGATGTTGTTGATAAAATTGCTCCAGTTTCAGGTACACTTGATATGTCAGCGACAACAAATGAAAGATTTTTCTATTTTAATGTTGTAGGGGGTTCTGATAATTCTTCTGATTGGTGGCATGAGTATAGAGTTAATGGTGGAGAATGGGTGCGTTATACGGTAGATAGTAATATAGAATTTGGAGAAGGATTAAATCAAAATGTTGAGGTTTGTGTTAGGGCTAAAGATGCTTTTAATAACATAAGTTTAAATTCTTATTGTAAGAGTGTATTGGTTGATACTAAGGTTCCTGTTGTTAGTGGTGTTAGCAATGGTGATATTGTTAATACTGAAGTAGTGGTTGATGTTAGCGATGAAAATTTAGATACTGTTCAAATTTGGAAAGATGATGTTTTGTTGGATGTAACGTTACCTGTAACTTTTACAGAAGCAGGGGCATATGTGGTAGAGGCTAAGGATACTATTGGTAATGTGTCAATCGTTAACTTTATGATTAATATGGATGTTTATATGGATGTAGTTAATGATATAAATGCTAGTGAGCTTTCAATTACTTCTATTGAGTTTGATAAGAGATTATTGGTGGAAGCAGATATTGAGTATGTAGATAATGGGACTTCAAATATTAAAGTTAGTTTGGCTAATATTAAAGTGAATGCTGATGATATGGTGTATGTTTTAGGTGTGGTTCCTAATACGAATAGTGTGTTTGTAATGTTTAGTGTTAATGGTGCTAATGTTGCTAATTATGCTGATGGTGTGCAACTTTTGAGTGCTGGGGGATCTTTTAAAGAGGGAGTTAATAATGAAGATTGCTTTTTGAAATTTAATGATAGTTATTTTGCTTATGTTGCAATTAAGGAGAGTGTAGGTGAACAGCAAGTTGTTGTAAGTAGTGAGGAGGAAGGTAAAAATAGTGAGTGGATGAAGATAGCATTAATTGTTGTAGGTTCGTTGTTAGTTGTTTTGATGGGATATCAAATTATTAAGTTTAAAAGAAGAATTCGTGCAGCGTAAAAATGTGTTATAAAAATTAATTGTTTATTTATGTGAATTATGATATCATTAATGTAAGGAGTGCAGATAAAATGTTAAATTATAAAGGAAGATATTATACTAAAGAAATTTTAAAAGATTTGAGTGTTATTAGAGATAAACTATGTGAGCTTAAAATATTAAAAACAAATGATTTAGGTGAGAATACTAATTTAGCTACTATTTCAGCAAGTATTTCGACTGATTTTATTTCTACAGAGTTGTCTTCTATTATTGTTAAAGGATATAGTGAGAATATAAAAGATAGTTTTTATTATATGGGAGAAGAAAATTTAGTTAATTTACCTGAAGCTAGTAAGTATTATGAAGATTTGAAGAAAGTATATGAAAGTAATAGTAGTAATAAAGGGTTTGAATATTTTAAGTTGTTTTATCGTTATAACTTTGCGGTTACTAAGAGTTTGAAAGAGGCTTTGTTAAAGGCTGAAAAGGGTGAAGGAGTTCCTTCAAAGAAGAAAGGAATTAGTTTTTCTTTTGATACTTCTTTGGATAATGTGGCTGTTTTGTCAGGGATTAAAGATGATTATTCAAAGATGGGTATTAAGGTTCCTGATAGTGATGGTAAGTTTGTTCAAATAGATGGTAATGATATGTATAGGAGTAAGGTTTCTAGTGCAGCACTTTCTAATCCTAGTAGTGTTAATGTGTCAGTTGTTATTAATATTCCTTATAAAGATGAGAAAGAAATTTCTAAGAAGATCTATTCGGTTGTTAGTACATATCGTGGCAAGCCAATTGAGATAGTGGGGATGATTTCTGCTAATGAGTTAATGGATATGTTAAGGGATAGTTATAGGGCTACATCAAGTAATATTATTGTGGATATGGAACCTTTTTATGAACAAGCAGAAAAGATTGCAAGACAAAGTTTACAAGGTGTTGTTTATTTTGTGACTGGTAAGAATAAGGCATATAGGGTTATTGATTGTCAAAAGTTAGGTGAATGGCCTAATGGGATTATTAAGGCAAATAATGTTGCTGATTTGAATAATGTTACATTGCTTACTAAGAGGAGTTTTGATTTAGTTTTATCACGTAAGAATGAGAAAAATCATCAATCATTAAAAAAGGCTTCTTAGTGAGGTAATAGTATGTTAAGTGGTGGAGAGAAAGCTAAGGTTAAAAACATTATAGTTGCTATCAAAGGAGAATATTCAAAAATATTTGATATTATTAGCGATGAAAAAAAAATAAAAAAGCAAGATAATATCAATACTTTATTTGCAAGTAGTAAAAAAGTTTTTATGTGGATGGCTCATTTGCCTACGACACTTATTAATTCTAGTTCAATCTTATCTCGAGGGTTTGATACTTTGCAAGAGGCTAATCGGTTTGCTAGTATAAGTGCAGGGGATAAGAAAAAGGTAGAATTGCTTATGAATTCGATAAAAGTTATTCCTAGTATTCAAGAGGAGTTAATTAAGCAAATTAATGATGATAATAATTATCGAGAGAGAGTTTTAAAAGATATTATGGATGAGTTAGGGATTGAAAATCCTAATAAAAAAAAGAAAAAAAGAGACGAGAAGTTTAATTCGATGTCATTTGATGATTGGTTTAATGATGATTAAGAAACGTTTTGTTTCTTTTTTTTTATTATTTTGTTTATTTTTGGAAAATAAGTGTAGAATTAAGTAGAGGTGTTATTATGAATAATAAGTTAAATATGTTAGCGAAGACAATTGTTAATCATTCTTTGAAGTTAGGTAAAGGGAGTAAAGTTTTGATTAAGGCGATTAGTGATTCAAGAGAGTTAGTTTGGGAGATTATTAAGGAGTGTGAATTAGTAGGTGCTTATCCGTTCGTGGAGTATTTTTTAGATGATACGACAGCGAGATTATTAGCGATGTATAATGATGAGAGTAAGATGAAAATTGCTAATAGGTGGAATAAAGTAAAATGGGAAGATTTAGATGCGGAAGTTATTATTGATGGTAGTTATAATGAGTATGAGTTTTCCGAGCCTGTTATTTTAGAGAAAAGTAAGTTATCAAGGAAAATTAATAAAGAGTTGAATGATTTGATTACTCAGCATAAGAAATGGGTTTTGTTAGAGTGGCCCACTTCTTTAGCAGCACATAAAGCGGGTAAGCCTACGGAAGTGTATCGAGATTTTGTTTTTGATGTTTGTAACGTTGATTATAAGAAAATGTATGAAGCATGTATTCCTTTAAAAGAATTGATGGATAAGACAGATAAAGTGCATATTATAGGGAAGGGTACTGATTTAACTTTTTCTATTAAAGATATTCCTAGTGTGATATGTGCAGGAGAGTGTAACATACCTGATGGAGAAGTGTTTACAGCACCAGTTAAAAATAGTGTTAATGGGGTTATTCAATACAATACGGATTCACCATATGATGGGAAGATTTATAAAAATATTCGTTTAGAGTTTAAAGATGGGAAGATTGTTAAGGCAACTTGTGAAAACGGGGATAATGAGTCTTTAAATAAGATTTTTGATAGTGATGAGGGTAGTAGATATGTTGGAGAGTTTGCCTTAGGGTTAAATCCGATGATTAGGGAGCCTGTTGGTAGTATTTTATTTGATGAGAAGATATGGGGATCATTTCATTTTACTCCAGGTCAATGTTATAAGGGAGAAGCTGAGAATGGTAATGATTCGATAATTCATTGGGATTTAGTGTGTATGCAAGAGGGAGAAGGAGAAATTTATTTTGATGATGTGTTAATTAGGAAAAATGGGAGATTTGTTTTGAAAGAATTAGAGTTTTTAAATTATGGAAAATAAATAGATTGTTGGATAGAATGATTATAAACGATATTATTAAAGTTTATTTTATTATTTTAAATAATATATTAAAATATATAGGTAAGGTGGTGTGTCTATGAATGATAATACTATTTCAATGTTATTTAAGTGGGGACCATGGGTTATTCTTTTACTTGTGATTCTTTTTTGTTTTGGACTTGGTGTTATTAGGGGTAGGTATAAATCTATAAGAAGAGTTAGTTATTTTTTGTTAGTGGCTATATTGCTTTGGGCTTTTATGATTCCTCTTACAAGATTTGTTCTTAATTTTGAAATTAATTCTTTTGGTATTGTTACATTAAAGGATTATATTATAAATTTTATTGAAAGTAATGAAGAAATTTCTAAGTTTTTAGATAAATCAGTAGAGTTAAGAAGGATTGTTGAAAGTTATCCAGAGGTTATTGTGAGTCCTCTTTTGTTTGTAGTGCTTATGATTGTAATTGTACCAATTTTATATCCATTATATTGGTTATATGTTTTACTTTATAATTTAATAGCTAAGTTAGTATTTAAAAGGAATAAATATATGGTTGATGAAACAGGTAAAGTGTTACGTAACGATAAGGGTAAGAAGGTTAAAGTAGATAGGAAGGCTCATCGTTTGCAAGGGGGATTAATTAGTATTGCTCAAGGTTTGATGTTTGTAGGTGTTACTTTATTACCTTTAAATTTTGTTAATAGGGTGGTTAGTAATACGGTTAAAGAGACTAATTACGATAGTGCAGCGAGTATTTGTAGTTTAGATAATTTTAAGGATTTTGAAGAGTATTGTAAGTATCTTGATATGTATAATGATACGATTTTTGCTAAAATTGGAGGCAATAAGAGTCTTGATAAATATATTAATGATCATATGACGACGATTAAGATAGATGATTGGGAGTTAAATCTTGAGGATGAGTTAACTCAAACAATGGTTTCTGTTGTTTTGTTAGAAGATTCTGGGTTATTAGAGTTGTTTATGAGTGGTGATATTGATTTAGCTAATATTAATTGGAGTAAGATTAATTTTGATAAAATTGATATGCTTATTGATGCTTTGTTTGATTCAAATACGTTGTCTAGTGTTATTGAAACAGGTGTGAATTATGTTTTGAGTGAAGCTTTGAAAGATCGTTTGATTGATTTGTTGAAGGATGATGATATTGTTAGTAAGTTAACTTATGAGAATAAGGATGAGATTAAGGCTGATTTAAAAGAAGTTAGTAGTACGATTAGATATATTGTTGAAAAAGAGATGTATAAGTTAATTGTAGATAATGTGGATAATCCAGTTTTGATTGTTAATGGGGTTAATGAAAGTGATATTGAAGTAGTGCTTAATAAGTTATTATCTGTAAAAATATTAAGTAAGGCTATGCCTAGTGTTGTTAAGGCTTATGGTGAGAAGTATGGTGTTAATGAAATAGGTAATATGAGTGATGAGTTAAATGAGGAGATTGTTAGTAATATTGTTAATGCGGTAAAATTTGTTAAGACAATGGAGTTGACTAATTTTGATGAATTGACTGAGGGTAATTTAGTAGATAATTTAGGTAATTTGTTGTTTGAAAATGGAGTTATTAAAGATAATAGTAAGGATAGTATGGCTACTTTGTTACATAGTTTAAATAGTTCTTATTTGTTTAAGGATGTTTTGAGTACTCAAATAAATAAGTTATTAGAAGATAAAGATTATAAGGTAGATGCTAGAGTTATGAAGTATGTTGATAGTAAGGATGGTTGGATTAAGGAACTTGAAGTATTAGAGAATGCTTATAATTTATATGATGAATATGATAAGACAGATGTTATAGATTATGCTAAGGTTACTAATTTATTAGAGGAATTAGGGGGAACGAAAGTCTTTATTTCTGTATTGCCATTTGCATATGATGAATTATTGCCTAAGCTTGGGGTTGAGATTGATAGTGAAGGGTTCCCAGTGATTGATTTTGATGGTGAGAATGAAGATAGTAGTAAAGTAGAGTTTTATAATACTTGGGAAAGTGAACTAGTTATTCTTAAGGAAGTGGCAGATGCGGCAGGAATCTTGGAGCTTCAGGGTGCTGATGATGTTACGACGGATATGTTAAAGGATGAAACTAAGGTAGATGCTTTGAGTACAATTATGGGTGAAGTTTATAAGTCTGAGTTATTAAAGGATGGCTTTACTACTTTTATGCTAGATAAAGTAAATGATTTTGTGGTAGAGTATGAAGTGGAGTTTAGTAAGGAAGAGTTATTAGTTATTGATACTAAGGAAGAATGGAAAAATGAGTTTACTAATATTAATAATGTTTTAGAAATTGATTTTAGTGATGAAAATAATATTACTAGAGATAATTTAGAGGTAGTGTTTGATTCGATTGATAATATGCAGTTATTTGCTAATAAGAAGGTTTCTATTTTGAAGTATGCGATTAAGAAGAGTGGTTTTTTAAGCGAAGAAGAATATAGTAGTATTAATTGGGATAGTGTTTCATGGAGTAAAGAAACAGATATTTTATTAAATATTGTTGAGAAGAGAGATACTATTGAGAATATGTCTACTTTAGATATGAAGACGTTTGATAGTGAGGAGATTGGTGGATTAGTTAATACGGTGATGAGTTCAGATATTTTGAAGCCAATCGTCGTTAATAAGATTAGTGTGTTGTTTGTGAATAATGATGTAAGGGATGATCGTGATATTGATGGAGATACTTCTAATTTGAAAAATAGTATTAGTAGTGTTAGTGATTGGAAAGTAGAGTTAGGTAGAATTAAAGAGATGTTAAATGTTAGTGAGAATAATATGAGTGATGTTGGTGCTGGAGAGACAAAGAATATGGTTGAAAAGATGTTTGAAAGTATTGAAAGTAGTACTTTACTTCAGAATACAAGAGCACATTTATTAATTAAAGCTATTAATACGATTAATTTGGATGGGGTTAGTGTTCCTAGTGATGTAACGGTTGGAACGTTAAAAGATAATGAGTATGCTAATTATAATAAAGAGAAGGATATTATTATTAAGGTTAGTAAGAGTAAAGATGTTTTTGATAATTTTGGAGAGATGAGTTTAAGTAGTATTGATACTAATGCGGTTGGAGATTTATTAGATACTGTGATTAAGTCAGATATTTTTGGTGATTATGTTGTAGAAGAAATTAAGAAACCATTAGTTAATAATGAAGTTTTAGATGATCGTGATATTGATGGTGATACTTCTAATTTAGAGGCAAGTATTAGAGGTGTAACTAGTTGGGCAAGTGAACTTAATATTATTAAAGAAATGTTAAATATGACTAGTGAGTCTTTCTCTACTGTTGTAGATGGTAAGACGATTGTTGAGAAAGTGTTTGATGATATTGAAAGTAGTACTTTGCTTCAGAATACGAGAGCACATTTACTAATTAAAGCTATTAATACGATTAATTTAGAGGGTGCTAGTGTTCCTAGTGATGTAACAGTAGATACTTTAAAGGCAACATATCTTGATGAAGAATATTATCAATATAATAGGGAAACAGATGTGTTTATAACTTTTGCTAAAAATAGAGAGGCTATTGAAGGATTAAATGATCTTACTAGTCTTGAGTTAGTTCAAAAGAAAGCAATGGGAGAAATTTTAGATGCGATGAAGTTAAGTAAGATTATGAGTGGCAAGTATACTTCTACTATTAATAGTGCTTTAAGTGTTGTTAAGAATAATGAAAATCTTACTAATTATGGGGTAACATTTAAGGATGATTATAGTGATGTTGTTTGGTCTAGTGTATATGATGAGAATGATAATATTACTACATATGGTGAGATTGAAAACTTATCTATTATAAATAGTAATATTGCTACGGTTAAGGGGTATAATAGTGATTCTTTAGTCAATGATAAGAATGGTACGATTAATATGGTAGGAACAACACTTGATGCTGTTTCAAGGAGTATGTTGATTGTTGCAAGTGAAGGTACAGATACAGCAGATCAAGTTATTGCTAATCAAGTAATAAGTCAATTGACTAATGGTATGGTTACTTCTGTTAGCAAAGAAGAAGGTAAAACATGGACTGAGGCTTTTGAGGAAGCTTTAGGTAGTTATTAAGAAAAAGGGCTATTGATTAGCCCTTTTTTTTTAAGTATGTTATAGTATAAGAGGAAAGAGGGATAGTATGGTTTTTGATAAGATGAGAGATAAGATTAGAGGTAAAAATAAGGTTTTGGTATTTCCAGAGGGTGATGATATTAGGATTATTAAAGCTGCGATTAGGTTAAAAAAAGAGAATTTATGTAAGCCTTTGTTATTAGGTAATGTTAGTGATATAGAGAAAATTAGTAAAGATAATGGGTTAGATATTACAGGGTTAGATATTTTAGATCATTTAAGTGATGTTAATTTTGAGGATAATGTGAAGAAGATGTTTGAACTTCGTAAGGGTAAGAATAGTCTTGAAGAGTGTAAGAAGATGTTAAGTGGTAGAAACTATTATGCGATTATGTTAGTGTATAATGGGGTAGCGGATGCAGCACTTGGTGGGGCAACTTATTCTACACCTGATACAGTGAGACCTGCTTTACAAATATTGAAAACAAAAGAAGGGTGTAACCTTGTTTCTTCTTGTTTTGCTTTGTTAAAGGAGGGTAGTCCAACACTTATTTTTGCAGATAGTGGGGTTAATATTAATCCAAGCAGTGAGGAATTGTGTGATATTGCGATTTCTAGTGTAGAGACAGCAAGAGTGTTTGGAATGGATCCTTATGTGGCTTTCTTGTCGTTTTCTACTAAAGGGAGTGCTAAAGGTGTTGAGGTTGAGAAAATGCAAAGGGCTGTGGAGTTAATGAAGGGAAGAAATGTTGATTTTCCTTATGATGGGGAACTTCAATTTGATGCAGCATATGATAAGAGTACTGCTTTGAAAAAGGCTCCAGGTTCACCAGTAGCGGGTAAAGCAAATGTGTTTATTTTCCCTGATTTACAGTCTGGTAATATTGGCTATAAGATAGCTCAAAGGTTAGGTGGTTATGAGGCTTTAGGTCCTATTTTACAAGGAGTTAAGAAACCGGTGAATGATTTGAGTAGAGGGTGTAATGAAGAAGAAGTTTATAAGATGGCTATTTTAAGTTTATCTCAAGAATAAAGGAATAAAAAAAACTCGGATAAAACCGAGTTTTTAAAAGCTAAATTTTATTTTTTTATTCGGCGATAGCAGCTTTTAAGGCATTCTTTCTTGCTAGAGCATCTTGTTTAGCAGCTTCGATTTGTGTGTTATATTTTTGTTCAAAATTCGTAAATAAAGTATTTTTAGTAGTATTAACGGCATTATCAATTTCTGATGCTTTGTTTTGAAGAGTTGTTTTGATTTCTTCTGGCAAGTTGTTTTTAATGTTTTGTAAAGCAGTTTCAGCCGTTGTTAGACTTTGAATAACTAAATCAAAAGCACCATTGAAAGCAGTGAATGCTGCGTTATAAGAAGCAAGAGCATTATTGTATGATGCTTCTAATGCAGTAAGAGCTAATTTAGCAGCTTCTTTAAGAGTTCCTTCTTCCATGTTAGCTACTTCATTTCTTTTTTCTACTAGTTCATTTTTAGCGTTATTTAAATTATCTAAAGCTGTTTGATATAAACTATCTTCTTCTATTAAATAAGTTTTTCTTGTTTCTTCAATTTGTGCTTTAAGATCTTTTAAAGTATTTAAAGCAGCAGTGTATTGAGTAATAACTTGTGAATAAGCTCCATCAATAGAAGAGATTATTTCTAATACTTTTTCATTTTCTGCTAGATTTAATTCATAATCTCTCATAGAAGTATATGCTTCTTTTAAACCTTGTGAATATAATTCTTTAGTTTCTGTTCTTATTTCTTGTAAGTGTTTAATTAAGTCTTCTTCACTTAGTTTGTTTAATTCTTCTTCTGCTAGATTATAGTATTCTTTTACTGTTTCTTTGATTTTGTCAGTAGTGATTGCTGTAAAGTCACTAATAGTAGCAGTAATACCTTTTTCTTCTAGATAAGAAGTTATTTGCTTTTTAGCCGATTCATAAAGCTTTTTAGCTTCGTTAGTGTTTCCTGAAATAGATATTGAAATTTCATTTTGGTTTGCTTCTACAGAGCCTTTTATGATAAAGCCTGTTTCAGTAGCAACTTGAGTAAATAATTTAACTGCTTCATCGCTTGTTAAACCAATGAATGTTTCTCCAGCAAGGATAACGTTACCATCTTCATTTAGAGCAGTTACGCTTACTACCTTGTTGTCCTTGTCTAGTATAAATTCTACACTAGGGTTACAACTTACTTGCATTACTTTAGTTGTTTCATCGTCTTTATTGCAACTACAGCTTGCTAAAAGAATTGTTGAAAATACTAAAGTAAAAACTAAAAATAAATTTAAAAATCTTTTCATATGTTTCACCTCTTTAATTAAATTATATTATTTTTTTATCTTTTTTACTATAAGAAGTGTGTAATAATTCATGAGCTTTAGGTGAATGTGGATACTGTAAATATTTGCTGTATAATTCTTTTATTTGTGGATTGTTGTGTGATTGTCTAATATTCATCTTTTTATCTTCATCATATAGGGCTTTAGCTCTTTTGTAAGTATTAAATAAGATGTTGTCTTTTTCTTTTGTTTCTAGTTTAGATGATGTTATTTTTGGTTGCCCTGCACCATTTATACATCCTAAAGGACAAGCCATTACTTCAATGAAGTCGTATTTACTTGTTCCGTTTCTAATTTCATCTAGTACTTTACTAGCATTTGATAAGGAGTGAACTACGGCAACATTAACTTCATTACCATTTATATTTAAACTAGCTTCTTTTATTCCTTCACTTCCTCTTACATTTTCAAAACTTATTTTTTCATATTCTTGATTAGTTAGGGAGTAGTAAGCTGTTCTTAAGGCTGCTTCCATTACTCCTCCAGTTGTTCCAAAGATAACTCCTGCTCCAGAGAAATCGCCTAATAAGTCATTGTCAAATTTTTCATCTTCTAAGTCTTTAAAGTTAATACCAAATAGTTTTATTAGGTTAGCTAATTCTACGGTTGTTAAGACAATGTCTACATCGTTATCATTGCGATCTTTTTCTTCTTTTTTAGCACTACAAGGCATGATTGATACAACAACGATATCTTCTTTATTAATATTATTTATTTCAGCATAATATGATTTGATGATTGCTCCTTCCATCATGTGTGGAGATTTACATGTTGATAGGTGATTAAGTAGATCAGGGTAATAGTTTTCAGCATAGTTTATCCATCCTGGGCAACATGAGGTAATCATTGGTAAATTTTCTTTTTTTGTATATCTTTCTATAAATTCAGTTGCCTCTTCCATGATGGTTAAGTCTGCACCAAAGTTAACATCATATACTTTACTGAAGCCTATTTGTTTTAGTGCTGATACCATTTTTCCTTCAACGTTAGTGCCGATAGGGTAATCAAATTCTTCCCCTAGGGCTGCTCTTATGGCTGGAGCTGTTTGAACAACAACATGTTTTCCTTCTTTTAGAGCTACGAGTAAATCACGAATGTTTTCTTTAACCGTTAGAGCACCAGTAGGACATACTTTTGTACATTGGCCACAATAGGTGCATGGGACATCTTTAAATGATTTGTTAGCAACAGGGGCAACAATCGTTTTTAAACCTCTATTTTCAAAATCTAAAATACCTATGCCTTGAACTTTTTTGCACATTTCAATACATCTTCCACATAAGATACATTTTGAAGTATCTCTAGTGAGAATTCCTGATAAGTCATCAATTGTTGTTTCTGTTTTTTGACCATGGTATCTTTCTGTTACATTTAGTTTTTTGGTTAAAGCTTGTAGTTCACAATTTTGGTTAGATGAACAATTTAAGCATTCTAAAGAATGATTAGAGATAATTAATTCTAAAGATTTTTTTCTAGCTTCAATTATTTCTAAAGTGTTAGTGAATATTTCCATTCCTTCATATATTTTGTTGTTGCATGCTGTTACATAGTTGCGGTTATTTTTTACTTCTACTAGACATACTCTGCAATTGCCTGATTGTACTAAATCTTTGTAGTGACATAGTGTGGGAATATCAATGTTTACTTTATGGCAGGCTTCAAGAATAGTTAAGCCTTCTTCAAAAGAGTATTCTTTATTATTTATTTTAATATTAATCATTGTTTTCACCTCCAGTGGTTTTTTCAATAGATTTGAAGGCACAGTTGCTCATACATAGTCCACATTTAATACATTTTTCAGGATCAATTTCAAATGGTTCTTTTCCAACTGTTCCAGAGATAGCATATACTGGGCAAAATCTAGCACATACACCACATTTATGGCATTTTTCAGGGATAATATGGTATTTAATTAGTGATTTACAAACTTTAGCTCGACATTTATGTTCTTTAATATGTTCAAGATATTCTTCTTTGAATTTATCTAAGGTAGATAAAACAGGATTAGGTGCACTTTGACCTAAACCACATAAGGAAGCTTTTTTTATGTAGTGAGCTAGTTTATCAAGTTCTTCTAGATCACTTTCTTCTCCTTTTCCATCACTTATTTTTTCTAATAATTCTAGCATTCTAGTTGTTCCTATCCTACAAGGTGTACATTTACCGCATGATTCTTCGCAAATGAATTTTAAATAGAATTTTGCTACATCTATCATACAGTTATCTTCATCCATGACAATAATTCCTCCACTTCCCATCATGGAACCTTTGGCTAGTAGGCTATCAAAGTCAATTGGAGTATCTAAGTCTTCTTTAGTTAAGCATCCTCCACTTGGGCCTCCAGTTTGAATAGCTTTGAATTCCTTGTCATTAGCAATTCCTCCACCAATATCATAAATTAACTCTCTTAAGGTTGTTCCCATTGGTACTTCTACTAAACCGATGTTATTTACTTTACCGGCTAGTGCGAAAACTTTTGTTCCTTTAGATTTTTCTGTTCCAACACTTTTAAATCTTTCTACTCCACCTTCTTTTAAGATGAATGGTAAGTTTGCAAAAGTTTCAACATTGTTGATGATTGTTGGTTTTCCCCATAATCCTTTAATAGCAGGATATGGTGGTTTAGCGTTAGGCATTCCTCTTTTTCCTTCAATTGAAGCAATTAAAGCTGTTTCTTCTCCACATACGAAGGCTCCTGCTCCTAGTCTTATTTCAATATCAAAAGAGAAATTTGTTCCCATTATATTTTGTCCTAGTAGACCATATTCATACGCATCTTCAAGAGCTTTTTCTAATTTTTTAACAGCGCTTGGATATTCTGCTCTGATGTATACGTAACCTTTGCTAGCACCAATAGCATATCCTGCAATTATCATTCCTTCAATTACCGAATGTGGATTTCCTTCAAGAATGGCCCGATCCATGAAAGCACCAGGATCACCTTCGTCGGCATTACAAATGACATATTTTTTTTCATTTTGTTGGTTGTAGGCTGTTAACCATTTTTTACCAGTAGGGAAGCCTCCACCTCCTCTTCCTCTTAATCCTGATTCACTAACTTCTTCGATTACTTGTAAAGAAGTTAAAGAGGATAAACATCTTTTAAGTGCAGTATATCCTTTAATAGCAAAACATTCTTCAATTTTATGAGGATCAATGACACCACATCCATCTAGAGCAATCTTTTTTTGCTTGTTATAGAAATCAATTAAGGAGATGTCTTTTGTTTTGTTGTAAAGTAGTCTTTCAACGATAACGTTATTTAATAAATGTGATTCAAAAATTTCAAAGATGTCTTGTTCTTTTACTTTGTGATAGGTAACGTTGTCAGGCATTATTTTTACAAAAGGTCCTTTAGAACAAAAACCGAAGCATCCAGTTAATTTTACTAAAAATCTATCTTGTAAATTTTTTTGATTAATAAGTAAATCAAATTTTTCTTTTAATTTTAAAGAATTGTTAGCAACACATCCAGAATCTCCACATATCAATATTACCTTTTTATTATCTTTAACTTCTTCTTTGAAAATATCTTGATTTTTAGTTATTTGTTCTTCAAATTGTTCAAAGTTATGAATTTTCATTCATTAAGACCTCCTTATCTTTATACTCTTTAATAATTTTATCAACATCTGCTATTTTTACATGGGGATATATTTTGCCATTTACGGTAACAACAGGTGCTAAAGAACAGGCTCCTACACACCTTAAGATATCAATAGAAAATAACCCATCTTCTGTTGTTTCTCCTGGTTTTATTTTTAATTTATTACAAAATTCATCAATTATACCTTGAGTTCCTTTTACATAGCAGGCTGTTCCAAAACAAGTGCTAATAACATATTTTCCTTTAGGTTTTAAAGAGAAGTAAGAATAGAAAGTTACAACACCATATATTTCACTTACTGGTATATTAAGGGCTTCTGCTACTATTTGTTGTACTTCTAAATCAATGTATCCAAATTTATTTTGAATATCACTTAATATCATCATTAATGGGGTTTCCATGTTTTTTCTTTTTTCTATAATATTGTATATTTCTTCTTTGCTTTTACTACTTATCATTAATAATTTCACCTCTTTTTTGATTTTATCATAAAATGATTTTTTGTAGGTGTTTATGAGGCTTAAAAATAAAAAAAATATTGGTAGTTGTTAAGATATGGTCTTAATTTAGAAAAAAATGAATATTTATTAATGTAAAAATAAGGAAATTTGCTATAATTTAGGGGCGTGAGGTGATAGTGTGGATGCTTGGATAGATTCGTTTTTAGATAATAGTTTTGAGCTATTAGTTTTGGTGAGAATTTTGTTATCTTTTTTGTTAGGCTTTATTTTGGGATTTGAAAGAGAACTTTATAAAAGGCCAGCAGGGTTAAGAACGCACATTTTAGTATGTATGGCATCGTGTCTTATAATGCTTGTTTCTATGTATGGGTTTGGTGAAAAGGGAGATCCTTCTAGATTGGCTGCTCAAGTTGTTAGTGGTATTGGTTTTTTAGGAGCTGGTGCGATTATTAGAGGAGATAAGGATATTAAAGGTATTACTACTGCGGCGACAATTTGGATGAGTGCGATGATAGGTTTAGCATGTGGTAATGGGTTTTATTTTGGAGCTATTTTGTGTGCTGTTGGCACGTTGGGTATTTTAACTGTTTTTAGAAGATTTGAAATGAGAATGGCTGCATCTAGCAAATATAAATCAAAGGTGTTTTTTACTATAGATTTTGGTGATGATGCGATGGAAAATATTAGAGGGTATTTGAAGGAGTGTAATTTGTTAATTAGCGATATTAATTCTAAAGTAAGTATTGTTGATGATAAAAAGGTTATGAAAGTAACTATTACTTTTGAGAGGGATTGTAGTTTGGATAGTTTGTATGAGTTTGTAGATAAAGTGGAGAAAGAGTATAGTCCTGTGGAGCTTAAGTTATCTCATGAGTAATGAAAAGTTTTTGGTAGAAGCTTAATAAAATAATAAGAAAGAGAAGGTGTATGGATATGGCACAATACATTTATGGGAGGAATGTTATTGTTTCAAGATTGAAAGAAGCGAAAGATATTGATGAAATTTATTTGTTAGATTCTTTTAAAGATAAAAGTATTTTAAGTTTGATTAATGATAATAAAGTTAAGGTTGTTTGGTGTAAGAAGAGTAGATTGGATAGTTTAGTGGGGAATGAGTTTCATCAAGGTATTGTGGCTAAAGTGCACACTTATGAGTATTATGATTTTAATAAGTTAATTGAAGGATTAAAAGATAAAGAGAAACCTTTATTGGTTATGTTAGATGGGGTTGAGGATCCACATAATTTAGGGGCTATTCTTAGAAGTTGTGAGGCTATTGGTGTTGATGGGGTTATTGTTTCTAAGAGGCATACGTGTCCATTGAATTCAACGGTAGCGAAGACTTCTACTGGTGCTATTGAGTTAGTGAAAGTAAGTGAAGTTTCTAATCTTAATAATGCGATTAGGAAATTAAAAGATGAAGGTTATTGGATTGTTGGAGCAGAGGCTAATAATTCAGTTGATTATCGTGAAGTTAATTATAATGATAAGATAGTGCTTGTTGTAGGGTCTGAAGGTAAGGGTATTTCTAAGTTAGTGTTAGATAATTGTGATTTTAAGGTTAGGCTTCCAATGGTTGGTAAGGTTAATTCTTTGAATGTTTCAGTAGCGTGTGCTGTTCTTTTATATCAAGTTTACAATAATAGATCTCCTTTATAGGGGGGATTTTATTGTTTCTAAACGAAGTAAGTGATGATTGGCTTCTTTGTTTATCTAGGGAAGGTAATCAAGATGCGATTGATTTGCTATATGAGAGATATAGTAAGTTTTTGTATGGGATTATTAATGAGTTTTTTAAAAGTAAATTGGTGTATGTAGATTATAAGGATATGTTTCAAGAATGTATTATTGTTTTTCTTGGCTGTGTACAGAAGTATGATGAGGATGTGGGATGTTTTTATTTTTTTGTGAAGATGGCAGTGGAGAGGAGGCTTATTGATAATCTTGCTAAGATAAGTAAAGTTAAAATGGTGGCTTCATTAGATGAGCTTATTTATGATAATGGTAATGAGACTTTGCTAGATTATGTAGCGGAGTCTAGTGATGGTGAATACAACTGGTTATATGAGGAGTTAGTGGTAAGAATTGATGAGGAGAGTAGGCGTATTGTTGATTTGAAGATGGTTGGTTATGCGTATCATGAAATAGCTTTGATTTTGAATACTAGTAAGCAGTCTGTATATCGGAGGGTAGTTAAAATTAAAAACATTCTAAAAGATATAATAGAAAAAATTGACTAAAGATAAAATTTATGATAAAGTTTAACGGAATGAAATAGGTGATTGATAAAATGAGGGAAAAAGTTATACTTATTTGTAGTAAGTGCTTATCTAGAAATTATACTTCATCTAGGAAAAAATATGATGTTAATAAGAAGATCGAAATATTGAAGTATTGTCCAAAGTGTAATGAACATACACTTCATAAAGAGAGTAAGTAAGGAGGGTTAACATGAAAAAGTTTTTTAGGGCTATCGGTCGTTTTTTTAAGAAGATAGGTTATGCGATTGCTAGTTTCTTTGTTTTAACTTTTAGAGAAATGAAAAAAGTTAGATGGCCAGATAAGAAATTGATGATTGATGCTTCTAAAATCGTGTTAGCTTTTATTTTTTTGTTTGGGTTGTATATAGTTTTTGATGATTTTATTATTGCTAAGTTGTTACAATGGATTAATTATTAGAGTGGGAGTTGAAAGAAATGGAAAATGTAGAGAAAAAATGGTATGTTGTTAATACGTATTCAGGGCATGAAAATAAAGTAAAGATTAATCTTGAGAGAAGAATTGAGTCTATGAATATGCAAGATTATATTTTTAGGGTTATAGTAGCAGAGCATCCTGTTCCTGTTTTAAAAGATGGAATGCCTACGGATAAGATTAAGATGAAGAATACATATCCTGGGTATTTGTTTGTTGAAATGTATATGACAGATGAAGCATGGTATGTAGTTCGTAATACTCCTGGTGTTACAGGGTTTATTGGTTCTAGTGGTAGGGGTGCTAAGCCATTCCCGGTTCCTAAAGAGCAAATTGAGTCTGTGTTAAAGGGTATAGGAGTAGTAGAAGAGGGTATGTACTCTGATTATAAAGTTGGGGATGTTGTGAAAATTCTTCGTGGGCCTTTGATGGGAAGTGAAGGAATAATTCAAGAAGTAGATGTTACTAAGAGTATTGTTAGAGTTAGTTCAGTATTTTTTGGTAGAGAGACATCGGTGGAAGTTGATTTTGCTGATGTAGATAAGGTTAATAAATAAAAGTTAATGAAAAGCATTAAATTTTAAGTAAAGTAGTATTTGTGGTGTTTTGTTTGTAGAAAGAATAATTATAAGTTTTGGTTATAATTATTTTTTTTATTATATTTTTATAAATTATTTATAATTAATTTTTTTAATATATTTATGTTGTTTTTTAGTCTTTAAATGATTTCTCGTGATATTTTTTGTGATGTGATGATTGGATTTGTAAAGAAGAAAAACATGAATATTAGGTGGGATGAAAGTATAATAATTGTTTTTAAATATATTGTATCAATGATACGGAGAGATGGTTAATCTGATTAGCACTGGTGTTAGTGTAAGTAAAGTTGTAACGGATGAGATAATATATAAAATAGAGAAGTATGATTTTATTGTAATACCAAGGGAGAAGAATGTGGATTTTTTTAGGAAGTATCGATTGAATAAGACTAAAGTTAGAGAGATGAAATGGCAAGATTATGTTGATGAGGTAGAGGATTATGATGGATTTAAACATGGATTAGATTTTCTTGTTATATTTGAGAAAGAAGTGAAGTTAACTAATTTTCATGGTGTAGATGAGTATATAACTATTTATGTTAAAGTTAAAAATGTAGAGGGAAGGAAAGTGCCGGTTGTTTCTTTTCGTAAGAGTGAAGGGTAATTTATAGAGGAGGATAGTGTGATGGAAAAGGTTAGATGTGTGTATTGTGATTGTAAAAGAGATTATGAAGTGATTGATGAAGAGTATGTATATGTAGAGGATGATATGGAAGTAAGATATGGTGGGAAAAAAGCAATTTGTAATGTGTGTAAACATGAGATAATGATTGATGAAATTGAGGATTATAATCAAGTGCAGTTTGAAAAAGCATATAAAGAAATGAATGGTATAATAAGTGTTGAGGTAATTAATCAAATAATGGAAAAATATAATATTGGTAAAAGGTCGTTATCTTTGGTTTTAGGGCTAGGAGAGATAACTATTACAAGATATTTGGATGGGTATGTGCCTACGAGTAAGAATTCTAAATATTTAAAAAAATATTAAAGTCACCTGAAGAATATTATGGGATGTTAATGAAGAATGGGAAACTTATTTCTTCATTAGCTTTTAAGAAGTCTAAAGAGCGTTGTGAAGAGATATTAGGTATTGATAATAATGATCGTACTATTATTGATATAGGTAATTATATAATGAGTAAATATGATGAAACTACACCACTAGCATTACAAAAATTACTATATTATATACAAATGTTTGGATTAACTTTTTTGGGAAGACCTATATTTAATAATCAATGTAAAAGATGGGATTATGGGCCGGTATATAGTGAAGTTTATTTTGAGTTTAAAAATATTCGTTTTGAATCTAGGATACATGAGTCAAGCGAATTATATGTAGATTATGAGGCTAAGCGGTTAATTGATTCAGTATTGAAGGCCTTTGCTTGTTATAGTGGCAATACTTTATCATATTTTACATATTGTGAAGATCTTTGGAAGAAGGCTAGTGAGCAAGGATTAGAGGTTATATCAAGAGAATTAATAAGAGAGCAAGGTAATAAGATAAATAATTTTGAAGATATAAGTTTGTATAGTGAAAGTACGTTTAATAAGTATAAAAATAATTGTTTAGGAGATTTATAATAAAAGTTACAAGTGATTGTTAAGAATATACATCTTAATTGTGCAGTATAATTTGATGAAAAGTTAGATTTTTTGTTTTGATACTTGCAATTAGTTTTAGGATGTAGTATGATAACACACGTGTATGAGAATACACTTTTGCGCAGTGGGAAGAATTTGATTCTGTTTGGACCACAGCCTTAAAAGTTAGAAGGAGGTAAAATATATGTCTAAGAAAATCGCAAAAGTTGTTAAGATTCAACTTCCAGCAGGGGAAGCAAAACCAGGAGCAGCATTAGCAAGTGCAGGTATTGTTATGCCTAAGTTCTGTTCAGAGTTTAATGAGAAAACAGCTGATAGGAGAGGTGATATTGTTCCTGTAATTATCACTGCTTATGAAGATAAGTCATTTGATTTTGTAATTAAGACAAGTCCTGTTACTAATATGATCAAGAAAGCTTGTAATATTAAGAGTGGGTCTAGTAATCCTAAGAAAAATAAGGTTGCTAAGCTTAGTAAAGAGGATGTTAGAAAGATTGCAGAATATAAAATGCCAGATTTAAATGCGAATGATATTGATGCTGCAATGAAGATTGTTGCAGGTAGTGCTCGTAGTATGGGCATTGAAGTAGAAGAATAAGTGGAAGGATAAACTCGTCCGTTAGAACCACAAGGAGGATAGAAAGATATGAATAAAAGAGGAAAAAAATATGTAGAGGCTAGTAAGTTAGTCGAAAAGAATAAAGTTTATAGTGCTAGAGAAGCATGTGAGTTAGTTAAGAAGACTAGTGTTACAAAGTTTGATGCTAGTGTTGATGTAGCTTTCAATTTAAATATTGATACTCGTTATGCTGAACAACAAATTAGGGGTGCTGTAGTTTTACCTAATGGGACAGGTAAAACAAAGACTGTTTTAGCTATTACTAATAAGGTAGAGGAAGCTAAGAGTGCTGGTGCTGATTTTGTTGGTGGTAAGGAAATGATTGAAAAGATTCAAAAAGAAAATTGGTTTGGATTTGATGTTATTGTTGCTACTCCTGATATGATGGGAGAGTTAGGTAAGATTGGTAGGGTTTTAGGTCCTAAAGGTTTAATGCCTAATCCTAAGACTGGTACTGTATCAATGGATATTGCTAAGGCTGTTAAAGATATTAAGGCTGGTAAAGTTGAGTATCGTGCTGATAAAGAAGGTAACATTAATGTTACTATTGGTAGAGTTTCTTTTGATGCAGAAAAGTTATATGAAAACTTTAAGACTATTTATGATGTTGTTGTTAAGGCTAAACCTAGTGCTGTTAAGGGAACTTATATGAATAACTTAACAATTACTACAACAATGGGTCCTAGTATTAAAGTTGATGTAAACTTCTAATTTAGTTGACAAGTGTATAAAATAAAAGTAAAATAATGATGCTTATTACCAAAGACAGCAACGGTCAAGGGACTTAATAAGGTTGCCGAGGTGAACATGAATTGTTTATTTCCCTGTGTGCTTTTGGTAAGAATACAGGGTTTTTATTTGGGTAAGTAAGCTTATTATAAAAAAAGAAAGAGAGGTGTGAGTTAGTGAACAAGACGATTATTGAACAAAAAGAGAGTTTAGTTAATCAAGTTAGTGATGAGATGAAAAATTCTGCTTCAACAATAGTAGTAGAGTATCGTGGTTTAACTGTTGAAAAGATTAGTGAACTTAGAAGAAAGCTTCGTGAAGAAGATGCTTCATTAAAGGTTTATAAGAATTCAATTGTTTCTAGAGCTGCGAATAAGGTTGGGTATAGTGAGTTAGACAATGAACTTACTGGGCCTAATGCAATTGTTTTTTCAAAGAAAGATTCAACTAGCGCTGCTAAATTATTAACAAAGTTTGCTAAAAGAAACGAAGAGTTAGTAGTTAAGGGTGGTATTGTTGAAGGTAAGTATGTTGATGCTAAAGAAATGAAGGTAGTAGCTACATTACCTAGTAGAGAAGGATTGTTATCAATGTTACTTAGTTGTTTACAAGCTCCAATTAGGAACTTTGCATGTGCTGTAAAAGCTGTTGCCGATCAAAAGAATAATTAATAAGGAAAGGGGAAATGAAAAATGGCAAAAATTAATACAACTGATTTAATTGCAAGTTTAAAGGAAATGACAATTTTAGAATTAAATGATTTAGTTAAAGCAATCGAGGAGGAATTTGGTGTAACTGCTGCTGCTCCTGTAGCTGTAGCTGCTGCTGCTCCTGCTGAAGAAGAAGCTGCTAAAGGACCAAGCGAAGTAACTGTTTACTTAAAGGCTGTTGGTGCTTCTAAGTTAGCTGTTGTTAAGGCTATCCAAGCTATTACTGGTTTAGGTTTAGGAGATGCTAAGAAATTAACTGATGTTGTTCCTAGTGTAATTAAAGAAAAGATTTCACCTGCTGCTGCTGAAGAAGTTAAAGCTAAGTTAGTAGAAGCTGGTGCAGAAGTAGAAGTTAAGTAATTAACTTTTATTTAAAACAAAAAGAGAGCTCATTTATTGAGCTTTTTTTATTTATTGTTATAATGATGGTGGTGGTTCTATGTCGCATTATTTTGTTAGTGATGATAGTGTTAAGCGTAATAAAAGAAATATTTACTATTCTTTTAATAATATTAGTTTTAAGTTTGTGAGCGATAATGGGGTTTTTTCTAAGAGTGAAGTAGATGAGGGTAGTGATATTCTTTTAAAGAGTTATTTGAATGGTGGTAAAGTTGGTAGAGTGCTAGATGTAGGAGCGGGTATTGGGGTGCTAGGTATCGTTATTTCTAGGGTTAATGATTGTGAAGTGGATATGTTAGAGATTAACGAAAGAGCAGTAGAGTTATGTAAAGAGAATATTAAAGTTAATAAGGTTAATTGTAATATTTATTTGAGTGATATGTATGAAAAAGCAAACGGAAAGTATGATGTTATTGTTAGTAATCCTCCGATTAGGGCGGGTAAGCAAGTGGTGTTTTCTATATTAGAGGATAGTTATAAGTATTTGAATAGTGGTGGAGAGTTGTGGGTTGTTATTAGGAAGAAACAAGGTTCTAGTAGTGCTAAAAAGAAGATAGAAGAAGTTTTTGGTAATTGTAGTATTGTTAAAAGAGATAAAGGATTTTATATTCTTAAGGCTGTTAAATAAAAAATATTTTAAATAAAGATAATTGACACTTGGTTTAAAGGATGTTAAACTATAATGTCTAATTGTCTTTTTTGTGCCCAAAAAGAGACAAATTTGAAAGAGGTGAATGCTGTGGCAATAAACAAAGTTGGCCAAACCACAGAAAGAAAAGATTTTTCTAAGATTAGTGGTTCATTGCCTATCCCTAACCTAATTGAGGTTCAACAAAAGTCTTATGAATGGTTTATTAATGAAGGGATAATTGATGCATTTAACGATATTTATCCTATAGAAAGTCCAAATGGGAACTTCGTTATGGAATTCGTTAATTGTAGGTTTGAGAAACCTAAGTATGATATTGAACAATGTAGAGATCGTTATCTTACTTATGCGTATCCGATGAGAGCTACACTTCGTTTAATCAATAATGAAACTGGAGAAATCAAAGAGAGTGATGTTTTCTTTGGTGAGATGCCTGCGATGAGTGATTCAGGTACTTTTGTCATTAGTGGTAACGAAAAGGTTATAGTTTCTCAACTTGCTAGATCTCCAGGAGCATATTTTAATTATGTTAGAGATGAGAAAACTGGTAAGTTAATTGCGAGTGGAGAAATCCATCCAATTAGAGGCGCATGGTTAGAATTCGTTTCTGATGCACATGATGTGTTGCATGTTAGAATTGATAGGGAAAGAAAGATTCCAGCGACTGTTTTACTTAGAGCAATCGGACTTGAGAGTAATGATGATATTACTAATTTATTTGGTGAGAGTATTTATTTAAATAATACTTTTGAAAAAGATTCTACAGAAAATGCTAGAGATGCTTTGATTGAAATTTATACTAAATTAAGACCTGGTGAGCCTGCGACTGAAGAAGGTTCTAGGAATTTAATGTTTCAAAAATATTTTGATAAAAAGAGATATGATTTAGCTAAGGCTGGTAGATTTAAGATTAATAATAAATTAAGTGCTTATTTTAGATTACAAGGTAAGGTTGTAGCAGAGCATTTGATTGATTGTAATGGGGAAGTTATCTATGAGAAGGGAACTTTGATGACTAAGGAGAAAGTTGATCATTTAAGGAGTCTTAAGTTCTTTGAAAATGGTGCTCATAGTGTTACTTTAAACGTTAATAAAAACCTTTATTTAGATGGGGAAGGCGAAGATAGCGTTAATGTTGTTTATGTTTATACAGATGAGACACAAACTAATGTTATGAAAATTATTGGTAATGATTGTTCATGTAGTGTTAGGAATTTAAATGTTCCTGATATTGTTGCTACATTCTCTTTCTTTTTGAATACTTTTGATGGGAATTTAGTTAATGATGATATTGATCATTTAGGTAATAGAAGAATTAGATCTGTTGGTGAACTTATTCAAAATCAGTTTAGAGCAGGTCTTTCAAAGATGGAAAAAGGAGTTAAGGAGAAGATGTCGATTTCTGATACTACTTCAATTACTCCACAAAATTTAACAAATATTAGGCCTTTAAGTGCAGCACTTAGAGAGTTTTTTGCTTATTCTCAGTTATCACAATTTATGGATCAAACTAATCCATTATCTGAGTTAGCTAATAAAAGAAGAATTAGTGCTTTAGGTCCTGGTGGATTGAATAAGGATCGTGCTGGTGTTGAAGTTCGTGATGTTCATTATTCTCACTATGGTAGAATATGTCCTATTGAAACTCCAGAAGGTGCTAATATCGGACTTATTTCAAACTTGGCTACGTATGCTAAGTTAGATGAAAATGGGTTTATTCAAACTCCTTATAGAAGGGTTGATAAGAAAACTTGTAGGGTGTTAGAAGAGTGTGATTATTTAACTGCTGATCAAGAGAATGATTTTACAGTAGCACAAGCTAATATTAATATGGATAAAGATGGTTATATTTTAGATGAGAGAGTTGTTGCTCGTCATCGTGGTGAGAATATCTTGATTAGAAAAGAAGATGTTGATTATGTGGATGTTTCACCTAAGCAATTAATTTCTATTTCTACATCTTGTATTCCTTTCCTAGAGAATGATGATGCTCACCGTGCTTTGATGGCTGCGAACATGCAACGTCAAGCAATTCCTCTTGTTAAGCCTGATTCTCCTTATGTTGGTACAGGTGTTGAAAGAAAGATAGCACATGATTCTGGTTCATCTTTATTAAGTAAGCATGATGGTGTTGTTACTTATGTAGATGCTAAAAAAGTTAAGGTTGAAAGTAAAGATGGTGAACATGTTTATAATCTTAAGAAGTTTGGTAGTAGTAACCAAGGTACTTGTTTAAATCAAATTCCTAGTGTTGTGGAAGGGCAAAAGGTTAAAGTTGGTGATGTTTTGGCTGATGGTGGAGCTATTCAAAATGGTGAGTTAGCTTTAGGGCAAAATGTTACAGTAGCTTTTATGACATGGGATGGATACAATTATGAGGATGCTATTATCATGTCTGATCGTTTAGTTAAAGATGATGTTTATACTTCTATTCATATTGAGGATTATAAAATAGAGTGTAGAGATACAAGGTTAGGTCCTGAAGAAATTACTAGAGATGTGCCTAATGTTGGTGAGGATGCAAAGATAAATCTTGATGCTAGGGGTATTGTTATTCCTGGAGCAGAAGTTAAAGAAGGAGATATTTTAGTAGGTAAGATTACACCAAAAGGGCAAAGTGAACCTACTCCTGAAGAAAAATTATTAATGGCTATTTTTGGCGAGAAAACTAAGGAAGGTAAAGATAAGTCATTACGTGTTCCTCATGGTGGTGCTGGTATCGTTTTAGATGTTAAGTATTTCTCTCGTAAGAATGGTGATGAGTTAGAGCCAGGAGTTAATGAGATGATTCGTGTTTATGTAGCACAGAAGCGTAAGATATCTGAAGGAGATAAGATGGCAGGGCGTCATGGTAATAAAGGTGTTATTTCACGTATCATGCCTCAAGAAGATATGCCTTTCTTGCCAGATGGAACACCTGTTGATATTATGTTAAATCCACTTGGCGTTCCTTCTCGTATGAATATTTGTCAAGTATTAGAGATGCATTTAGGGTACGCTGCTAAAAAACTTGGTATGAAGATTGCTACTCCTGTATTTGATGGGGTTAAAGATGAAGAATTAAAGAAAATGATGAGAGATGCTGGTATTGCAGAAGATGGTAAGACAATTCTTTATGATGGAAGAACTGGTGAGCCATTTGATGCTAGAATATCAGTTGGAGTTATGTATATGCTTAAGTTAGCACACATGGTTGATGATAAGTTACATGCTCGTGCAACTGGTCCTTATTCATTAGTTACTCAACAACCATTGGGTGGTAAAGCTCAAAATGGTGGTCAAAGATTTGGTGAGATGGAAGTTTGGGCATTAGAGGCATATGGTGCTGCTCATACTTTACAAGAAATGTTAACTATTAAGTCTGATGATGTAATAGGTAGAGTTAAGACTTATGAGGCAATTATTAAAGGTAAGTCTTTACCAAAACCTGGTGTTCCTGAGTCATTTAAAGTTTTACAAAAGGAATTACAAGCATTAGCAATTGATATTTCGGTTTATGATGTTGATGGTGAAGTTATCGATATGAAAGCTTCTACTAAATATCAAGAGAGAGAAGAAAGAAGATTAGCAGATACAATTAAAGAACAATTCTCCGATTTCGTAGCGGTTGATGATAGTGCAGAAGTTGATGACTACGATGAGGATTATGAATAAGGGGGGAATAGATTAGATGGCTACAACTATGGATGTAAATCGTTATGCGGCAGTTAAGGTAGGGCTTGCTTCTCCTGAAAAGATTAGAGAATGGTCTTATGGGGAAGTTAAAAAAGCTGAAACTATTAACTATCGTTCTCAAAAGCCTGAATTAGATGGGTTATTTTGTGAGAGAATTTTTGGACCTAGTAAGGATTATGAGTGTCATTGTGGAAAGTATAAGAAGATTCGTTTCCAAGGCATGGTTTGTGAAAAGTGTGGGGTAGAGATTACTTCTAAGAGTGTTAGAAGAGAGAGAATGGGGCACATTGAGTTAGCTACTCCTGTTGCGCATATTTGGTATATTAAGGGTATTTCTCCTAAGATGGGGTTAGTTCTAGATATTCCTGCTAAACAAGTTGAAGAAGTTATTTACTTTATGTCACAAGTTGTTCTTGATCCAGGTACTTGTAAGCATTTAAGTAAAGGCGATGTTTTAGATGAAAAAACGGCTAGAGAAAGATTTGGTGTTATCTTTGAAGAAATCTTAAAAACATTAGATAAAGAGTCTTATGAGTATTCTTATGGTTCATCTTTGTTAGAAAAGATTAATAATCCTAAAGAACCATTTGAGTTTAGTAATAATGCTAATTTTATTAGTGATTATACTAATGCTCGTTTTGGGGTTGGTGCAGAGGCTATTAAAGAGTTATTGCATAATTTAGATGTTGAAAAAGAATTTAATAAGATTAAAAATGAATTAAAAGAAACTCAAGGCGATAAGAATCAAAAGAGAGTTAAATTATTAAAGAGATTAGAAGTTATTAATGCTTTTAGACAATCTGATAATAAGCCAGAATGGATGATTTTAACTGCTCTTCCAGTTATTCCTCCTGATTTAAGACCTTTACTTCAATTAGATGGTGGTAGGTTGGCTGCTAGTGATTTAAATGATCTATATAGAAGAGTTATTTCTCGTAATATAAGATTAAAGAAATTACAAGATATGAATGCTCCAACTGTTATTTTGAATAATGAGAAGAGAATGCTTCAAGAATCAGTTGATGCTTTGATTGATAATGGTAGAAAGAATAAGCCTGTTACTGGTGCTGGTGGTAGAGCTTTGAAATCTTTATCTCATTCATTAAAGGGTAAGCAAGGGCGTTTCCGTCAACATTTATTAGGTAAGAGAGTTGATTATTCAGGGCGTAGTGTTATTGCTGTTGGACCTGATTTAAAGATGTATCAATGTGGTTTGCCTAGAGAGATGGCTGTTCAATTATTTAGACCATTTATTGCTTGTGAAATGATCAAAAGAGGAATTGTTGATTCTCATAAGAAAGCAGATCGTTTAATTGATAAGATGGATGATCGTATTTGGGATGTAGTGCAAGCTGTTAGTAAAGAGCATCCAGTATTACTAAATCGTGCTCCTACATTACACAGACTTTCTATTCAAGCATTTGAACCTAAGTTAGTAGATGGTAAGGCTATTAGGTTGCATCCACTTGTTTGTGCAGCTTTTAATGCTGACTTTGATGGTGACCAAATGGCTGTACATGTTCCTTTAAGTGAAGAAGCTAAAACGGAAGCTAGAGTACTTATGCTTGCTTCTAATAATATTCTTTCTCCTAAGGATGGTACTCCTATTGTTAATCCATCGCAAGATATGCTATTAGGTATGTATTATCTATCTAGAGAATATTGTAAAGATGATTTCTTAGAGGTTTCTAAAAACTTTGAAGAAAAAGGTGACACTCAGATGTCTGAAGATTATCGTTATTTTGCAGAGTGTGATGGTAAGGTATTTAAAGATGTAGATGATGTTATGCTTGCTTATAATACTAATCAAATTCATGCTCATAATAGGGTAGTTGTTAAGATGTCTGGTATGCATAAGCCTTGTTTTGATAAATATGATCAAGATGATTATTTATTGACTAGTGTTGGTAAGATTATCTTTAATGAGATTTTTCCTGTAGATTTCCAATATTTGAATGAGTTTGATACAGGTAGTTTTACTAAGATGAATGATCGTTTTATTATCAAAAAAGGAACTAATATTAAGGAGTATGTAGAAAATTTACCTTTGAGTAGGCCATATAAGAAAGGTGATTTTGGTCCTATTATTAGTGAAGTTTATAATAAATTTAAGACGGTTGAAACTTCTAAGATGTTAGATAAGCTTAAAGATTTAGGCTTTAAGTATTCTACGAAGTCTGGTGTTACTATTTCAATTAGTGATATTAAAGTAGTTCCTGAAAAAGAAGCTATTATTGCTGAAGCTGATAAGGTAGTAGATAAGACTAATGCAATGTTTGAAAAGGGATTACTTGATGAAAAAGGCAGACATGAAGCTGTTATTAAGAAGTGGGAAGAAGTTAAAAAGCAAGTTAGTAATTGTGTTGAAGCACAGTTTAAAGCTGATAAGTATAATCCTTTGTGTATTATTTCAGAGTCTGGTGCGAGAGGTTCAATTAAAAACTTTGCTCAATTATGTGGTATGAAAGGACCTATGGCTTCTACTACTGGTGATACGATTGAAATTCCTATCAAGTCTTCATTTAGAGAAGGGTTAACTGTATCAGAGTTCTTTATTTCTACACACGGTGCTCGTAAGGGTAATACCGATACGGCTTTGAAGACAGCTGATGCTGGTTATTTAACTAGAAGACTTATTGATGTTTCTCATGATATTATTATTAATGAGGAAGATTGTGGTTGTGATGCTGGTATTGTTATTAGTGATATTGTTAATGAAAAAGAAAATACGATTATTTCTTCTTTACAAAATAGGTTGTATGGTAGAAATGCGATGAGAGATGTTATTAATCCTAAGACAGGTGAAGTTATTGTTCGCGCAAATGAGTTAATTAGTGCTGAAAAGGCTAAAGAGATTGTTGATGCAGGTATTAAAGAAGTTGAGATTAGGACTTTGTTTACTTGTAAGTGTGAGCAAGGTGTATGTAAGAAGTGTTATGGTCTTAACTTAGCTACTGGTAATGAAGTAGAAATTGGTGAAGCAGTTGGTGTTATGGCTTCTCAATCAATTGGTGAAAGAGGTACGCAATTAACACTTAGAACATTCCATGCTGGTGGTGTTGCTGGTAGTGATATTACGCAAGGTTTACCTCGTATTCAAGAGTTAGTTGAAGCTCGTAATCCTAAAGGTGAAGCTTTGATTAGTGAGATTAGTGGTGAAGTTGTTGAGATTAATGAAAATGGTGGTAGAAGTGAGATTGTTGTAGTGAACAATTATGATAAGAAGACTTATATGACTAACTTTGGTTCTAAATTATTGGTTAAGGTTGGGGATAAAGTTAAAAATGGGCAACAATTAACTGATGGTAGTGTTAATCCTAAACAATTATTAGAAGTTAGTGATATTAAGGCTGTTCAAAAATATATCTTAAAAGAGATTAAAAAGGTATATAAGTTACAAGGTGATGAAATTGCTGATAAGCACGTTGAAGTAATTATTCGTCAGATGCTTAGAAAGATGATGGTGTTAGAGTCTGGTGATAGTGATTTGTTACCTGGTACTAGAATTGATATTAGTGAGTTTACTCGTGTTAATAAGGAAGTTTTATTAAGGGGTGGTAGACCTGCAGTAGCTAGACCTATGATTTTAGGTATTACTAAGGCAAGTTTAGAAACTGAATCATTCTTATCTAGTGCATCTTTCCAAGAAACAAATAGAATGTTAACTGATGCTGTTATTAAGGGTAAATATGACTATTTGAAGGGATTAAAGGAAAACGTTATCGTTGGTAAGTTAATTCCTGCTGGTACAGGTTTAGCTATTCATCAAGATATAGCGGATGATATTGAGCTTGATGATGATTTAACTTTGTTAGACTAAAAGTATTAAGGAGACCGAAAGGTCTCTTTTGTTATGATGATTTTATTTAATAAGACCATATTTTAGAAAGATATTGCTAGCCTTGATCTTTTATCTTTGTTAGATTTTCTTACTTAAGAATTAATGTGAGAAAACAAGAGATAATATAACTTATAAAGTTATGATTTCTTATGATGTTTATGAGTGGTTTTATATCATGTAATATCGTTTTTTATTTTCGTGTTTACTTTTATAATTTGGGTGATAATCATGAATTGCCATGCCTTTTTTTATCTTGATTTTGAAAATAGATATGATATCATAATATTGCAATACGTTTCATATGGGGGAGATAAATTATGAAAATAACACAAGAAGATATTAATCAATACGCAGCAAATGGTGGTAGTTTGCGTTTTTTTACAGGCAAACAAATACAAGCAATTCCACAAGAAATAGTTAATCAATGTGCGGTAAACGGTTGGTACTTGGGGAGCTTCACAAATGGACAAATAGAAGCGATTCCACAAGAGATAATAAATCAACGTGCAGCAAATGGTGGGGACTTGAGTGATTTAACAGAAGAACAAATAAAAGCGATCCCTGAAGAAATAAGCAAAATTTCAAAAGAAGGATTAGATGCTCTAATATTGTTTGGTGCAGGTAAAATAAAGAGAGAAGATTTACCAGCAAATGTTATTCTCAATTATGCTCTTAGAGAGAAGCTATTAAATATTGTAAAAGCTAAATTAATACAACATCAAAATCAAGTATGTAAAGAACAGGGTTATACTAATTATGTCCCTATTGAAATTCAAGAAAGATTTAATGAAGAACTAAAAGAAATATATAAAGAAATAAACGAAAAGAAAAAAGATTTATTAGAACAATATGATAATAAAAAAATAGAAGAAAGAGCTGTTAATTCTATAAATAATTTGAGGTGGTAGGATGACACTAGTTGAATTTAAATGATTTGATTTATTAATAGAAAAGTTATGTCCTATAAAAATAAGCACTGCATTAAATAGATGTAGTGTTTTTTATTATATAAACTCATGATATTAAGATTTTTACTTTTGAGTTATCGGAAAGGTCTCTTTTTTAACAAAAAGAAAGTAATCAATTGTTATTTTTTGTAGAAAGAGATAATATTTTAGTAGGAGTGATTGGTGTGAAGAAATTTTTTGGTTCCTTTTTAATGCTTTTTGGAATATTATTTGTTGTTTTTTTAGTGTCTTCTAATAATACAAAGGCACTTTATGAAGATGATAAAAACTATGTTAGTGTAACTATCAGTCAAGAAGCTGTGACAATAAATGTTACTTATCAAAGAGGGTTTGATAAAGATTTTTCTTATTATTCTTGGTGTGATAAGGGAAATGCTAGTAATAGAAAAGAAGATTGTGTTGGATATGTTGAGGGTACTGAGAATATAAAGTATGCTTCTAGTTCTATGAATGCTTTTATTTCTAAGGCTTCTGCTAATGAGGCTGATTCTAATTTAACAACGCAAACTTTTGTTATTGGTTTAGATACTACTATTACAGATCCTATTTTGCGAAATATTAATAATTATAAGGATAAAAACTTGGTTTTGAAGACAACCACTTATTTTTGTACAGTTAGGAATGTAGAAAATTATGGTGAGTGTCAGTATTTTACGCAGAAGACATCTTATGTTGATGTTAGTATTAATGATTTACAAAATGATATTGTTATAGGTAGTATTGAGAATATTGAAGATGAAGGATTAAAGAGTGTTATGGAGAAAGTTTCTAATATAGTGTATACTACAATTTTGCCAATTATTTGGGCAGTGCTAGGGTTAATTTTGGTAATTAAAGGATCTATGTTAGGTGTTCAAATTGTTAAGTCTGCGGATGAACCACAAGTTAGACAAGAGAAAATTGGTTCATTAAAGTGGCTGGTGATTGGTGTTGCGATTGCGGCGTTTGCTGCTGGTGGCGTGCAAGTGTTAACTGGCTACTTTAGTGGTGCCTTTAAATAGGGGGTAAAGAATATGAAAAAAAGATATGGGATATTTTTGATGTTTATGTTAATGTGCGTTGGTACATTAGCAGGATGTGGTGAAGATAAGTATAAGATTGAAGTTGTGGTTTCAAATGCAGAGTATGGCCGTGTTAGTGGTGGTGGAAACTATGCGATTGGAGATACTGTTACAATAAAAGTTGAACCTAATTTAGGGTGTGAGTTTGCTGGTCTTACTTATGTTAATGCAGATGGAGTTGAAGAAACTTCCCCACTTAAATTTACGGTATCTACGGAGACAATACGAAAATATACAGCGAATTTTTCTTGCGTTGGAAATAATCCTGAAAGTATAGAGGAGGAGCATTCTCTTAAGTATACTGTTACTTATAAATATTATAGGAATGGTGAGAGTACTGAATATACGGGTGTCTCTAATGATGATAAGAGTGAGATTGTTTTACATGGTAGAAAGATAGAAGAGAAAGTATATGTGGATGGTATTTTAGGAAGTTTGAAATGGTATACTGATGGTTCTTTTATTACTGAATATGATTTTGATTCTATAATAACGGAAAATAAAACTTTATATGCTAAAGAGCAACCTGTTGATGCTAGTGATGTTTTGAATGATTTTAGAAATTCTAAAAGTTTATTAATAGCTGAAGAAGGTGGTGGCTCGGTAATAGTAAATAATATGGATACTTTAAATGATGCAGATGATTCTAATAATACTATATCTATATCTAAAGATGGTGATATTTTCTATCAAAATGGAACGAGTGATTTATATTTTTATAATAGTGGGGAAAATTCTAAGATTAAGTTAGAGGGATTTGCTTTAGAGGATATTACAGATGTTTATAAGTATATGGAGTTAAAGGATTTGGATATTAGTAGTTATACTGTTTCAAAGGGTTCAGATTATAATCAGTTAGATATAAATGATGGTGATATAAAGGTATATAGTTTATGGGTACAAGAAGGAAAAATTGTTAAATTTCAAAAAGGGGATGGTAATCTTTTCACTGTTACGTATAATAGTGGTGGTGTAATGATTCCTAATAATGCATTGAATGCTTATTTTATTAGTGTTTATTCTAATGATGAAGATGTGAGTGAACATTTTGTTGATATAAATAAGAATATGGAGAAGTTTTTAAGTATTATTCCTTCAAAGGGTCAGAATTTAGAGTCTATTTTGAATGATTTTTATTCTAGTGATAGTTTTCTTAAGAGTTATGCTTTTAATTGGACTAATTATAGTAGTAGTGAGAATGTTTGTTTTGGTGATCCTTTTGCTATTGCTATATCAAGTAACAAAAATGTTTGCTTCAATGTTGTGAAAAGATTTAGTGATATTCCATTTGATTCTTTGCAAAATGTGAATAGTATTAAGACATCTGTGGCTACGGATGTTGGAACTGTTGAAGCTAGTATGAATATTACAAATATTTTATCGTTTGATATTTCGGCTCCTAGTCCTGAGGATAATACTAAGGGTATTGTGAATAGCATTAAAAAGCTTTTGGATGTTTATACTAATAAGAATTATTATAACTTTACTTTTGAAGATGATACATATAATTTCTATCAAACAAAGACATCTAGTTTTCCATTTATTACAATAACAGTGGATGCCTCTAATGAGATAATTGAGTCATTCTCATATTTTGATGGGAGGAATACATATGTTAGTTCTATAATTAGAGTAGCTAATAGTTGGGAAACGGAGCCAAGTATTGATAGTTGGGTAGTTGGGCAAGAGCAATCTGTACCAAATACAGGTGAAGCTCAGTATGCAGGTACGACTATAGTTGAATATAAAGCTAGTGGTGCTAGTGAATATTCTAGTGTAATTCCTACTACTGCAGGTAGTTATGTTATGAGAGTTACAGTTAAGGCTGAAGGATATATGGATTTAGTTAAAGAAGTTGAGTTTAGTATTTTAAATGCGATGTCATGGAGTAATGAGCCTACTGATGGTGTGACTATTACAATAGGCGTTGATCCAACATGGTCAGTGAATGTTGAAGGGGCAACAATTCTATATTATTATAAAGTTGAGGGGCAGTATACGACTACTAGTGGATTACCTACTGAAGCAGGAACTTATGATATGAAAGTTGTCGCAGAAAAAGAAGGATATCAGACATTAGTTAAAGAAATAACTAGTGTTAATGTTATTGAATAAGGTTTAAAAGGTGAGGTTATCTCACTTTTTTTTATGAATTTATTTAAAATGAAGATAAAATGTGTTAACCTAGAGTTGTTGGGGGAATTTTGTTTATGAAATCAAAAAAAAAACTAGTGATTTTTTTCTTTTTGTTAGCTATTGTAGTTCCTTTTCTTGTAGAGCCAATTAAATATTCTAATAATTATGATTTTTCTATTTCGGCATATAAGATTGATATATTGATTGATGATTATGGAGACATGCATGTAAAAGAGAGTATTACTAATGATTATAATGATAGGAATACAGTTTTTTATAAGAATATTTTGTATGGTAAGAATAATATGTTTAGTTCTAATAGTGATGTAAGTAGTTTAGTAGAAGATGTTAAGGTTATAGTTGAAGATAATAGTGGGGTTGTTTTTGATACTAGTAAGGATTCTAATAGTAGTAGCAGGTTTGTAGGGTATTCTTATAATGGTGATAGGGATGAATTAGGGCAACGTATTGTTTGTACGGATAGTGTTAGTGCTTGTGAAATGATTTTTTATTATGATGAAAGCGGTATTAGTGATTTTACTACTTTTACATATGAGTATACTATTAAGGGTGTTATAACAGAATATGGCGATATTTCAGAGTTTAACTGGGTACTTTTGGGGTATCAAGAGATGGTTGTAAATAATGTGGAGATTAATTTAACATTACCAGAAGGAGATTATGATATTAGTAAGTTAAATACCTTTTTTCATGGTAGCAATACGGCTAAAAGGGAGTTTGTGAGTACTAATAAGATAAAGATTACTTCTAAGAAGATGGTTAATGATGAGGAAATTGAAGTGCGTTTGTTGTTAAATAAAAATACTTTTAGTGGTATTAGAGAGTATAATAAGGTTAGTGTTAATAGATTGGATGATATTTTAGCTTTTGAGGATGAGCAAATTAGTGGTGCTAATTTGAAGTATAATATTGGATTTTATGGGTCAATAATTGTTTTTGTTATTTTAATGGTATGTTTAATTATGGCTATTTTTAAATCTTATAATAAATGTGGTAAGGAATATAAGTCTGATTTTTATAATGAGTATTATAGGGAATTACCTGGTGATTATCCTCCAGCAGTAATGGGTTTTTTGTATAAGTTTAAGAAAATAAATGAAGATGATTTGTCTGCTACTTTGCTTGATTTAGTTAGGAGAAAGTATTTGTTGTTAGATACTAATGGTAGTAATGTTAATGAAGAGAATCCTAATTATATTTTTAGTTTGAATAAAGATAAGAATAAGGATGATCTTAGTGAGTCTGAGAAGTTATTAGTTAAGTGGTTTATTGATGATATTGGTGATGGTGAAAAAGTAAGTTTAGAAGAAATACAGAATGCAGGTAAGAAGCAGAGTAGTGCAGAAAAGTATTTAGATAATAATAGGATTTGGGTTGAGAAAGTTAAAAAAGAGGGCGATAAGTATAACTTTTTTGATAAAGAGGCTGAGATTAATAAAAATAAATATATGCTGTTTAATGTATTGTTTATTTTTGGGGTAATAGGAATGTTCTTTTTGTATAGTTATAGTGGATTAAATCTTTGTTTATCTTTTAGTTTGTGTTTATTGTTTAGTACTGTTGGATATGTTTTCTTTGTTAGTGGTTTGGCTAGGAGGACTAAGGCAGGAGTAGAGGATTATGTTAGATGGAAAGCTTTTAAAAAGTTTTTGGAAGAGTTTTCTACTTTTGAAGATTATCCTGTGCCTTCTTTAATTATTTGGGAACATTATTTAGTGTATGCGACGAGTTTTGGTATTGCAGATAAAGTCATGGATCAATTGAAGTTGAAGTTTAAATTTGAAGAAATTAGTAATGTAGAAACTACATTTATTGGTTATTATGGAGTAAGATATAATAGCATACGAGTTTTAAATAATGCTTTTAAAAGCGCAAGGTTAAGTGCACGTAGTACTATGTCAATAAGTACTATTAAGCATACATCTGGTAGATCTGGTGGTTTTGGCGGAGGCGGAGGCTTCAGCGGTGGTTCTTCATTTGGCGGAGGCGGAGGCTCTGTTGGTGGTCGTTAGTAGTAAAAGGGGGAGTAAGAGAATTATGAAATTAATGTTTGTTTCGACAGAATGTTCACCATTTATTAAAACCGGTGGTTTAGGTGATGTTATTGGGGCGTTACCTATTTATTTAAGGGAGAAGGTAGAGGATGAGATTGTTGTTATTCCTTTATTTAAGAAAGTAAAAGAGAAATATTTTTCTAGTATGAAGTATGTTGGAGAAGTTTATTTTTCAATGTCTTGGAGAAAGCAAATGGCTAAGATTTATACTTTAGAGATGAATGATGTTAAGTATTATTTTGTAGAGAATGATTATTATTTTTATCGAGATAATATTTATGGTGGTTATGATGATGTAGAAAGATATGCTTTTTTTGATTTTGCTAGTTTAGAACTATTAAAGTTAATTGGGTATCATCCTGATATTATTCATGTTCATGATTGGCAAACGGCTATGATTCCTGTTTTATATAAAGAAAAGTATCGTTATCAATCTGGGTATGAGCATGTAAGAACGATGTTAACGATTCATAATCCTGCTTTTCAAGGCTTTTGTCAAAGAGAGGCTTTAGGTAACTTATTCAATTTACCTTATTATTTATATGATGATGGGGTAGCTAGATTTGGTGATTGTGTTTCTACTTTAAAGGCAGGTATTATGTATAGTGATTATTTGTCTACGGTTAGTCCTACGAATGCTAAAGAGTTATTAAGAGGAGATTATGCTTATGGTTTAGAAAGTGTTTTGAAGTATCGTAAGGATGATTTCTTTGGTATTTTAAATGGTATTGATTATGTAGAAAATAATCCTAGTAAAGATTTACTTATTGAAAGTAATTATACTTTTGCTACTTATCAGAAGAAGAAAAAGAATAAAGAAGATGTTCAAAAAAGATTTTCAATAGAAGTTAATCCTAATAAGATGTTGCTGGGTGTTGTTTCAAGGTTAACTCCTCAAAAAGGTATTAATTTGATTACTAATAGTATTCCTTGGATTGTTAAAAATAATATGCAAATAGTTATTTTAGGTTCTGGTGATAGCAATTTAGAAAAGAGTGTCCAATATTATAGGGATATGTATCCTAAAGATGTTGGGGTTTATATTGGTTTTTCAAATGAGATTGCTCATCGAGTATATTCTGGGTGCGATATGTTTTTAATGCCTTCTTTATATGAACCTTGTGGGTTATCCCAAATGATTTCTCAAAGATATGGGACTGTTCCTTTAGTTAGAGAAGTTGGTGGATTGAAGGATAGTGTTGAGCCATACAATGAGTATAGTAAAGTAGGTACAGGTTTTTCTTTTATGCATTATAGTGGGGAAGATTTAAGGAAAATTTTATATTATGCTTCAAATATTTATTTTAATCGTCGTGATGAGTGGATGGGTATTGTTGAACAATGTATGAAGAAGAATAATAGTTGGACTAAATCTGCTTCAGAGTATTTGAAAGTTTATAAGAATTTGTTAAAATATAAATAGTTTTTAGAATAACCCTGTTATGGATATAGTAATGGGGGTAATGGTGTGAAAAAAGAGTTTGTTAAAGATTTGATAGTTTTTATTGTCAGTTTTGTTTTGTATTATGTTTTTGGTACAGGTTTAGTATATTTGATATTGGAGGCTGTTTATGATGCTAATAGCAGCCTTTTTCCTGCTTATTTAAATGATGAAGTTTTTAGGGAAAGGGGATTGTCAAATATTGCTCAATTGATTAGTTCGGTTATAATTACTAGTTTATTAATTATAATGTATTTTAAGAGTTTAAAGGGGCATTTTTCTTTTTTTAAGAATTATAAGTTAGTTTTTAAAACATTAGGGTATGCTTTGTTAGTGTATTTTGTGACTATTTGTTATAACTTGTTTTTGCCTTTTGTTGGTGGTAGTGGTGAAGATGGTAGTAATGTAGCTTTAATTAAAGAGTCCATGAAAAAGCAGTTTTGGATTATGTTTTTATTAGTGGTAGTTATAGGGCCTATTATTGAAGAGTTATTATTTAGGTTTGTCTTGTTTAAGTGTTTGAAAAAGAAAGTTTCCTATGTGTGGTTATTAGTTATTAGTACTATTTTGTTTACAATCCCGCATATGATTTCTTTAGTGAAGAGTAATGATGTGTGGGGTGATGTTTTAGCGTTACCTAAGTTTATGATTATTGGTGGTATGTTAGGTAGTTATTATTATAAAAATGAGCAAATAGGGCGAGTAATTTTAGTTCATATGGTGTATAATATAATATCATTCGTATTAATGAGTGTTTCATTATCATTAATTTAAAGGAGAGATTAGATGGATAAAGATGCGTTTATTAAAGATTCAAGGTTATCGTTATTGGGGGTAGGGAATGGAATTATTGGCTCCCTTATTTATGAAATAATTATTTCTTTATTTTTTTCATTAATAATTACTTCAATTGTTGCTTCGGGTAATCCAGGAGCTACTCAAGAGCAACTTGAGGGGTTAGTAAATGAAAAGTTTGATTCTTTTCCTTTTTCACTAATTATTTCTATTTTAAGTTATGCAGTTACAATTATTGTTTTTATAGTTATTTTAAAGTGGGATAGAATCAAAGATATTTTAAAGAAATTTATTAATGGCAAGACATTATTGTATGGTTTTCTTACAGCTCTATGTATAATGTTTTTTTCAGCATTTTATAATAGCATTATCATTAGTGTTTTTGATTTAGATGGTAATGGGAATGCAAACCAAGAAGGGGTTATTGAAATGATAAAATCAGGGCCATTATTGGCTTTTTTATCAGTCGTTATTTTGGCTCCTTTTGTAGAAGAGCTAACATATCGTTATTGTTTGTTTGGTGGGCTTAAAAGTAAGAGTAAGCTATTAGCGTATTTAGTGTCTGCTTTTGTTTTTATGTTTATGCATAGCCTTTCTTCTTTTCTTACAATAGGGGAGTTTAACAAAGAGTTACTTATGGAAATGCTTTATCTTCCACCATATTTATTTTCAGGGTTAGCTTTATGTTTTGTTTATGATAAAACGGAGAATTTAGGTTCTAGTTTTATAGGGCATATGTTGAACAATTTGGTTGCTTTTTTAGGTGTTATATTGGTATAATTGTTATGCATATGAAGGAGGAGAAAAGAATGAAAGAAATTATAATTACTAGTGAAGAGCAATTTGATGATGTTATTAGTAATGGTGTGTGTTTAGTTGATTTTTATGCTTCTTGGTGTGGCCCTTGTAAGATGTTAGCACCTTTTATTGAAGAGATTGCTAATGAGTATGATGGTAAGGCTGTCGTTTGTAAGGTTAATGTGGATGAAGTGGAGTCTTTAGCTTATAAGTATCAAGTGCGTTCTATTCCTACATTAGTGTATTTTAAAGATGGTAAGATGGTTGATGTTAGTGTTGGTTTTCAGGATAAGAAAACAATTACTGATACTTTAGAAAAATATTTATAAACTTTAATTTTTTAAAAAAACTTTTTATTTTTTGCATTATTTTTTGGAAGAAACTTTTTATTTTTTGAAAAAAGGTTTCTTTTTTTTGTTCGGTTACTATTTTTGGAGTTTGTTCAGTGTAAGTTTTAATCGTTATAGTAAAGTTAGAGTTTTCTAATTCATAGTTTATTTTATAAGTTCCTTCATTAGCATAATTAGGGGTGTAAGTGTCTTCTATTATAGTGTAGGGGGTAGTTAGGTTTATAATTGATGCGATAGTATCCATAGATAGAAGGTCTTTAGTAGAGACATACAAAATATTATCTTTTAAGGCGATAGAATCCACAAGATTTATTTCTATTTGAAAGATAGGGCTTTTATTATTAGAGGTATCAATGGTGCTTAATTGAATATAGTAAGTTCCAAGGGCTTGTGAGGCTGTGTAAGTGTCACTTTCAATAGTTATAGGTAAGTTTTGGTCGACATTATCTTTACTTTGATAGAGATTTAGTATTTCTTGGGTGGATGGTTTGTTTTTAAAAGAATAAGTTAGAGTTTGAACTCCTGTAATGTATGGGGAGACATCGTCAATATTTGTGATAGTTATTTTAAAGGGTTCACTAAGATTGTTTGAATGATCTTCTGTTTGAATAATTAAATAATATTTTCCTGTTTTATTTAAGTTATTGGTGTAAGTATCTTCGATTATTTTTAAGTTATTATAAAGATTGATATCTACGTTATCTATAATTGTTAATTGTTGTTTTATGTAAGTTAATGATAGAGGAGAAGATAGGTATGAATTGTAGGTGTCTAAGCCAAATATTTGGGGTGCAATATCATCTTCTAGTTTAATTTTTACTTCAAAGGGTAAGCTTACATTTTGATAATTATCCATGGCTTGAAAGATAATGCTTTTTTCTCCGATGGTGTTTAGATAATTAGAGTATAAATCTTTTTTTATGTAAATAGAAGAAGAGATGTCTTGATGGTTATCGTGGGCTGTAAGGGAGTACATGATTTGTTCAATAGTTAGGGGATTAGATAGTTTAGAAGTGAAATAGTTTGTTCCTTCAATAATAGGGGGAATATCATCTTTTACTTCAATAGTTACTTGATAAGGATTAGAAAGATTAGAAGAAAAATCATAAACACAAAAATACAGGCTATAGAAACCAACGTTATTTTTATTAATAGAGTAATTGTCAGTACAAGGATATAGTTGTGATTCTAGGTTAGTGTTTACGTTATCTTTAACAGTTAACTGTTCTTGAATAGCTTCAATAGTAAGAGGGGAAGACAAATAAGAAATAAAATTATTTTTTCCTTCTATAATCGGTGGAGAATTATCGATTATTTCAATACTAATATTAAGAGAGTTTTTGTTATTTGCAGAATCTTTAACACTTAAAATGATTAGGTGTGTTCCTAGTGTTTTGTTATTAGAATAATCATCATATTCTATTACTATATTTTTAGTAAGATTTCCTTCTCTTTCATCATAAGCATGAATATTATTTAAAATAATGTTTAAGTCAAGTGGGTTATTGATGTTAGTAGTGTATTTTTCTTTATATCCTTTGAAGATAGGTGGTTCTTCATCTAGAATTTTAGAGTATCCTTTAATGATTGAGTTATTAGTGTTAAATTTAGCATTTAAAAAGATATCTTCATTACTAATGGTGTAAGAAGTTTTAGAGTAGTCTACGAGTAAAGAGTTTCCTAAAGGATAGTCTGGGGCTACTATTGTTACTTTAATGTTTTCACATTTAGTTAAGCTATCGATATAAGTTTCTTCTTTTTCATAGCTAATTGTGGGCATTATAGTAGAGATGTCTACTTCTTTTTTTACTTTATAAAAATAGAAGGGGAGTTCAATAGTGTCTTTTAATTCATCGTTTTCAAAGATATTGCAATATTCTTTAGCAGACACAGTTTGGTTAGTTAGTAGAAAAAAGAGTATAATAATAGAAATGTATAATATTTTTTTTAGCATGGTTAAGCTCCTTTCTTTTTAATATCTATTAGTTTAATTTTGATAAATTAATCATAAAAAGAAGGAATATTTTTAGAAGTAAGGTATAATTAAATTAAGGGGGTTTAGGCAATGCCGTCAGTTTTGACTCATTATGGTTTTAATAAAGAATTATTTAATGATAAAATTGGTTTTTTAAAGGGGAACGAGGATATTTATTTAGTTGGTGCTCAAGGGCCTGATCCTTTTTTCTTTTATGGTATATTGCCTTTTGTTAAAGCAAAGGATGCTAAGGTTATTAGAGGATATGGAAGTAAACTTCATAAGATGGATCCTATGAAGGTGTTTTTGTTCTTTTTTAAGTTTGCTAATGATAGTGTTGATAAAGATGTTTTATATGCTTATATATTAGGGGCAGGGTTGCATTATATATTGGATAGAAAAATACATCCGTATGTTTTTTATAAGACAGGATTTAGTGATGATCCTAAGATGAAGAGAAAGTATTTTACTAATCATACTTTATTTGAAACAAATATAGATGTTTTGTTAATGAATGGGAGATATAAGAATTATAAGGTAAAGCCTGTAGAAGCTATTTTATGTGATGATGATAAGATAGAGGAAGTTAGTGAAATGTATGAGAAGTTGGCTAGAGAAGTAGTTAAGGAAGAGAAGATAAATGATGATAGTTTTGAGGATGCTTGGGAGCATATGATAAAGATTGAGAAAGTTTTGTATAGTAAGAAAGGAATTAAAAAAGGGATTGTTAATTGTTTGTTTAAGAAGACGCCTTTTAATACGATGATGCATCCTTTGAAAGTTAAAGATGATTTGAAAATAGATTATCTTAATTTAAGGAATAATGAGTGGTTTGATCCAGCGATGGAAGTTAAGTATTATAAGAGTGTTATTAGTTTGATTGAGGAAGCTAAGGAAGATAGTAAGGAATGGTTTAAGATAGTAGAGGATGCTTATAATGGGAAAATTAAAGATAATGTGATTAAAAAGTTTACTAGAGGTATGATTTATGATGGTTATAATGATACAATGAAGATGAAAGTGTTTAAGAATGTTTATGAAAGGGGTAATAGTTGATGATTATTAGTTCAAAGGGTAAAAAACATCTTGATGGGCATAAAGAGTTGACAGCACATAAAGAAGTGTTAGATTTAACTAATGATAAAGATGTGTGTGAAGAGATTTATGTTCCAGTAGTAGCTCCAAATGGTAAAGAGATGGAAGTGCTTGTTAAAGAGAAAGATGTGGTTAATGTTGGGACGATGTTATGTAAGCGATTAGATTTCTATGTACCTGTTTATTCTAGTGTAAGTGGAGTAGTTAAGGGTATGAAGAGTATGTATAATAGTGCTTTAGGTAAAGTTTGCGATCATTTAGTAATAGAAAATGATTTTAAGTATAGTGAGAAATTATTAAAGAAAGTTGATTATAAAGAAACTAGTAAAGAAGAGTTATTAGAGTTAGTTAAAGAATCGGGGATAGTTGGTTTAGGTGGGGCAGGTTTTCCTACTTATGTTAAGTATTCTTCAGATGCTAAGATTAATAGTATTTTAGTAAATGGGGTAGAATGTGAGCCTTATCTTACAACTGATTATGTAACAATGAAAAAGGAATACTCTTATTTATTAGAAGGTTGTGAGATTTTAAGAAAGATTAGTGAGGCAAATGAGGTTGTTATTGCTTTTAAGAATAATAAAAAAGATTTAAAAGAGTTATTAGATAAAGAATTAGTTAATTATCCTGGTATTAGGGTAGTTGAAGTTAAAGATAAGTATCCAATGGGTTGGGAAAAAGCGTTGGTTAAAGCAGTGTTTAAAAAGAATTATGATAAGTTACCTAGTGAAGTGGGGGTTATTGTTAATAATGCTCAAACGATTATTAGTGTGGCTAAGGCTATTATTGATGGGGAAGTTATTAGTAAAAGGGTGATTACTGTTAGTGGGGATGCTGTTAATCCTTGTAATGTTTTAGTTCCTACTTTTACTTTAGCTAAAAATATTTTAAATAAATGTGGATATTTAGAGGAGGAAGTTTGTGTCTTAGCAGGTGGGCCTATGACTTCTAAAGCTAATGTTAGTGATGAATTTTGTTTACAAGTTAATATGGGTGCTTTAACGGTAATGAAGAAGAGGAAGTATGATACTTTGCCTTGTTTAGGATGTGGTAAGTGTGTTGAGAATTGTCCAGCAGGTATACAACCTATTCAAATTAAGAAGGCTTTTGATAATAAGGATTTAAAGGAGTTAGAAGCTTTTGAGTGTAGTAAATGTGTAGAATGTGGGATGTGTTCTTTTGTGTGTCCTTCTAAGATTGAGTTAACAGATGATATTAGAAGAGCTAAGTTATATATTCGTTTAAGTCGTAGTAAGGAGGTAAAATAATGAAGTTTTCGTTAGCAAAGGGTCCTTTTTTAAGAAGTAAGAGAACTACAACAGGGATAATGTTAGAGTTATTTGCTGTTTTGGTGGTTGTGTGGCTTACTTCAGTAGTAGCATATAGTGTTCGTTTTAATTTTTTAGTAGGGTTAAGGGCTATTTTATTAGTGCTTGTTTCTTTATTTACAACAATTGTTATTGATGTTTTAATGGCTTTAGTAAAGGGTAAAAGAAGTATTAAAGATATAAGTAAGTTTGTTTTAACTAGTTATAGTTATGTTACTTCAATTATTTTTACTTTATGTTTACCTGTAGGGGTTAGTTATTATGTGGTTGTTATAGGTTCAATAGTAGCTACTTTGCTAGGTAAGTATGTGTTTGGTGGCTTTGGTTATAATGTTTTTAATCCGGCGATTATTGGTAGAATATTTGTAGGGTTAGCTTTTGGAAGTAGCATGAAGTATGGTATTGAAAGTTCTATGAGTAATAGTGCTAGTTATGATTTTGTTAGTGGGGCTACTGTTACTGGTAGTATTAACTGGGCACAGGGAACTATTCCAGAAGGGTTTGATTGGAAAACTTTACTTTTTGGTAATTATAATGGTGCGATGGGTGAGACATATACGCTTTTGTTACTAGTAGCAGGTATTTATTTGATTATTAGAGGAATTATTAATTATCGAATAGTGTTAAGTTATTTAGTGACTGTAAGTGGTATTAGCTTATTTTTAGGTTTGTTTTATGGGGTAAGTAATGTTTTTAGTTATACTTTATTGCATTTAGTTACAGGTGGTTTAATGTTTGGGGCAGTCTTTATGATTACTGATCCTGTGACTAGTCCTAAGGCTATGAATGGGAAAATTATTTATGGTATTGGGGCAGGTTTTTTAACGATGCTTATTAGGGTTAATTCTTCTTATCCAGAAGGTGTTATGTATTCAATTGCTTTAATGAATATGTTTACTCCTTTGATTGATAGTTGTATTAAAGGAAATACATTTAGTAAAGTAGGTGTTAAATGGGCTGTAATTGCTAGCTTTTTGGTAGGTTCCATTGGTCTTAGTGTTGGGTTTAATGCTTTGTATCCTTTAAAAGAAGGTCAAGGGGAAAACGAGGATCCAAATGCTTGGATGAGTAATTATGCGGTTGAGAAGATTGATGATAATACGTATACCGTTAGTAGTAAAGGATTTTATGATGATATAAAGATGAAAGTATATGTTGATAAAGAAAAGGAAATTATTACGCAAGTTGAATTAATTGAGTATAGTGATCATGAATTAACTAATATATATGTGGAAGGAATATATGGTTATTCAGGGTATGATAAGATAATTGGTAATAATCTTAATTTGTCTTTTTCAGAATTTGATAATTTTAATTGTGATAATATGTGTACTAATACTGGGGCTAGTACTAGTTTTGATGTAGAGAGTGGGGCTACTTATACTACAGGTGCTCTTATAGGAAACTTAAAGGCTGTTGTAGAAACGGTTAGGGGAGGTGTAAGTAATGGATAAAAGATTAATTAAATATCCCCTTATTTTAGGGTTAGTGGCACTAGTGGCAGGGCTTTTATTAGCTTTAGTTTATAACGTTACAGCACCTGTGATTGAAAAAAATAAGAATAAAAGAGAGAATGCGATTGTTTTAGAAATGTATGGTGATGATGCTAAAATTGAGGATATTAGTGATACTTTAAAAGAAGAGGAGACTAGTAAGGGTATTTATGCCGTTTTAAAAGTAACAAGTGATGGTAATGATTATTATGTTTATAAAATAAATGTTAAAGATGCTTTTGATGGTGATGAGAGTTCGTTTGCTGTTGGTATTAGTGATGGTAAGATTTCTAAGTTAAAGTTTGTTTCAACGGGGGATAGTTATGCTGGGATGTATTCCACAGGGGATTTTTCTAGTGCAATAACTGGTAAAAGTGAAGTTAGTGATAGTGATGTAGTGACAGGAGCAACTAAAACAGGAGAGCCTATTATTGAAAGTATACAGGCATCTTTAGGGCATTATGGGAGGAATAAATAATGAAAAGTAGAGAAATTTTTAAAGAGGATATTTTTACTAAGAATCCAATATTTGTTTTATTACTAGGGTTATGTTCGTCATTAGCGATTACAACTTCAATAGATAATGCGATAGGGATGACGGTTGCTTTTACGTTAGTTTTAATTTGTTCTAATGTGCTTATTTCCTTGCTTAGAAAGGTTATTCCTGCAGAGATACGTTTACCTATTTTTATTATTATAATTGCTACTTTTGTAACTTGTGTTACCTTGCTTGCAGAAGCATATTCTTTCCATATTTATGAGTCACTTGGTGTTTTTCTACCTCTTATTACAGTCAATTGTATTGTTTTAGGTAGAGCAGAGGCTTTTGCTAGTAAACATAATCCATGGGAGAGTTTTTTAGATGGGTTAGCAACAGGAATTGGTTTTGGGTTAGCTTTAATTAGTATTGCTTTTATTAGAGAGTTTTTAGGAACAGGTAATATTGTTTTACATAGTTTGTTTACGAATAAAGAGTATTTTAATTTAATGAAGTTATTGCATTTAGAAGAGTTTAGTTCATCATTTAAGATTTCTATTTTAACTACAGGAGTAGGAGCTTTCTTAGTTTTAGGTTTACTGATAGCTTTATTTAATTACATTTCTTATAAAAAGCAAGAAAAGAAAAAAGTTAGTGAAGTAAAGGAGGGAGAAGTAAATGCTTAGTTATCTTAGTTTAGCGATAGGGGCTATTTTAGTTAGCAATATTGTGTTAGTACAATTTTTAGGTATTTGTCCTTTTTTAGGGGTTAGTAAGAAAAAATCAAGAGCTTTTGGAATGGGTGTTGCTGTTATAGCAGTAGTCTTTTTATCTTCTGTTATTACATATGGGTTATATAAGTTAGTTTTAGTTCCTTTAGAAATTGAGTATACTCAAACACTTATCTTTATTTTAGTTATTGCTTCTTTAGTGCAATTTACCGAATTATTAATTAAGAAATATTTTCCTAGTTTATATAAGGATTTTGGAATTTATTTGCCTTTGATTACGACAAATTGTGTTGTTTTGGGTGTTACTTTAAATAATATTATTTATGATTATAATTTCTTAGAAATGTGTGTTTATTCTTTGTCTGTTTCAATAGGTTATTTATTAGTTATCTTTATTTTTTCTTCAATTAGAGAGAGACTTGAAAGTGCTCCTATTCCTAAAGCATTTAAGGGAGTTCCTATTGCTTTGATTGTAGCAGCTTTTATGGCTTTAGCTTTTAGTGGATTTTCAGGTATTGTATGATGAATTATTTGTATGCGGTTATAGTGGTAGGAGTTTTGGTGGCTATTTTCATTTTAAGTTATTATTTGAATGGTAAAGTGAAAGTAGAGTGTGATGATGAAGAGTTATGTGAAGGGTGTAAGGTTACAAATTGCTTTAAAAGGAAAAGTAAGGAGGAATAATGATGGATTTTGTTAATGTTATAGTAGCAGGTTTGATTATTTTAGGTATTGCTTTAGTGTTAGGGTTAGGTTTAGCAATAGCGAATAAATATTTTGAAGTAGAAGATGATAACAAGTTAGAAGAGATAGAGCTTATTTTGCCTGGTTATAATTGTGGAGCTTGTGGGTATGTTAGTTGTGATGAAATGGCTAAGGCTATTTTAAATGGGGAAGTAGATAGTTCTAGGGCTTGTAAAGTTATTACGGACGATAATGCTAGGAAGTTAAGGGAGTATTGTAAGAAAATTAAAAATAACAAGGGTGAAATAATTAATTTAAAGTAGTGAAGGTGATAAGGTGAAGAAGTTATTTATAGTTATAGTAATATTTGTTTGTTTGATTAGCGGGTGTAGTTGTAAGCAAGATTATGAGAAGACTTCTATTTATTCTTCTAGTGTTAGAGGGTATTTAACTGCTAGTGATTTAGATTATACGGTAGTAGATCCTTTTGGGACTTATCTTAATATTGTAGGGTATGATGAGGAGAAGGTTTTAGGTGTTGAAGAGGAGTTTAATGAGTTAACTAGTAAGTATCATGGGTTATTAGATCGTAATTATTATTATAGAGATGAAAAGGGTGTTTTAATTAATAATCTTAAAGTTATTAATGATAGTTATGGTAGTGGTGATAGTGTAATCGTAGATGATATTTTAATAGAAATTTTAAAAGAAGGTATTAAATATACTAAGTTATCTAATGGGAAGTTTAATATTTTTGTTGGTTCTTTGGTGGATCTTTGGGATGAAAGATTTAGTTTTCTTAGTCCTTTATATAAGGTTGATCCTAGTGATAACGAAGTAAGTGAAGCAATGAAATGTGTGTTGAAGGTTAGTGATATTGATGAAACTTTTATTATTGATGAAGTTAATAAGAGTGTTACTTTTAAGAAGTTTGGCGAGTGTAGTGAAGGGGCTTCAATTACTTTTGGGGCATTAGGTAAGAGTTTCTTTTTAGATAAGTTAGTAGGGGAAGAGTCTTTTAAAGATATTGGACCAAGTATATTTAATGCTGGGCAATCAAGTATTATTGTTATGGGAGATAATCCTATTAGGAGTGGTGGAGATTGGCATGTAGCGATTAAAAACAGTTATAATGATGATAATTATTTAGCACAGTTAAAGATTGATGGTGGTTTGGCTGTTTCTACTTCAAGTGGGGATGAAAAGGGATATGTAAATAATGAAAATGTTTTTAGGCATCATATTTTAGATGGTACGAGTGGGTATCCTAATACATATGTACTTTCGGCAACAGTAGTGGGGGAGAGTGCAATGGTTATGGATGTTGTTACAACAACACTTATGACTTTAACAAATTTAGAAGAAGTTAAAGCCTTTCTTAATTTATTAGGAGAAGATATTAGCGTTTTACTACAAGTGATGGAAGGGGATACTTTTAAGGTTTATATTAATGAAAGTATGAAAAATATTGTTTTAGATAATTATAGTTTAATGGAGTTTGAGGAGTTTTCTTATGGAGCTTAAGCATAATAAGTATGATTTTATTATTTATGGTGTGTGTCTTGTTTTGATTGTGTGTTTGTTAGTTATTTCTAATGTTGTTACGAGTAAAGCTAAGGGTGATATTTTGTATGCGATTGTTACGATTGAGGGTAAGCAAAAGTTTAAGTTAGATATGAATGAAGATAGGGAGTTAGTTTTAAGTCCTGAGGAGTATCCTAGTTTGTTAGGAGAAATGATTATTGAGATTAAAGATAAGAAAGTTAGGGTTAAGAAAGAAGAGTCTCCTTTACATTATTGTTCAATGCAAAGTTGGGTTGATAGTGTAGCAGTTCCAATTGTTTGTTTGCCTAATGAAGTCATTATTACGATTAAAGGTGAACAGATTCCTGAAAATGATTGGGAGATGTGATTTATGAATAAGAAGACAAATAAGATGGTTAAAATGGCTTTGCTACTAGCAATGGCTTTAGTTATCAATTATTTAGAATCATTAGTTCCTTTACCTATTCCTATGCCTGGTGTTAGGTTGGGGCTTGCCAATTGTTTAGGGTTAGTGGTTCTTTGTTTGTATAGTGAAAAAGATTATGTTATTTTTAATGTTTTAAAGGTTGTTCTAGTGGCTTTGCTTAGAACGGGATTTGGTTCATCTTTTTTTATTGGATTAAGTGGGACCTTGCTTGCTACTATTTTTACTTTATTAACTTATAAGTTTAGTAAAGCTTCTATATATGGGTTATCAGTAGTAGGAGCTGTGTTTCATGCGTTAGGGCAAGTTTTAATGGTAATGCTTTTATATAGTAATGTGTATATGATTAATTATTTAGTTGTATTAGAAGTTACTAGTGTTATTAGTGGGCTTCTTACAGCATTTGTTGCGAGTGTTACGTTGCTTAAATTGCCTAAAAAGATGGTGGAAAATAGTAGATCATAATATAATGATTTGGTTGTTAATGGAGGTGTGTGTATGGAAAAATATGAGTTTGTACCAAAGGGTGTTTGTTGTAGGAAGATGGTTGTTAGTGTAGATAATGGTATTGTAAGGGATGTAGAGTTTATTGGTGGGTGTCCTGGTAATACTTTAGGTATTGCATCTTTAATTAAGGGAATGAAAATAGAGGAAGTTGTTAGTAAGTTAGATGGAATTAAGTGTGGGTTTAAAAAGACTTCTTGTCCTAATGAGCTTGCTAAATTTTTAAAAGATATAAAATAATTTGTTTACAAAATAAAAATAGGCTCATACTTATAAGTAAGGTGAGATAGATGGAAGAAAGAAAAAGAAGACAAATGAAGTTAGCTAATTTATTTTTAGAGATGGGAATGGATGTTGAGTTGATTGAAAAGATTTCTGGAGTTTCTAAAAAAGAGTTTCTAAATAAAGAGGAAATTTTGGATGTTCCATTGACATTGATAAATAAGCATAGTAATATGTGTGTAGAAAATAAAAACTCTTATTAAGATTTACGTAGGTATAGGGGCCGTTAAACGTAAGAGCAACCCAAGATATTGAAGGTGCTAACCCAAGCATGTCTAACATGAGCAATAGGAGGAAGTTAATACTGATGATAAACTTCCTTGAAAAGGGAGTTTTATTTTTTAGAAAAGAGGTATTAATTATGGAAAAAGGAAAAGTATTTACATCAGAAGCTGTTAGTGAAGGGCATCCAGATAAAGTGTGTGATCAGATTAGTGATGCGATTTTAATGGAGTGTTTAAAGGTAGATAAGGGAGCACATGTAGCATGTGAAGTGATGATTGGGGAAAATAAGGTTATCATTGGTGGAGAGGTTACGATGAATGGTAGTGTAGACTATGCAAAGATTGCTAAAGGTGTTTTAAAAGAGATTGGTTATAATAGTTATGAGGATGGTTTTGATACCGATAATGCCGAGTATGAAATACTTATAAAGGAGCAATCGAGTGATATTTATAATGCAGTGAATAAAAAAGAGATATGTGCTGGAGATCAAGGAATAATTTTTGGTTATGCATGTGATGAAACTAAAAATTATATGCCTTTAACACTAGAGATTGCTAATAAGATTTTACTAGTAGCTACTAGGAAGAGAAAAAGTAAAGAGTTTAAGTGGGCTAAACCGGATATGAAATCGCAAGTTAGTATTGAATATGGTGATATAAATAGGATAGATACAGTACTTGTTTCTATTCAACATAGTGAAGATTTTATAGAAGAAGAGTTTAGAAAATATATTAAAGAAGAGATAGTTGAAGAAGTTTTGAATGAATATGATTTAAAGAAAGATGATTATCGTTTAATTATTAATCCTTCTGGGCGTTTTGTTATTGGTGGTCCTAGAGGCGATTTTGGGTTAACTGGAAGAAAAATTATTGTTGATACGTATGGTGGTAGAGGGCGTCATGGTGGTGGTGCTTTTAGTGGTAAGGATCCTACGAAGGTTGATAGGAGTGCGGCGTATTATGCTAGATATGTTGCTAAAAATATTGTGGCAAGTGGGTTAGCCAAAGAGTGTGAAATACAGGTAGGGTATGCGATTGGGATGTGTGATCCTGTTTCTTTAAATGTTTTTACCTATAATACTGGTATTGTTAGTGATATAGAGATTTGTAAGATGGTTAAAGAGATGTTTGATTTTAGACCTGGAAATATTATTAAAGAATTAGATTTATTAAATATTAATTATAGGGAATGTGCTAGAGGGGGACATTTTGGTAAGGAAAATATGGATTTTCCATATGAAAGATTAGATAGAGTTAAGGAAATAAAAAAATATTTTAATCTTTAATTATTTATAAATATTGTATTAAAATTTTGTTTATGTTAAGATTACTATGCTTAGTTAAGGAGGAAGAATTATGAAGTATCAAGTAGTTGGCAAGAATATTGAAGTAACTGAGGCAATGAAGAATGTTATTGAATCTAAGTTAAAGGTATTAGAAAAGTTTTTTATCGTTGGTGATGATGTAGAGTGTAGAGTTTTAGTTAGAACTTATAAGGTAGGTCAAAAGATTGAGGTTACTATTCCTACGAAGGTTGCTGTTTTAAGGGCAGAAGTTATCAACGAGAATATTTATAATGGGGTTGATGAAGCTGTTGAGAAGTTAGAGTCTCAACTTAGAAAAGCAAAGACTAAAATGAATAGAAAAAATAAAGAACATTTAGGTACTGTTTTAGCATTAGATGAAATTCAAGATGAGAAAAAGGATGAGAAAGAGATTTTAGTTAAGACTAAGGTTATTAGTGTTGAAGTTATGGATTTAGATCAAGCTATTGCTAATATGACGATGTTAGGGCATGATTTCTATATTTATAAAGATAGTGAAAATGAAAACTATGCAGTTGTTTATAGACGTAGAAATGGCGGATACGGTTTAATTGAGGTTGAATAAAAAGAGAATCTAATGATTCTTTTTTTTTATTAAAAAAAGCATCTTTTGATGCTTTTTGTTTATTCTAATATTGAATCAAGCATTGATTCAAGTTCGTTTCTTAGTTCAGGATTATTTAGGGCGATAATAATAAATATTATACAAAATATGAATGCGATGATTAGAAAAATTAACATGGCTCTAGAATATGTTTTTAGGGTGTTATCAGTAGAAGTAAAGGCCCATTTTATTAATAGTACTATATAGGCAATATTTCCAACGATTGGGATAGCATTTAGTAAGTGAAAACCAATCCATTTCATTGTTGTCATTGGTGTTTCGGTAATGTTAGGGTTTTCCTCTTTAATATATTTAGTTTGGGTATCGTATTTTTCTACTGGAGCACCACAAAAAGCACAATTGCTAGCGTAACTTTCTAATTTTCCTCCACATTTTTTGCAATACATGGTAATCACTTCCTTTTCTTTATTATAGTAATTTAATTTTTAATAATCAATTAAAAAGGACATTGATGTTAGTTTGAATTAAAAATATAAATTAAATTATAGGGAAAAATATTTATTAATAGTATAATTTAAGTAGTTATAAATATTTTATAGGAGGAATGCTAAATGGATTTTAGCAATTATGAAAGTACTTTTTTAGGAGTAGGAGATGTTAAGATATTTTATCGTGTTGATAAAGTTCTTGAGGGTAAGGCTGGTGTTATTTTTGTTCATGGAATTTGTGAGCATTTAGGTAGGTATGAATATTTGAAAGATTGTTTTAATGAGGAAGATTATAATGTGTATCGTTTTGATTTAAGGGGTCATGGTAAGTCAGAAGGTAGAAGGGGTTATCTTAGAGATTTTGATGAATATTTAAGTGATTTAGATATTTTTGTGAATTTGGTTAAAAATGAAAATAAGAAAATAATTTTAATTGGGCATTCTATGGGAGGTTTGATTGCAACGGCTTATGCGTGTAAATATCCAGATAAGATGGATTTATTAGTGTTGTCAGGGGCTTGTAATGTTTGTCCTAGAAGTGCGATTGCACTTAAATATTTACCATATAATATTTTAGGTAAACTTAAGTATATTAATAGATTGGGTAGTGGTGTGTGTAGTGATACTAAAGTAGTAGAGGCTTATGAAAAGGATGAGTTAGTTTTAAAGAAGGTTAGTTATAGGTTACTGGGTAATGCTTTTATTAGAGGTACTAGATATGTGGCTAATAATATTAGTAAGATTACTTGTCCAACTTTAGTTTTACATGGTGAGAAAGATGGTATTGTGGTTAAAGAAACAGGAGAATGGACTTATAATCATTTAAAGTGTAAAGATAAAAAGATAAAAATTTATGAGGGTATGTATCATGAGATTTTTAATGAAGTTGAAAAAGATAAAGTTATTGAAGATGTGCTAGATTGGTGTAATGAAAGGATTGGTGAATAATGACAAAGTATATTTTAGCTATTGATCAGGGTACTACTAGTTCAAGAGCAATCATTTTTGATAAGAAGGGGAATAAGATAAGTAGTGCTCAATTAGAGTTTACGCAGATATGTCCTCGTAGTGGATGGGTAGAGCATGATGCGGAAGAAATATGGCATACTACTTATGAAGTTATTAAGGAAGCTGTGAATAAAAGCGATATAGATCCTAAAGATATTGCAGGTATTGGGATTACTAACCAAAGAGAAACAACAGTTGTTTGGGATAAGGAGACTAGCGAACCTATTTATAATGCAATTGTGTGGCAATCGCGTCAGTCTCAAGAAATATGTGAAGAAATGATTCAAAACGGTTATGAAGAGATGATTCATCAAAAGACGGGGTTATTAATTAATCCGTATTTTTCTGCGAGTAAAATAAAATGGATTTTAGATCATGTAGAGGGTGCTAGAGAGAAGGCTAAAGCTGGTAAGTTAGCTTTTGGGACAATTGATACTTGGCTTGTGTGGAAACTTACTAAGGGTGAAGTGTTTGTTACAGATTATACGAATGCTTCTAGAACAATGCTATTTAATATTAATACTTTGAAATGGGATGATGAATTGTTAGATTTATTTGGTGTTGAGAGGAGTATGCTTCCAGAAGTGAAGTCATGTAGTGAAATATATGGGTATGCTTCAAGGTTAGAGAGTACGTTTAAAGTTAAGATTCCAATTGCGGGTATTGCAGGTGATCAGCAGGCTTCTTTATTTGGACAAGGATGTTTTAATAAAGGTGATATTAAAAATACTTATGGGACAGGTTGTTTTATGCTTATGAATACATCTACTAAACCGGTGTTTTCTTCTAAAGGGCTTTTAACAACAATTGCATGGGGAATTAATGGCAAAGTAGAGTATGCTTTAGAAGGGTCAGTGTTTATTGGTGGTAGCTCAATACAATGGTTAAGAGATGGTTTAAGAATGTTTAAAAAAGCTAGTGAGAGTGAAATGTATGCGACAAGAATTGCTAGTTGTGATGGGGTGTATGTTGTTCCTTCTTTTGTAGGGCTAGGTACACCTTATTGGGATAATGATGCTAGAGGGGCGATATTTGGCTTAACGAGAGCTACTTCTAAAGAGCATATAATTAGGGCAACATTAGAAGCTATTGCCTTTCAAAGTAAAGATGTTATGGAAGTTATGAAAGAAGAAAGTAATTTAAACTTTAAGAGTTTGGCTGTTGATGGTGGTGCATGTGCGAATAACTTTTTAATGCAATTTCAAAGTGATATTTTAAATTGTAATATTATGAGGCCTACTAATTTAGAAACAACGGCTTTAGGAGTTTGTTATTTGGCGGGATTAGCAACAGGTGTTTATAAAGATTTAGATGAGATTAAAAAGATGAGAGAAATAGATAAGATTTTTGTTCCTTCAAGAACACTTAAGAATGTAGAGAAGATTTATAGTGGTTGGAAGCAAGCTGTAGCTTCTACAAGAACGTTTAAACCTAATAATAAATAAGAGAGGAGGGATATCATGTATGATGTAATTGTCATTGGAGCAGGTGTTATTGGTGGATGTGTTGCTAGAGAGTTAGCAAGATATAAGGCTAAAGTTCTTGTTTTAGATAAAGAGAATGATGTTGGTAATGTTACTTCAATGGCTAATAGTGCGATTGTGCATTCAGGGTATGATCCTAAACCAGGTACTAATAAAGCGAAGTATAATGTTTTGGGTAATAAGATGTATGATTTGTTAACTAAGGAATTAGATGTAGAATTTAAAAGGATTGGTTCTCTTACATGTGCGACTAATGAAGAAGAGTTAGAAATCATTAAAAGTTTTGTTAGTAGGGCAAATGATAATGGTGTAGAAGTTAAGATTTTAAATCAGGAAGAGACAAGGAAGATAGAGCCGTTTGTTAGTGATAGTGTTGTAGGGTCTTTGTATGCTCCTAGTGCGGGTATTATTAATCCTTTTGAATTGTGTGTAGGTTTGTTTGAGAATGCTTTGGATAATGGGGTTGAGTTATTATTAAATGAAGAAGTAGTAAGTATTGAAAGATTGACTAATAGGTTTGTTGTAAGGACAAAAGATAAGGAGTTTGAAACTAGGGTAGTTGTTAACGCGGCAGGTTTATATAGTGATAAAATTGCGAAGATGGTAGGGATTGATTACTTTAACATTACTCCTCGTAAAGGTGAGTATTTTGTTTTGGATCATTTTGAAAAACCTTTTGTTAGTCATGTTATTTTTCCTGTTCCTAGTGAAAAGGGTAAGGGTATTTTAGTTACTCCTACGACGCATAATAATTACTTGTTAGGCCCTAGTAGTGAATTTGTTGAGGATAAGAGTGATTTATCTACAGATAAACCTACATTAGATAATGTAAGGGTGAATGCTAGTAAGTTAGTTAAAAATATTCCTTTTAATTATATTATTAGGCAATTTAGTGGGCTTAGAGCTACTGGTTCTACACATGATTTTATTATAGATGAGAGAGATGGGTTTATTACTTTAGGAGGGATTGAATCTCCAGGTTTAGCAAGTGCTCCTGCGATTGGAAAAGAAGCTGTTAGGTTAGTTAATAGTGTTTTACATTTAGAAACTAATCCTTATTTTAATCCGTTTAGAAGAAAAGTAATAAGACTTAAAAAGATGAGTATAGAAGAGCGTAATGATTTGATTAAGCAAGATCCTTCTTTTGGGCATATTGTTTGTAGGTGTGAAGGTGTTAGTGAAGGAGAAGTTGTTGATTGTATTCGTCGTAATGCTGGAGCAAGAACAATTAAGGGTGTTAAGAAACGATGTAGGCCAGGGTTTGGTAAGTGTCAAGGAGGGTTTTGTGAACCTTTAATTATGGAAATACTTGCTAGAGAACTTAATTTGGATCCTTTAAATGTGCGTTATGATTCTGTAAAATCGTATATTTTACAGAGTGAGACAAAGGAAGGTGATAAATAATGAAAGAGTATGATTTAGTTGTTGTTGGGGGCGGAAGTGCAGGGCTTGCAGCCTCTATTGCGGCATATGAAGATGGTGTTAAAAGTATTCTTTTATTAGAAAAAGAAAAGTTTTTAGGGGGAATTTTACTTCAGTGTATACATAATGGATTTGGTTTACACGAGTTTAATGAACAGTTAGCAGGGCCGGAGTATGCGCAGAGATTTGTCGATAAGTTTATGAGTTATGGTATTGAGTATAAGGTTGATACGATGGTTTTAGGTATTAATGAAGATAAAAGTATTATTTATTCTAATAAAGAAGATGGGTATTCTATTGTTAAGGCTAAAGCGATTATTATGTCTACGGGGTGCAGTGAAAGAACAAGAGGAGCGATTGCAATTCCTGGTAGTAGACCTAGTGGTATTTTAACAGCAGGGTTAGCTCAAAGATATTTGAATATTGATGGGTATTTAGTAGGTAAGAGAGTGTTTATTTTAGGTAGCGGTGATATTGGGTTAATTATGGCTAGAAGGATGACTTTAGAAGGTGCTAAAGTTTTAGGAGTAGCGGAGCTTATGCCTTATTCTAATGGGCTAAATCGTAATATTGTTCAGTGCTTACATGATTTTGATATACCATTATATTTATCACATACTGTTAGTAATATTATTGGGAAGGATCATTTAGAGAAGATTGTAGTTAGTAAAGTAGATGATAAAATGAATTTTATTGAGGGTAGTGAGATGGAATTTGAGGTTGATACTTTATTGTTATCAGTAGGGTTATTGCCTTCAAATGTTTTGTTGGAAGATATGGGTATGGAGATGTCTTCTACTAGAGGGCCAAAAGTTAATGAGATGATGGAAACTTGTAAGGAAGGTATTTTTGCTTGTGGTAATAGTTTGCATGTGCATGATTTGGTTGATTTTGTTACGAAGGAGGGAAGAGAAGCTGGTAAGGGTGCTAGTAGGTATTTAAAAGGCTTAGTTACAAGAAATGAAGAGTGTTTAGAGTGTGTAGCAGGTGATGGTATTAGTTATGTTATTCCTCAATATGTTCATGTTAGTAATGTTGATGATAATGTGGAGTTTAAGTTTAGGGTTAGAAGTCCTATGGAAAATAAGAAAATTGTTATTAAAATTAATGATCAAGTTATTAAAAGTGTTGTTAAACTTCATTTGTTACCAGCAGAAATGGAAACTGTTGTTGTTAAAAAGGGCGAGTTTACAAGTAATAATGGGAAGTTAGTTATAGAAGTGGAGGAGAGATAAAATGAAAGAGTTTATTTGTATTGTTTGTCCTAGAGGGTGTCATTTGAAGGTTGATGATGATGGTAATGTAACTGGTAATAGTTGTATTAGAGGAGAAAAGTATGGTAAGCAAGAAGCTATTGATCCTAGAAGAACGTTGACATCAACGGTTAAGATTAAATCTGAGTTAGTTAGGAGATTGCCTGTTGTTAGTAGCGAGGAAATTCCTAAGGATAAAGTTAAAGAGGTGGTGCGTTGTTTGGATAGTGTTGAAGTGAGTGCACCAATAAAAGTTAAAGATGTTATTGTTAAGAATGTGATGGGGCTTGGTGTAGATATTGTGGCTACTAGAACTATTGAAAAATAAAAGATGTTAAAGAGAGGGGTAAAATAAATGAATAGTGGACAGATTGTTAGAAGAAATATTGCTCATTTAGGAATCATTTTAGGGAATTTAGGAGCAGTAGGTACGATTATGTTAATAGGGTCAATTAGTGGAATATTTTTTATTCTTATTTCTTATGTGTTTCTTCTTCTTATTGCGATATTGCTTGTGGGGATACCTTTGACTATTCCTGGATATAGGGCTTTTTTGAAGTTTGATAATTATGAGCCTATTCTTAATTTTTTGATAGCTTCAGTTCCTTATGTTGCTTCTATTACAGCGATTTTATTAGTTGCTGCGATAGTGTGTATGCTTATGGATCCAACATGGAAGAAGGTTAAATGGAGGCTTATTTTAATAGGGGTGGTTTTTGTTGTTTTTGTAATTGCAGTAGTAGTGGCAATAGTTAAGGAGAATGTAGGATGAAAAGATTAAAATTAAAGATTATTAAAAATTTAAATTATGATCCAATTGTTATAGTGGATAATAAGCTTATTCGTTTAAAGAAGAATAGTTATGGAAATAATATCGTGGATATTACTAGTGAGACAGGTGTTGTTAATTTAAAGATTAAGAATTATCATGAAGTAGAGACTGTAACTGGGTTAGTGATGGCGATGATTTTTTATGTTATTAGTCTTTTTGGAATTTTTGATATACGATATGGTAAGAAATTTGCGCATATTAATTATGATGGGAATATTACGTTGAATAAAGATGAAAATGAATTGACCGTTACTATTTTTCAGATGAAGGATGGGGCGAAAGCTTTGTCTTTTAAGGGAGATTGTGAAGTTGATGATAATGAGAGTAATATTTATGTTTTAGATAAAAAATTAGCTACTCATTTGCAAATTTTTAAAATATTTAAGATTAGTTTCTTTTTACTTGTGCTTATTAGTATTATAATAATAGTAATTATTTAGAGTTTTGGAGGGGATAGTATGAAACTATATATTAAGAACAAATTTGCTTCGATTACAGGTAAATCAGTTGTCCTTGATGAGAATAAAAATCCTGTATATAAGGTTAAGGGAAGATTATTTTCTTTTACAAAGAAGAAAAAGATTTATGATTTAGAGAAGAATAAATTGTATACTGTTAGGAATAAGTATTGGCATTTCTTTATGCATAGTGCATTTGTGTATGATAGTGAGGGTACTAAGATTTTAAAGTTATCGCAAAAATTTAAGTTTGGTATAAAGTTTGTAGTTGAAGGGTATCAAGATGAGATTAAGATTGAGGGTTCACCTTTTAGATTTAATTGTAGTGTTTATAAGAATGATAAATTAATTGGTAATCTTTATAAGAAGTATTTCGCTATGGTGGATAGTTATGAGTTAGATATTGAAGATGATGAGAAAGAAAATGCACCTTTGTTTGTGGCGATTGTTATTGCTTTAGATAATATAAAAGATAGGAATTTTAAGTAGTTTTAGTTAATTGAAGAAGTTAAGAAGGTAAAATATACCTTCTTTTTTTATTAAATAGTATAATTTAATTGGTGATTATATGCTTATAGGTGTAGTAGGTAAGTCTGGGTCTGGGAAGTCATCTTTAGTTAGGAAGATGATGTCTTTTGATAATTCTATAGTGCATATAGATATTGATGAAATAGGCAGGGATATTTTAAGGGATGCAGAGATAGTTAAAGAGATTGTGAGAATAGTAGGAGATTGTTCGGTTGTCGTTAATGGTGTGTTGGATCGTAAGAGGGTAGGTAGAATTATTTTTAATGATGTTAAAAAATATGAAGATTATTATAAGTATACAGAGAAGATAGAATATTCTATTATAGATAAAATTATTGAGAATAATAATGGTAAGAAGATAGTGTTAGATTGGTTTACTTTGAATAGGACAAAGTATTGGGGTTTTTTAGATTATAAGATTTTAGTGGATGCAAGTTATGATATTAGGAAGAGAAGAGTTATTAGTAGGGATAAGATTAGTGAAGATTATTTTGATTTAAGGGAAAAGAAGATGCTTGATTATAATAGGGATGAGATGGATTTTATTATTGATGGTAGTTTTAGTGATGATGAGGTTAAACATTTGTTAGGAGAGTTAAAATGAGTGAGTTATTTATTAGAGAATATGAGAAAATGAATGGGTTTAATAGTAGGGATGAGATACTTTATGATGAGTGTTTGTTTTCTTATATTGATATTTTAAAGGAAAAAGAAGTGGAGGTTTATGCTAAAAAGGTAGTTAGTTGCAAATGTACCTCTAGTGTGAACTTTAATACTTATTATGATAAGTGTGATAAGTGTAAGGGAACAGGCAAGATTAACTTAAATGATAATGAAGTTAAGTGCAATCATTGTAAGGGAACAGGCAAAGTTATAAAAAACGAATGTCCTTTGTGTAAGGGTGAAGGGAAAGTTATTAAAAAGGGTAAAGTAACAGTTAAACTTCGTAAAGATTTAAAAGAAGGAGATTTAATCAAACAAGATAATTTAGTTATTAAAGTTAAGATTAAAGATTTAGAGTGTTTTGAGATTAAGGGTAATGATGTGTATGATCGAAGAATTATTTGTTTTAATAAAGAGGAAGTTAGTAAGAAAGTTAGTAAGAGTGTTGAGACAATTGAAGATATCGTTTGGGTTAAGTCTAGTGGAGATAAGGTTGAAGAAGTAGTTAGGTTAGAGGGTAAAGGTTTAAATGGAGGAGATTATTATGTGTGTTTACGTAGTGAGTTAACACCTTTGAAGGGTAAAGATGCATATAAGAATGTTATTATTAGCAGGGATAAATTAAATTTTTATGTGAAGGTTAAGGAAATAGAGAGCGATAAGTTATGTTTAAATACTTATTATTATAAGAAAGTTAATGATAGTGATGAGTATGAGTATCTTAGTTTGAGTGATGTGTATAATTTTAAGATTGTTAAATTAAAGGATAAAGGGTTGAGGGGTAAGAATGGTGGTAGTAATGGAGATTTATATTTAAGGGTTTTCTTTGATGATGAGTTTAAAAATATTGATGATAAATTGTATTATAAACCTGTATTGCTTAGTAAATATGAAATTAGTGATGGGAAGAAAGTTTTAGAGTTTGCTAAAACGAGAATTAATTTATCTTTTATGAAAAATATAGATAAAGAGGAAGTAATTAAAGTTAAGGATTATGGGTTTATGAAGGGGAAGGATGAGTTTTTAGATTTATATGTTACTTTGAATCCATATGGTATGGAAGTGTATAAGGTTAGTGTTAAGGTGAATAAGAAAGATAAGATAGTTTATTTAGGTGATTATAAGTATTACTTTTATGAAGAAGTTAAGGTTAAGAAGGATGGTTTAAAGGTTCTTTTAAGTAAGAAGAGTGACAATGTAGAAGTTAGTGATGGGAATAATAAAGTAATTGTTAGAGTTCTTAGGGGGTGAAAGGATGAGTATTTTCTTTGATTTTAGTGAGATTTATAAAAATGAGTATAGTAAAAGGATGGCAGGAGCTTCTTTTTATAAGTTTTTAGATTATCAAAATATTGATTTAGATTATTTTGTAAAAGAAATTATAGTTAAAGAAAATACTTTTTTAGTAGCATGTTCTAGTATGGAGAGAAGGCTTTTAAAAGATATTAATTTTTCTTATTATAAGAATTTCTTTTTAAGGCCTAAAAATAGTGTTTATCAGTTAGTGGGAGATTTTGTTATTGAGAATAATAATGAGAGTTATTTTAAGGTTAAAGATCTTTTTATTAATGATAGTTTGAGTGTTAAAAAATATGAAAAAGAGTTTAGTTTTGAAGTTAGGATTAGAGTGGAGCAGAAGAAGTGTGAAAGTAATTTAAAAGAGATTAGAAGTATTGTTAATGAGACAATTAATGTTTATGATTATCGTTGTTTAGATTTTGTTAGAGATTTTGATAGTTATTTGGAGTTTGAGAAGAAGTATTTTTTAAGAAAATTAGGATTTTATAAGAGTGATGGGTTTAAAGTTATTGAGTTAAAGGAAATTAAAAGAAATCTTAGTTTGCTTAAAAAATATGAGGATGTTCTTTATTTTGATGATGGAAATAATTATTTTTATGTTGATGGGGATAGTGAGGTTAGTGAGCCTTATAATAGTGTAATGGCCGTGGAGTTTTTAGTGAGTATTAGAAGTGATGAGGGTAGTTTTAATAAGTTGCAGTTTTTTGTGAGTCAGGAAATTGAGATTGCTAATGTTAAGGAAGCATTAGAGGGCGATAAACTTATTACATCAGGGAAAGAGTTAGAGTTTAGTTTTAAGACAAGGAGACTTGGTAGTTTGTTAGCACCACTTGAGGAAGTTAGTAGGACTAGTGAGGAAATTACTTATCGTTTTTCAAAGTTTTGGAGCGATGAGGATAGCGATGTATATTTTAGTTTTGCTAGAGTGAGTGATTATATCACTTCATTATTTGGAGAGAAGCCTTTGTTAGTTAATATTTTGAGTGGTGATGTTGCACTTTATAAAAGAGGGAAGCAAGCTTTAAAAGATTTAAAAGAAGGGAATGTTAAAAGTCCTGGTATTGCGAGTTGTTTGTTCAATATTAGTGAGTATGAGACAAGGGAAGATCTTTTTAAGAAAGATGAAATTGAATGGAGTAATAATTCGTTAGATAGATATCAAAAAGAAGCTGTTTTTAGGGCACTTAATTCTAATTCAATCTTTTTATTACAAGGGCCACCAGGTACCGGTAAGACTCAAACGATTACGGAAATGGTTTATCAGTTTAATAAAAGGGGCAAGAAAGTGCTTTTATCATCACAAACGCATGTGGCTATTGATAACGTTATTGAAAGATTACCAGATGAATTGAATGTGTTACCTATTAGATTAATTAATAGTGAAAGAAAGATGAAGGCTAGTAAAAACTATTTGCCGGATAAATTAGTAGATAATTTTTATGATAAAATGAAGAATAAGTATATGAATAAAGAAGTTAATTTTATTAGGTATAGCGATAGGGTAGAGAGTTCTTTTAAAAAGTATGAGAAAGTTAAAGAATTAGTTTTTAAGTATAAAGATAGTAGAGATAGAGTTAGGGAATTAAAAAAAGAGAGAAATGAATTATTAGTAAAGGTTAATGAGTGTGATAATAAGCTTAATGTTTTTAGGGCAAAGATTAATGATTGTAATATGCTAGTTTCTTTTATTAAGCGGTTTAAGAATAATGAATACAAGTATGGTGAGTATGATGGCTATTTTAAAGTTTCTTTATTAAAAGGGTATGAAGAGATTATTAAAGGGTGTAATTTAGAGAGTTCTAATTTTATTGATTACTTGAGGTATTTTATGTTGTGGTTTAAAGATGATTTGAAGTTTAATGAAAGGTATTTGAAGTTTATTAATAGTAATAAAGAATTGTTGGATAATTATTGTAAAGAAAGTTTAGGTAGTGTTGAGGTTTATAAAGAAGAGAGTTTAAAGGTTAGTGGGGAAAAAGATTTATTTTATAAGAAAATTAGGGAGTTAGGTAAGGTTATTAGTGGGGAGATGAGTGGTAAAGAAAACGAGTTTAGGGTTATTGATGATTATTTTGATGAATATTTTAGTAAAGTGATTGTGATTAATAAGAGACCTTTAGATGATGAGAAGTGTTTAGAGGTTATTTTAGAATATATTAGTGCAGAAAAAGAGAAGTTTTTGAGAGAAGAGAAGAAGTATTTAGAGTATAAAGATATATATAAGGATGTTACTAATTTTATTAGTGAGCATAAAGAGGAGTTATTAGAGAGTACTCGGGTTAAGTATACGAAATATCTTTTAAATAATAATGCGAATGTTTATAGTATTACTTGTAATGCTAATTCTAAGTATTTAGAGGAGAAGAATGAGTATTTAAAGAAGTTAGGTTTAGGTAATATTGAGTTAAAGAATATTGATTTTGATGTGGTTATTATTGATGAGGTTAGTAAGGCTAATGGGGTAGAGTTGTTAATTCCTATTTTATATGGTAAGAGTATTATTTTGGTTGGTGATCATCGTCAGTTACCACCTTTATTTAAGTATAGGGAAAAGATGTTTGAGGATGTTAGTAAAGAGTTATTGATGAAGTATGAGAGTTTAGTAGAGAATAGTTTGTTTAAGGAGTTGTTTAAGAAAGCTCGTTTTAATAAGTATATGTTAGTTAATCAATATCGTAGTCATGAGCAGATTATGGATATCGTGAATATTTTTTATGATGATAAGTTAAGGCTAGGGAATAGTAAGGAGCAAAATGAGGCTAAGAGGCATTATTTGAATGTTAGTAGTAATGGTTATAGTTTGTTTGAAGAAAACATTCATACTTATTGGTTTAATTCGCATTATGATAGTAATCGTTATGTTAGTTATGAAAAGAAAAGGAAGAAAGGGAGTATTGTTTCGACATCTTTTTATAATGAAGAGGAAATTTATTTAACGGGGAAAATTTTAAAGGCTTTAGATAAAGGGTATAAAGAATTAATTGATACAGGTGAGCTTAAGGAAGCTTGTAGTGTTGGGGTTATTTCTTTGTATGGAGATCAGGTTAGTGAGTTAAAGAAAGAAGTTAGTAAGATGAAGTTTGAGGCTTTGAATTTCAATAAGAATAAGGTTTCAACAGTAGATGAGTTTCAGGGTAAGGAAGAAGATATTATTATTGTTAATTTTGTTAGGAATAATCCTTTGTTTGAGGCAGGGGATTTTGTTAGGAAATTTGAGAGAATTAATGTAGCGTTATCAAGGGCTAGGAAGATGCTTATTATTGTAGGGAGTAAGCCGTTTTTTACTAGTTTAAATGTGAAGATGGAGAGTATGGATGATGATAGTGAAGTGACTACACGTAAGATTTATAAAGAGATTTATGAGCGGGTAATTGGAAAAATTGATGAACCTAATATTTATTTTAAAGAGGTGGTTAATGATGAAGATTAAGGCTGTTTCTTTTAGTGATTTTAAGTGTGTAATAGAAGTTTATGAAAAGGAGAAGATGGATCTTTTTGTTTTTTTGTTAGTTAAAGTTATTGAGAAGGGTAGTGTTAAAACGTTTAAAGAAGTTTTGTTAGATTTAGATATTACGGATGCTTTGCTTTATTTGTTTCAAAATAATTTTTATTATTTATTAGATAATAATTTGATTGTTAGTAAGAGTGATAGTGAGGATATTAGTGAGATTGTAGTTAATGATGTGAGTCTTAGTGATTTTGGGAAGTTATGTCTTAATAGTGGGTATGTTCCTAAGTACAAGGAGAGTATTAGTAAAAGAATTATTTACAATCCTTACAAGGAAGAGTTTGTTAGTGATAATGTGGTTGTGGAAGATAGTAATGTAGTAGTTTATTCTTATGAGTTAGATTTTTTAAAGTTAATTAATAAGTATAAGAATGAGTTAGTGAATGTTAGTGATGATTTTGTGCTTAATTATCGTGAATTAGAAGCAAGTCCTTATTATTTTGAAGTTAAGAAGATTGATGATAAAAGTAGGGAGTGTTTAGAAAATAATAAGGTTATAGTAAATGATGATAAAGTTATTAATGATGATAAGAAAGAGTTTTTAAGTAGTAATTTTAAGTGTAAGTTATTTTATGGAGTGGAGAGTAAGTTAGTTAATAGTGATTATTATTTACTTGTTAGTGAAGATGAGAAGTTTAAGGTTCAGGGTAATAAGGTTTATATAGAGGATATTGTTAGTGATTTTAGGAATTTTTCTTTTGTAGATTTAGGTGAGTTAGAGAGTATTGGGTATAATGTTTGTAGGGATGAAGTTGGTTCTTGTATAGAGAGAATTAAATTGAAGAATTATAAGGGAGATATTAAAAAATATTTACTTAGAAATAAGGATAAGTATAAGGATAGTAGAGTTATTGATGAGATTATTGATTTGTTGTAGGGGGTGTGAAGGATGGATAGTTATGATATTTTAGGTGTTAGTAGTAATGCATCAAATAAGGAAATTGAAGTAGCATATGAAGATTTAAAGAAAAAGTATGATCCTTTTTTTAATACATCCATTCATGCTTATAAGAAATATAGGGAGATTTTAAGGGCTTATGAGAATATAAAAGATGAAAAGAGAAGGGAAATGTATTCTTTAAAGGATGATGATAGAGAGGTTGTTTTAGGTAAAGAAGAGTATCTTTTATATGATTATAATGAGGTTAAAGAGGAAGTAAAGATTGATTTTAGTAAGGTTAGTGAGATAGGTAGTGTTTATTATGAAGATGTGATTGTTGAGAGAGATCTTAGTTATTTATATTATTTATTAAATTTAAAGGTTAGTGTTTGTTATGAGAAAATAGTTAAGTGTGAAGAGTGTAAAGAGTTTGTGAAGTGTCCTGTTTGTGAGGGGAAGAAAGTTGTATGGTATGAGGAGAGAATGGTTTGGTGTCCTAAATGTCATGGTAAGGGGGAAGTTAGTAGCCATTGCTTAGAGTGTGATGATAAAGGTGTTCATTTAGTTAAAGATATGGTTTCTTTTTATGTTGATAGTGATATGAAAGAGTTTAAGGGGCAAGGTAACGAGTATTTTGATGGGTTTAAGTCAAATGTTAGAGTTAGTTTTAATTTTTATGATAAAGATAATATTAAGGTAGAGGATGATACTATTTTCATTAAATATTATTTAAATAAAAGGGAGACTAAAGAAGGGGTTAATAAAGAGTTTGTTAGTGAAGATGGGGCTTTTAAGTTAGAGGTTTCTCCGTTTGTAGAAAATGAGTATAAGAAAGAAATTGTTTTTAAAGGAAAGAAATTAGTATTTGTTTTTTACAATGATTTATATATGGGCGAAGATAAGAAATATTATTTGTTTGTTAATAGAGATAAGGAGTTTGTGTATTTTAATGATGATTATAGTTTGGTTAGTTTGAAGAAAGATGATGAGTATTTTAGGGAAGTAAAGTTGAGTAATGAGGTTATTATTGAGGATTATGGTGAAGTAGGTAAGTATGGGGGGAAGAATGGTAATTTAGTTGTTGAGGTTAGGTATTGGAAGAAGGATTTACAGTATGTTAAGGATGTAAAAGAGATAGAGACTAGTAGAGTTTTTAATTTGTTAGGTGGTAAGGTAGGTAGTGTTTATCATTTTGGGTTTAAGGGTAGTAACTATTTATTAAAAAGAGATGATGGTTATTATTTGTTGAGTGGTAATAGTAAGTTTAAAAGAAAGCTTAAAGATTATTTTTTGTTTAGGGTTATTGGTGTGCTTTTATGGGTTTTGATACCGTGTCTTATGTTGTTTATTCCTTATAGTTTTGCGTTTTATATTAGTTTAATAAGTAGTCTGGTTGTTTATTTTGTGATTGTTAATTTGTTAATGGAAGTGGAGGTGTAAGGATGAGTAAGGTTAAATATGTTTTGATTGGGTGTTTAGTTTTTCTTATATCTTTATTTCTTTTTAATGATAGAGTAGAGGCTAAAGTTAGTGAAAACAGTTCTTTTAAAATAGAGGTTGGTAGTGATAAATTGCCTGTTTATTATTCTTTGGAGAGTGCTGTAGAAGGTGAGAGTACAACTGTTAAGGAAAGGATGCATTTTTTAGTTACTTTAACAGGGGTTAGCGATACTTCAAAAAGTTATAGGTGGACGCATCAATTGTGTTATAAAATTGTTGGTGGAGAAGAAGTGTGTGAAGTTGATGTGATGGGTAAGGACCAAGAGGGAGATAATGGTATTGATATTACTAGTGAGGGAGTTTATTCTTATTATTTTTCAGATGATGATATGGCTTTTTATAGTGATACATTAGAGTTTGAATATATTACTTTTAAAAATAGTTTTGTTAGTTTAGAAGAAGGAAGTAGTGAGAGTTTTTCTTTAGATGATATTACTTTTTTGAGTGATGAAATTGATTATAAGTATGTTTTTGATATTAATATTAGTTATGCAGAAAATGAAGGAAGAAAATATGTTAAAAATTATTATAGTAGTGATGATGATAAAGTGTATGTAGGGGCTACTTTTTTAAACAATATCGGGTCTAGTTTAAGTTTAGATGGAGCTCCAACATATAAGATTGTTAATGAAGTGTGTGTAGGAGATAATTTGTGCGTAAGTGAATCTTTTGATAAAGTTAATAATGAGCAGATTGATATTACCCCTTATATTGGCAATATTACCTTTTATTATTCAAGTGATAAATTATTGTATGTTAATAATGAGATTAATTATAAGTTTGCTAGTTATAAGACAACTTTAGTGTGTTTAACTAATTGTGAAGGTAGAAGGATTAGTAGTGAAATTGTTATTAATGAAGATACTTACTATTTTGATTATACTGATCCTGTGATTGATAGTAGTAATACGAGTATACCGGTAGTGGAGGAGTATGTTAAAGATGTTGAAATAAAGATTAGTTATAATGATAGTGATAGTGGGATTGATAGCGATTTATTATATTATTCATTAGCACAGTCTTTTTATGGTGATTCATGTGTTTGGGTAACGAATACTACGAGTAAACCATATGAAAATGGTGTGAGTTTTAAGATTGGTGAAGGGCTTAGTGGTACTTGGTGTTTTAGGTATCAAACATATGATAAGAATGGTAATTATTATGTGAGTGATTATTATGTTTATAAGTTTGATAATAGTGGACCTAGTATGAGTTTAGAGAATAGTTATGATAGTAGTAAGTATTATAATGATGTAGAGTTAAGTCCTGTTTTTAGTGATGTTTATGTGGGAGTTAAGGAAACTTATTATTTATGGAGTAGGGAGGTTATTAGTGAGAGTGATTATTATTTAGTTAAAGAGAATGGTGCTTTATATAGTGATGGTGTTAACATGGATAGTTTAGAGGATGGTAGTTATTACTTGTATTTTTTAAGTTATGATAATTTAGATAATTATAAGTTTTATGATGTTGGTCAGTTTAATCTTGATACGATAGGGTTAAGTAGAAGTGATATTGAGTTTAGTGTTTATGATGTTAGTGATGATACTTATAGTAGTATAGGTAAGATAGAGATTAGGGTTAGTGAAATGGCTAATGATGAGGAGTTTAAGTGTGGCTTCTTTAATAGTAGTAAAGTGAACATTAGCGATTTAGTTTTTTCTTGTTATAATAATCAAAAGATGAGTATTCCTACGGGATTAGAGGGAGAGTATTCGCTTTGGGTATATGTTCATGATAGGGCTAGTAACTATTCTTTATTTTCTTTAATGGATAATTTAAAGGTTGATACAAGAGGTCCTGTTGTTAGTAGTGAGATTTTATATGATGATGATTCGTATAGATTAGTTAATGAGATTAGACTTAGTTTAGAGGATTTGAGTTCTGTTAATGTGGTTAAGTATGGGTGGTTTTTGACTTCTGTGAATGTTATTAGTAGTGATTTGGTTAATGATTATAATGAGGTTATTAATTATCCAAAAGATTTATATGGAGAGTATAAATTGTATATTAGAGCATTAGATAATTTAGGGAATGAGAGTTTTATTTCTTTAGATAAAGTATTTAAAATAGATACGATGAAAATTAATATTAGTTTAGTAGGAGAAGATACGATTACTATTTTAAAAGGGCAAAATTATCGTGATTTAGGGGCATATGCGTATAAGGGTCAACTTGGTAGTACCCGTGATAGCGAAGTAACAGTTAGTGGTGAAGTTGACACCTCTAAAGCTGGTATTTATTATCTTACTTATGAAAGTGGAGAAGGAGATTTATTAGTTAAGGTTACTCGTAAGGTTGTTGTTAAGGATGATGCATGGTTAGTAGTTACAAGTATTAGTTTATTTACTTTGGGTTTGTTATTTGTTTGTGTAAGGTTATTTTTTAGGAAAAATAAGGAGCATGTATAAAATTTGTTGTTGGCAAGGTAGTAATTTAATGATAGAATAATACTGCAGTTAAAAGAGGGATGTTTTGTGGCTATTGTTAAAATGAATCAAAAAATAGAAAAGGATCTTGATAGAAAAGTAGATGATGGTGAAAAGATTGTTTTAGAGTTTGAGGGTAATGATACATCTAAGGTTTTTGATTTGGAATATGTAAAGAACTATTTAAGTAATAGTGATAGTTTAAATTGTGATTATGATATTGTTTATGTTTTTGATGAAAAGTTTATTGTGGACACTGATATGTGTAAGGAATTAGAAAAAATTGATAATTATTTAAGAGAAAGAGGAAAAGAGTTACTTGTTAGATCAAAGGAAGATATTGCAAGTGCTTATGGGTTTAGGCTTACTTTAAATGCGAATAGGAAATTAGATGAGGTAGCTAATAAAATTAAGAATGCGACAACTTGTATTGACGGAAGAGAAAGATCTTTATCAACTTATGAGAAGTTTATGTTGGTTTATGAATACGTTACTGATTATGTTTATAATGAGGGTGATGATTATTCACATGAGACTACTAGCCACTGGATTCCTGTTATTGAGGGAGATAAGATTGTTTGTGTAGGTTATGCTTCGTTATTAAAGGCTTTATGTAATAGGGTGTTTGATGATAAAGATTTAGTGGCTTTTAATCAAACAGTTACTATTTATAATGATAATGAAGAAGTGGTAGGTAGTCATGAGAGTAATTATGTGTATTTAAAAGATGATAAATATGGGATAGATGGTTTTTATTATGTGGATGCTTGTTGGGATGCCGTTAGTGAACATAGTAATGATAAGCCTTTTTCCTATTGTTGTATTCCTTTGAAAGATGTTTTAAATGAGAGAAGTTGTATTTTAAAGATTAAAGATGGAATGGTAATGTATTATTTGAAAAAACAGTTGGGTGATTTTGAAGAGTTAGATAAAGAGATTGAAATATTATTTTCAAATAACGTTTTTATAAAGAGTAATAATAAAGATTTTTTGAAATATTGTTTGAATAATTTTAATGTTAAGCTTAATGAATATGATGTTTTTAAGGAATTAGAGAAGTTATTTTCTTTTAATGAGAGCATTGATAAAAAGACGAAGTCGATTGTTAATAAGTATAAAAAAGTTTTGAAAAGATATGAGAATGTGAGAGTGCCTAAGTTATTTATGAATGAGTTAATTAAGAATTTAGGGATTGAAAAGGAAATTAAGTTATTGAATGAAGGTTATATTGATGAAAAGGTAATTGTTAAAATTGGGGATGCTTTTTTGAATAATTCAGAGATGTTAGATGGTATTTTGAATATTAATAATGAATATGAGATGGGAGAATTTAATTTTAGTGAATTTATTATTAATATTGCGACGATGAGTGATATGGATAATAATAAAATGAAGAATAGTTATGTTAAAAGAAAAGAGATTGATGAGGGGAATAAAAGTATTTTCTATGATGAGATATTAAAGAAAGGTGATGTAAGATCTATTCCTTTGGAGGCTATTAGTAATTCTTTTAGAATTGTAGGAGAGAAGAAAGGTTTAGTAGGTAAAGAGTTAGATGAATATGTAGATAGAAGGCTTTTAAGTTCTGTAGAGAAATTTAAACTTAATTTTAATTATAATAAATGTGTTCATTGTTTTGGAAATGTTTGTAGTTTTAGGAGATAAAAGTTAGTGATTTTAATGAAAAAAGGCTAGTTACGTGATAATATTTTATTGGAGAGTGATAGAATGTTATTATCGTTTCAAGTGGATGGATATAAGTTGTTTGATCAAAAAGTGTGTTTTTCAATGCATGCGTTAGGTAAGTTTAAGAGATTGCAAGAAAATGTTTATACTCAAAAAATAGGTAGCAAGAATTATCATGTGTTGAAGAGTGCGGTTATATATGGGCCTAATAATTCGGGTAAGACGACATTTATTAAGGCTATAGGAGCTTTAAAGCGTATTGTAGAAGATGAGTGTATTAATGAGATTACAAAAGATAATTTGAATTTTAATTTTTTTGATAATAGAAGAAATATTAATTATGAAATAGAATTTATTAGTGAGAGTAATCATTATGTATATGAATTATCTTTTAGTGAGAAAAATGAGATAACTAATGAAGTTTTATTTGTTAATGGGAAAAAGATTTTGGATAGATATGGAAAGAATTGTAAAGATATTAGTCAGGTTATAGAGTTGTTGGGGCATTATAAAGATAAGCTTATGGTTACTTGTTTGCCTAAAAAATATATGATTTATTATGAAGAATTTAAGATTTTTTTTAATAAGTTATTAATCCTTCAGTATACCGAAAATAATGTTCAGCCTACTTTAGATATGTTAAATGATATAAAGTATAGTAAAGATTTTATGGAGTTAATATCGCATTCAGATACGAATATTAAAAAAATGAAAATTAATAAAAATATTGATGCAGAAACTTTTTCTTATGTTCCTAAAGATGTAGCAGAGTATTTGAAGTTAGAGTCTACTTATGAAAAGAATGGGAGGAGTTTTACTTTTCCTTCTATTTTAGTTGATTCAGTGGGTACTAAAAAGTTAATAGTGTATGCTAGTTATATATTGAAGGCTTTAAGAGAAAAAATGACTTTAGTTGTGGATGAGTTGGATTCTAGTTGGCATACTTTACTTACGCGTAATATTTTTGCTTTGTTTAATAGTGTTAGTAATTCTAGGGCACAGATTATTGCTTCTTGTCATGATTTACTTCTTTTAGATGATGAGCATATGTTTAGGAGAGATCAAATATGGTTTACTTATAAAGATAAGCAAGGGACTTATTTTTATAGTTTAGCTGATTTTAAGTTGGATGCTAGTGAGAAGCAAGGGATGGTTATGGCTAATTATTTAAAGGGTAAATATGGGGCTTTACCATATCCAATGATGGGAGAAGTTTTTGATGATGAGAGTAAGTAATATTAGAAGAAATAATTTGAATTATCAAAAAGAAGATCTTTATTTAGTAGTAGAAGGAGAGGTTGATGAAATTTTTTTAAATAAGATTATTTCTTTTATGTCTACGAAGTATAATGTTAGGGTTAGGGTTGCTAATGGTAATGGTAATATTCCAATACATGTAAATATTTTAAAGAAGATTTATAGTTATTCTAAGATTGTAGTGTTGTATGATTTAGATGCTAGTATTAATAAAGAAGATTTAAAGAGATTTTTAAAGAATAAGCAAGTTATTTTAAAAGATGAAGATATCTTTTTTGTTAATCCTTGTATAGAATATTTAATTATTTTAACTAAGGAAGTTAATTTTAATAAGTTTAGAAATAAAAGAGATTATCAAGAGTTATTTAAAAAATATTTTATGGTTAATGATTATGCTGGGCATATTCCTCAGGTTGAAGAGATTGTGGAGCAACTTACGATTACTGATTATAATAATTTTGTTGATAATTTAAAAAAAGTTTCTAGTAATGATAATGTTTTGCCATCTACGAATTTTTTAAAGTTTGTGGAAAAAATAAAAAAATAGTATTTATACTTTAATTTTATTGGAATTCCCATTGAAGAAATAAAAATGATTTAATATAATAAGAAAAAGAGAGGTGCGTTTAAGTGATTTTTGATATTAAGATTGGAGAATTACTTATTATGTCCTTATTTTTTGTTACATCTTTTAGTTGTATACTTACATATTTTTGTTGTGCGAAATCTTTGAATATTTTAGAAAAAGATAAGTCTGTAGGAAAAGCAGTGAATAAATTAAGAATTTTTGATCAGTATATTTTATCTAAATTGAATTTGATTGTTGCTCTTTTTTATTTTTGGATTAGTTATTTATTTGTTGATAGTGTTAATGATTCTAATTATGTTTTTTGCTTAGCGTGTCTTTTATCTTTTGTTTTAACACTGGTTACGACTTTTGTTTCGCGTTTGTGTTATTGTTATACATGTAATGCATTGTTAGATACTAAGTTGGATGAGATGGAATGTTTAGTTATCAATTTTAAGAGATTATTGATGATACATCTTCCTTTTTTTATAATTAGTTTTGTGCTTCCTACAATATATTTGATAAATATAGATGTTTTTTATTGTAATATAATAAGTGTAATTTCTTTGATAATTATCTTAGTTATTTGGGTAATGTTAACTCCTAAAATTATGGTTTTTAACAATAGTGCTAAAGAGATTGATAAGAATTCAATGTTAAGATATCGCTTGTCACAGTTATTAGATGCGCATGGTATTAAAAAATATAAACTGTATTATTGGGATACTAGTCGTAGCAAGGAGTCTAATGCGATGGTAAGTGGGATTAGGACATGTCATTTATTTATTTCTTCTACTTTAATTGAAGAGGTAACTTTACCTGAACTTGAAACGGTTATTACTCATGAGATAGGGCATATTAAAAGTAGACATTTAATAAAAATGTTGATTGGTAAGCTTTTTGTTGTTTCTCTATTGATTGCAATGATTGTTATTCCTAGGTTTGTTGATGTTGATAAAAGTTTATTTTATCTTTTAATGGTTTTAATTGTTTGCTTGTCACTAATTATTGGAAGTGGTGTTGAAAGGAAGTACGAAAGTGAAGCGGATAATTATGCAGCTTGTTATAATGATCCTGAATTATTTGCTTCTGCACTTCGTAAAATTGTTAAGTATGAAGATGAGAAAAAAGGAAAGATTGATGAGTTATTTCAATCGCATCCTGATATTAAGGAACGTATTGAAAATATAAAGAAGAATAATTAGTTTTTTGATATTTTGTCATAAAATAAAGATATAAGAGAAATAATAGATCCTATGATAAAAAGATAAGTGTAAGGATTTTTAACGATTAAAAAGATGTTTTCTATTAAAGAAAAGCCAATGTTTGTGTATGATAAGTAGATGATAATGATAGTTAGTCCTAGAGATGATAGGATAAGGCCTAATAAGTAAAAAAGTATTCTATATAACATTGTTATCACCTATACTAATATATGAGGAGGATTGTTTGAGTATGATTGAGCCAAAGGTTATCTTTGTAGATCTAGATGGTACAATTTTGAAAAATTATCATGAAATTGAAGAAAATAATTTAAGGGTACTTAAAGAGATTAATAAGAATAAAATGCCTGTTTGTATTGTTACAGGTCGTTCTTATAATCGATGTAAACATTTTTATGAGCAACTTGAGTTATCTACACCTTTGTGTGTTTTTAATGGTTCATATGTTTTTGGGCCTACTGATGATAATTATCCTAATTTTGTAGGTGGGGTTGATAAGGAAACTTTGATTTACTTTTTAAAGATTATTACTAATTTATATACTTCAGTGGTTTGTGATTTAGAAGATGTTATGTATGTAGAGAGATTTGATAAACACGATGATATTTTAGTGGTTTTAGAGGGGTGTAATGTTGTTGAAGGTTCTTTAGAAGAAAACTTACCTACGAATCCTTACTCAGTTATTTTACAAGCTAAAGATATGGAATCTAAGGCTCGTATTTTTGAGATTATTCAGTCTTTTCCTAATTTGAAAGTTAGTACATGGAATTTGAAAGATTATCCTTTAATTTTAGAGATTACTTATCATAAAGTTAATAAAGGAAAAGCTGTTAAGCATATTTGTAAGTATTTAGGTTATACGATGAAAGATGCACTTTGTTTTGGTGATTCTTTTAATGATCGTGATATGCTTATTAGATGTGGTTGGGGTGTTGCGATGGCTAATGCTCCTTTGGAAATTAAGATAGTAGCGGATGATGTGACTGAGTTTAGTGCTGTAGATGGTGGAGTAGCTAAATATCTTGAAAAGCATATTCTAAATAAAGAATGATCTATTTTAATAGTGTGTTTAAATTGTTGCTTAGGTCGTTGAATTTGTTTAAGGCAGTATTTTCATTAACAGAGTGAATACTATAGTATATTTTGTATTTTGGCTCAGTTCCTGATGGGCGTATAGCAATAAAAGAATTATCTTCTAGAATAAACTTTATAACATTACTTTTAGGGAAATCTTTGTATCCTTTTAAGTAATCTTGGGCTTCTTTAATTTTATAGTTTCCTATTTCTTTTAAGTTGCTTTTTCTTAAGTTATTCATGATGGAGTTAATTATTTTTGGCCCTTCTAGAGTGTCTAAAGAATAAGAAATGACAGTATCATAATAATAACCATATTCTTTATAAAGTTCGTTTAGTCTATCTATTAGAGTTTTGTTTTGGTTTTGATAGTAGCAAGCCATTTCACTGATGATTAAAGCTGCTTGTAAAGAATCTTTATCTCTAACGATTGGAGATAGGGCACAACCATAGGATTCTTCAATAGCGAAAAGGAAAGGGTTAGTGTCCTCTAATTTAGTAATTAATTCACCAATATATTTAAAGCCAGTTAAAGTTTGCTTAAAGGTTACTTGGTGCTTTTTAGAAATAGCTTCAATAAGAGATGTTGTTACAATACTTGAAATTACTAAATGTTTAGGAGTAACTTTTTGATAGTTTAAAAGATAGTCAAGAATAAGTGCACCTGTTTGATTGCCTGTTAAAAGCTTGTATTCATGTTGATGGAGAACGGCTATTCCTATACGATCTCCATCAGGATCAGTTGTTAAAATAAGGTTAGCTTTTATTTGTTTTGCTAGTTTAATAGATTCTATATAAGCATCTTTATTTTCAGGGTTAGGTGATAAAGTGTTCGTAAAATAAGGGTCAGGAGTGCATTGGCTTTCTACTAAATTTAAATCATATCCTAAACTAGTTAAAATTGTTTTTATTCCTTTTAAAGCGGATCCATGTTGAGGGGAATAAACTATTTTAAAATTATCTTTATTTACTTCATTTATACTTAATTTCATTATTTCTTTATAATATTCTTTATCAAATTCGTTAGATAATGTAGTGATTAAAGAGGTGTTTTCTTTAAATGTGTATGAGAGAATATCCTCTATTTTATTTATTTCCATGATTAATAGACTATTTTTATAATCGGTTAATTGCCCTCCGTTTTCATCATAAACTTTATAGCCATTATATTCTTTAGGGTTATGAGATGCCGTAATGATAATTCCTCCGATAGCATTTAGTTTGCGAATGGCATACGATATTTCTGGAGTAGGTCGTAAGTCATCAAAAAGATAAACTTTTATTCCTTTACTAGATAATAATGAAGCACAATCTAAACAAAATTTGCGAGAATTCAAACGATTATCATGTCCAATAACTATGCCATTAAGTAGTTTGTTTTTATATTGGTTCGTTAAGTAATTAGCGTATCCTAAAGTGGCTTTTCTAATGGTGTAAATATTTAGTTTATTAGTTCCTAAGCCCATGATTCCACGCATACCAGCAGTGCCAAAGGATATATTGTCATAAAAAGATTGTTTGATTTCTTCTTCTTTCATATCTTGTAATTCTTTTTTTAATTCTTTAGGTAAATTAGGGTTTTTTAACCATTTATTGTATTGTTCTTTATAATTCATTTATTGTTTCCTCCTTAAATAATTTTATTAAAATATCTTTTTGTTCTTTTTTTAGGGGTGCTTTAAATTCTTTATTTTCTAGATACTTTAGTTTGTTAGGCATTTTTAAAAACTTTATTTTGTAAGAATGTAAAAATTGATATTTATAATGATATGTTTCATAGAAACTTTTGTTTTCTTTATAATCACCATATTTTTCATCATTAATAAGAGGATGATTAAGTGAGGATAGGTGTACTCTTATTTGGTGTGTTCTTCCTGTTAGAAGCCGTATTTTTAATAATGAATATTGTTGATTGTTAGTAATTTTTTGATATTTTGTTATAGCTTCTAGTCCTTTATTATCTATGGTTACTAGTTTCTTTTTTTCATCTTTTAATAATGGTTTATTAATAGTGCCAGAATCTAGTGTGTTTCCTTTTACAAGTGCTAGATAATATTTTTCTATGTTTTCTTTTTTCTTGAATAATTCTAAGAATAATTTTGAAGTTTCTAGATTTTTACTAGCGATGATTAGCCCGCTGGTGTTTCTATCTAGTCGATGTACACAAGTTGGGGTATATAAAGAATTTGGCTCATATTCTTTTTTACTCATCAAATAATTTAAAATCATGTTATTTAGGGTATTAGCTTTTTTATTTTCTTCTCCTTCATGAACTAATACATTAGCATCTTTATTAATTATTAAAATATTTTCATCTTCATATATTATATCTAAATTTATTTTTTCTTTTTCTATTTTTTTAGGAGTGTTAAAGGTTTGTAATAGTTCATCTTTTATATAAATTTCTATCAAATCATTTTCTTTTATCAAATAATTTATATCTGCTTTTTTTCCGTTTACTTTTATGTCTTTTTTTCTAAATAATTTATATATAAAACTTAGAGGAGCATTATTTAAATATTTGCGAATATATTTGTCTATTCTTTGTCCTTGATCGTTATTAGTTACTTTTAAAGACTTCATTAGTAAATCACCAATTTTATTATAACAAGATTATTTTTTATTTCATATATTATTAACTTTTTAATTATTGATTGAAGTTTTGTTATTTTATGATAGAATGTATATGCAAGGAGTTTATGAGATGAGTTTAGTAGAACGTTGTTTAGTTTGGATTATAAGTTTTTTAATTTTCTTACTATTGCTTTTTATTGGATATAAGGTTAGTTATAAACTTGGGATAAAAAAGGCTTTGTATAGGACGACATATATTTTGTTGTGTGTTGTAATGGCTTTTGTGTTTGCTCCATGGGTTAATAATGAATTGCTTAGTTATGATTTGTCTAATTTTAATATTACTTTGTGTTATAAAGATAAGTGTTTTACTACTTTGATTGATTATATAGAGGAAGTTATTGTTCATAGTGATTTTTTAAATGATATGTATAAGTATTTTCCTAGTTTGAAAGATTTATTTATGGATTTTCCACAGGTTATATTAGTGCCTTTAGTGTATGTGGTTTTATTTTTTGTGTTTTTGATTGTTTGGTTGCCATTATATTTATATTTGAGTTATAAAAGAAAAAGAAGAATATTGTATGAGAGAAAAGATAATAGGAGTCATCGAATATGGGCAGGTGTGCTTGGAAGTGTTCAAGTTATTTTTGTTGTGAGTGTGTTGTTTGCTCCACTTAATGGGGTTAGTCGTATTTATCAAAATTCTACGAACGATACTTTAAAAAATAAGAATGGTACTTTATGTGATGAAAGAAAAGAATTTGAAAAGTATCGATTTTATTGTGATATTTTAGAGATTTATGATTCTACTGTTTTTGCTAACATTGGTGGGAATAATAGCATTAGTGATTATACTTTTAATGCTTTAACAAGAATTTCTTATGAAGATGAGTATACTAGTATGTCTGAAGAGGCTACTTTAATTATTAAAAGTGGGATTATTTTAAATAATTCTGGTTTATTAGATAGTTTGTCAAGTGATAGTAGTACAATTCCTGCCTCTGTTTTAGTTAAGAATAATCTTACTAGTGAGGATATAGATATTATTGCAGAAACACTTAGTAGTTCTAAATATAGTGCGGATGTTGTGGAAGAACTTGGGATAGTTGTTGTTAATACTTTGAATGATATGATGAAAGTTGTTTTGCAAGATTATAGTTTTGATATTGGTTTGTCTTTGAGTGGTGAAGAATTAGTTAAGGAAATTAAGATTGGTTTGAATGCATTGACTGTTTTGGGGTCTAGTGATTTGTTAGATGATTTATTAAGGGCAAAAGATAGGATTGAGGATTTTGTAGAAAATTGTCCTGAAAATAGAAAAAATGATCGTGTTGTGTTGTCGTTTTTGTTGGATTTAGCTAATTTGCTGGATTTAGATCAATTTGAGATGTTTTGTGAGTATTTGTTTGAGTCAAAGATTTTTAGTGATGTTATTCCATATATTCTTGATTATGCTTTTAAAAGTATTGGGTTTAATTTTTTAGTTGTTGGTGGGGATGTTTTAGATCAATTTTATAATGTGATGGATTTTGTGAAATTATTAAAGAAGTATCAAACACCAGATATTTTAGAGTTTGTTCAATTTTTGAATGATGATGAAATGATTTTAATGGGGGAAATTTTGGATTATATGGTAAATTCTAGTGATGCACGAGGGGTGATACTTAATTTATTAAATTTGATTTTTGGAAATATGCAGTATTCTCCTGATGATGTTATAAGTATTAGTGATTGGAATAAGGAAGTTTATTATATTAGGGATATTTGTGTAGTAGCTAAAAAAGTAAGAGATGGTGGAAGTGTTAGCAGGGAAGATATTGCTTACTTTTTAAGTAAACGAAATGAGTCTCAGAGTATTAAGTTTTTTATTGATGTTTTGCAACTTAATCTTGATTATTTTATTAGCATAATAGGGAGTGGTGAGTAGATGAAAAAAGGTGTTTTTTTTATTGCTTGTTTGGCTTTTTTCGCTTTTTTTAGTTTTGTGAAAGTTGAAGCTTATGAAAGTGTTTGTAAGGGAACTAGTATTAATGTAGTGGGTGGAGAAGCGTATTATGATTGTGAATATAAGGCTATTTATTTACATGAAGATCAGGAAAATTCTTCTTATTTAGTAGCTAATAAGGCTAATGGGACTAGGTATAAATTGTTATATGCAGGGTTTATTGATGGTGCTTATACGTTTTATAGTAATGGTTTTAATTATCTTGCGAAAGTATATGATAATCGAGGTATGTTTGAATCTGGTGAGGATATGTGGAGTGATTTGAGTATTAATGGAGTGGTTATGTATAGTGGCCATTTTAAGGATAATTTTTTCATTGATCAGAGTCATGAAGAAAGGATAAAAACTTATAATGAGAAGGGAACATATTTGATTCGTAATTTTATTGGTGGCGAGATTGTTAAGGTGATTAGGGTGGTTATTCCAAAGGATATTGATTTGTCTGTTGAAGAGGTTTTATATGGAAGTAATGTTATTAATGGTGAAAGTTTAATGTATGATGAAGATGCTTCTATTACATTTAAGTTGGCAGAGGGGAAATATGGTTATAATAGGAGTGCAGAGGTTACTATAAATGAATGTCGATTTAATTTTTTGTTTGAAGATGTTACAGTAATTAGTGATAAAGGGGAATGCTTTGTTAATAATGGAGTTAATAACGTTTCTTTAAAATTGGAAAATGGGGTAGGTATGAGTAAAACTTTTTCTTATCAATTTAATCTTTATAGTGAAACTATTAAAATTGAATTAGAGGATAGTGTTTCAACTGTAGTTACCAATAGTAGAAGAATAGTTATTAAGTCTAGTCCTGGATTGGGTAATACATTAGATGAATCGTATAATTTATATTACTGGTCTACAAGTCCTGATGATAAATTAACATATGAAGATTTTATGAGTAATTATGATAAGAGTGAGAATAAAGGGAGTTATACTTCTAATAAGGGTGTTATTTTGCGTGATACTGAAGGAACTTATTATTTATATGCGTTAGCAAAGGATAGCGAGTCTTTTGCTGTTGTTAGATCTGATGAGTATGTTTTGGAGAAGGGAAATAATGTTAGTAAAGTTATAGGTATGGATGTTGTTTTTGTTGTGGCTATGTGTTTTGTTGCAATGGTTCCAATAGGTGTGTATATAATAATTAGGGGTAAGGATACGGAATAATTAACTTTTAATTAGTTTATTCATATATTATGTTAGGTGAAAGTAATATGAATAAAAAGGTAGTGCTTATTGGTGGAGGTCATGGGTTATCTAATTTGGTTAAAGGTTTTAAAGATGATAATAGTTTGGATTTGACGATTGTTGTTTCTTCGGCGGACGATGGAGGGCATACTGGTAAAATAAGAAAGGAGTTTAAAATAGGTGCTGTTGGGGATTTAAGGATGGTTTTAAGTGAGTTAATTAAAGGAGATAGTTCCTTAAAAGAAATTTTTGATTATCGTTTTAATTTGTTGCATGGGGTAAGTAAAGTTAGTTTGGGTAACCTTATGATTACTTCTTTATGGTTAAAATATAAAGATATTGATAAAGTTATAGATTATTTTAGAATAAAGGAAGGAATTAGGGCTAAAGTCTTTTTATCTAGCAATAATCCAGTTACTTTGTGTGCGAAGTGTGGCAATGATGAAGTTATTGAGTGTGAGCATTTTATTGGGGAGAGTAATCAAAAAATTGTTGATTTATATAGTGATGTTAAGGCTGAGTGTAATAAAGAAATGTTAGATGAGATTAAGCAGGCAGATATGATTGTGTTGGGTCCTGGTAGTTTGTATACAAGTGTAGGGGCAGTGTTGTGTATAGAAGAAATTAAGAAGGCTATTAATAGCAGTAAGGCTTCTTTAGTGTATGTGTGTAATATTATGACTCAAGATGGGGAGACTAGAGGGTATAGTGTAGAGGAACATGAAAATGCATTATCTAGTATTATGGGAAGAAAAATAGATAGAGTTATTGTTAATAATGGAAAAGTAAGTGATGATGTGCTTGAAAGATATAAAAAGGAAAATAGTGAGTTTGTTTCTTGTAGAGAAGTTAAGGATTATTATGAATTTGGTGATTTGGTGGAGATAGTGGATGGTAAGGTTAGACATAATAGTGCTTTAACTAAAAAAATAATCTTGAGTCAATAATAGACAAAAAATATATATGGTGTTATAATCTTTTTGAGGTGTTAATATGAACTATTTTGAAGAATTTAAAAGTATTATTGGGGCTAAAACAGGGGATGCTAGTAAGATTACGATGGATTCTAATTTAAAGGAATTAGGGTTAGATTCTTTGGATTTAGTGGAGATTATTTTAGATGGAGAAGATAGATTAGGTATTAAGTTTGAGAATGAAGAATTATTGAAATTTGTTACTGTTGGTGATGTTGTTAAAAGTGCGGAGAGTAAGAAATAATGCTGTTTCAAGATATTAAAAAGGCTAATGTTGAGGCTTTAAAGAATAAAGATAGTAATGCTAGAGCTATTTACTCCGTTTTAATTAATAAGTGTATGCTTTTAGAGATTAATAAAAGAGAGAAAGGCGAAGAATTAAAGGATGAGGATGTTATTTCTTTGATTCAAAAGACTATTAAGGAATTAGATGATGAAATAGAGAATTTTAAGAAGGTTAATAATACTTCTAGGGTTGAGCTTTTAAGTGGGCAAAAAGAATATATTGGAAAATTTTTGCCAGTAATGTTGAATGATGAGGAAATTAGTAGTATTATTAACGGGCTAGAAGATAAATCTATTCCTAGCATTATGAGGTATTTTAAAACTAATTTTGCGGGTAAGTGTGATATGGGCAAGGTTAGTCAAATTGCTAAAAATTATCAAGGGTAATATTGCCCTTTATAGGAGCATAGTTCAATGGTAGAATAACGGTCTCCAAAACCGCTGATGAGGGTTCAATTCCTTCTGCTCCTGCCATTTATTGTGTTATATAGGATCTCCCATATAGGGAGATTTTTTATTGGTATTTGTATTATTTATTAATGTTTTTATTGTAGAAGTGTGCTCTATTTATTGAGCAATAAAAAAGTTTAAATTTAATTATTTGTTAGTTTCTAAAAGTATCTCTATTTTTTTGCATTCTTCTTTTGGAAATTGACGATATTTTACTCCACATGAATCAAATAATTTCTTTGAAGCGATTGTTTCATTAGAAGAAGCGTATTTATCAGATAAATAAATGACTTCTTTTATTCCTGATTGTATAATTTCTTTAGCACATTCATTACAAGGGAATAAATCAACATATATTTTAGCATTTTCAAAGTCTTTTCTATTTCCACGATAATTTAAAATAGCATTTCTTTCAGCATGAACAACATACAAGTATTTTGTGCCTAAAGGATTTCCTTCTCGTTCCCAAGGGAAGTTATCATCTTCATATCCGTTAGGGGCTCCATTATACCCAATAGATAAAATCCTGTTGTCAAGGTTGACAATACAGGCACCTACTTGGGTGTTGGGGTCTTTGCTTCTTTGTGCAGAGAGTTTAGCTATAGCCATAAAATAAGTGTCCCAAGTTAAATAATCTTTTCTTTTTCTTCCTAAAATAACATTATTATCCATAAACATCCTCCATTACTTTTTTTGATTATAGCATAGGATGGTTTGCTAGTACATAATTAAATAATGTTTATATGTTTGTGATATTTTTGACTTGTGTTAGGTATGAAATTAGTTCTTGACAATTAATTTTAATGTTATAAAATGAAGTTGTGATGTATTAAAAAACGTGAAAAAAAGAGGTGTTATATATGGAGAAATTTAATATTAAAATCAGTATTTTGCCAAACATTTATAGAAAAGAAGATGGTATTTTTGATAGAGAAAATGCTTTAAATTTAAGTGGTAAAATAGCAGGTGTTTGCTATGATAAAGAAGGGTTTGAGCACTTAGAAAACGAGCCGATTGAAAAAACGACAAAAAGAATAGAGAGAACTCTAACTGGTGGGCATCATAGTGTATATGATCATGTTAATATAAGTTTTAATATTAGTGGTTTACCTAAAATATTAGCCATGGTTTTAAATAATGAACATCAATATACAACTAGTGAAAAAAGTGCTAGATATACACCAGTAGAGGTTAGAGGTGATTCGATTATCACTAGTGATGAAGTAAATTTATATAATAAATGGATGGAAATTTTTAAAGTAAAAATTAAAGAAAATTATGGATATATTTATGATGATAGTAAAATTGTGAAACTAGCACAAGAAAATGCTAGGTATATGGTTACGGTGTTTATGCCTACAGAAATGATATATACGACATCTTTAAGACAAATTAATTATATTGCTTCTTGGATGAATGATTATATTAAAGGAGCTAATAAGGAAGATGATTTTGAAAGAAAATTATCTATTGTTATGGAAGAATTTGTAAATGAATTAAAGCGATTAGATGTGTTTGAAGAAAGGTTAAATCGTAATGAAAAGAATAGAAAACTTAGTTTATTTGGTGATTGTTTAGGTGAAGAAGAATATTTTGGTAGAGTGTATAACACAACATATGAAGGGACATTTGCTCAGTTAGCACAAGCACATAGACATAGAACATTAGACTATAAAATGGAAAGATTAGAAAATAAAAAGTATTATATTCCACCAATTATTAGAGATGATAAAGTTTTAGTTGAGGAATGGATGAAGGATATTTTATCGCTAAGGAATATTCATCCTCAAGGAGAAATAGTTTTAATTAATGAAAAGGGAAAATACGAAGATTTTATTTTGAAGTGTAAAGAAAGGTTATGTAGTGCTGCTCAACTTGAGATTGCACAGCAAACGGCTGAGACATTGAAGAAATATGCGACAAGAACGGGAGATAAATTTATCGTAGAAGATATTAAAAATTATTTGAGGGGAGCAAGGTGTACATTCCTAGATTATAGTTGTCCTAAAGATTGTGGTTTTAAAGAAGGAAAAACACTTACAAGAAGAATTTAATTAAGTGATAGAAAGCTACTGATAGTATCAGTAGTTTTTTTATTAATCATTTGTTATAATGAATATTGAGGTGACGTGTAGAATGATAGATGTTAATTATCATAGTTCAATTAGAATAGGTGATGTTTATGTTGATCCTTATGGGATTAGAGAAAAGAGGAGTGACGCTAAGTATATTTTTATTACACATAGTCATTATGATCATTTGTCTTTTGAAGATATAGATAAAGTTATTAATAAAGATACGATTATTATTGGTACTCAAGATGTTATTAGTGAAGTTAGTAAAAAGTATAAAAATGGTGTTTTAGTAGTGGAGAGAGATCATGAGTATGAACTAGATGATATAAGTTTTTCTACTTTTCCATCATATAACATTAGTAAGCCATTTCATCCTTTAAGTAATGGTTGGGTTGGGTATGTTTTAAATATTGGTAATGTTTTGTATGCGATAGTAGGTGATAGCGATTTGACTAGTGAACTTAAAAAGGTTAAGTGCGATGTATTGTTTGTGCCAATTGGGGGAACATATACGATGAATGCTAGGGAAGCTAGTGAATTAACGAATATTATTAGGCCTAGGTTAGTAATTCCTGTTCACTATAATGCGATTGTTGGTAACAAAAATGATGAAAAAGAATTTATAGATGGTTTAAAGAATATCGAATATAAGGTTTATTTATAAAAAGGTTGTTTTGTTGGAAATTATGGTTGTTTATTGTATAATTTTGTTAGTTTGAGGAATAAGGTGAGATAATGGCTAAGTTTAGAAGTAAATATGAATCAATGATTTTTGAAAATATTGAAGAAATAATGGATTTGGCTTTAGATGGTGATGCAACTTCACAATATTATTTGGGTATTTATTATGCGAGTCCAGAGTGTGAAGAGTATGATTTGAAGAAAGCTTTTAGTTGGTTTTATAAGTCTGCAGAGCAAGGGTTTGTTAGTGCACAGTGTAATGTTGGGGTTTGTTATGCGAATGGTATTGGTGTTGAGCAGGATTTTTCGAAGGCTATTTATTGGTTTGTAGAGGCTGCGAAACAAAACGATGAAACGAGTATTTTTAATTTAGGATTAAGTTATTTTAATGGTAATGGTGTTTCTCAAAGCTATGAAAAAGCCATTTATTGGTATAAAAAAGCGATGGAATTAGGTAATGAGCATGCTGAATTTGTTTTAGCATTATGTTACTTAAATGGTACAGGTATAGAGCAAGATTCTAAGAAGGCACTTAAGCATTTTGCTAATGCGGCTAGAAATGGGCATGTTGAAGCATGTTATAATTTAGGTTATTGTTATGAGTATGGAATAGGAAGTAAACCTAATTTAAATAAAGCTTTAGATTATTATGAGTTGGCAGCTAAACAGGGTAATGATTATGCGATAGGTAGATTAGGGTTATATTATCATGATAATAAATATTACAAAGAAGCTTTTGATTGTTTTGAGATATCGGCGAAAAAGGGAAATATGAAGTCAACTTATTATTTAGCTAAGTGTTATGAAAGTGGGTTAGGTTGCGTAGCTAATCCAGAGTTGGCATTTAAATTATTAAAGATTGTATCAAGTGAAGGAGATAATGATGCTTTATATGATTTAGGGCTATGTTATTTGTATGGTATAGGTTGTGAAAAAAACGAGAAAGAAGCTTATATTTGCTTTAATATTTGTAAGGATGAAGGTGTTATTGAGGCTAATAGTGCTTTAGGATATTGTTGTTTAAATGGGATTGGTACTGAAAAGGATTATAGTAAAGCAGTATCTTTGTTTGTAGATGGCGTTAATATGGGTGATTCTGTTAGTCATTACAATCTAGCGTTTTGTTATGCAAAAGGGTTAGGTATTGTTAAGGATGATGGAAAAGCTTTTGATTTGCTTAAAATATCTGCGGAGATGGGTGATTTTTATTCACAATATTATTTAGGTAAGTGTTATGAGTTTGGTAATTATTGTAATATTGATTATAAGTTGGCTAAGTATTGGTATAAATGTTCTTTAAAAAATGAGTGTGATGATGCTTTGATTTGTTTGGGTGACTTATATATGGATGGTAAAGGTGTGAAGGTTAATTATAAGAAAGCTAATAAATTATATAAGGTTGCTTATGAGAAGGGTGCTAGAGATAGTGAGATTTATTATGGCGTTTCTTGTTTGTTTAATAATGAGTTTAAAGAAGGATATGAATTATTAAATAAATATCGTGATAGTGATAATTATATGGCTCTTTCTTTTTTAGAAATTTGTGATAGATATGGTGTTGGTACAAGTGTTAGTGAGAAAAAGGCTGATGAGTGTAGGAAAATGTTAAAAAAAGCACGGTAGAATGGTATTTTAAATTGATATCTTATAATAAAAAAGGTAAAATGATATTATAGGATGTGGTTGTGTTGTTAAAAGAAGAAATTATTGAGGCAATGAGTAGTAGAAAATATAAACCAGCGGAAGAAAGTGCTTTCGTTGAGTTTTTTTCTAATTATGATAAAGAAGAAGTTTTAGAAGCTCTTAGAGAATTACAAGAAGATTATACTATTATGGTAAGTAGTAAAGGTAACTTGATATTAGCTAGTAGTAAGGGTTATTTTAAGGGCGTTGTTACTGGTGTTTTTGATGATCATATTTATGTTAAAATTGATAAGTATGATAGGGATCTTAAGATTGATAAGAATCGTAAGGAGATCGTTTTACCTAAAGATGAAGTTTTGATTCATTTGGCAGAGAATGAAGAGTTTGTGAAGGTTATTAATCGCAATATGAAAACGTTAGTTGGGGAGATTTGTATGGAGGAGACTAGTAAGGGTAATTACGAGTATTCTATTATTCCTCAAAGCAAGAAAATTAATTTAAAATTAAAGTTAGATAAGAGTGATTGTGCTAATTTAGTTAATGGGCATAAAGTTGTGTATGAGTTAGTTTCTACGAAGCTTGGGATAGTACCAATAGTTAAGAAAATTATAGGGTATAAAGATGATCCTAGAGTAGATATTTTATCGTATGTTATAGAAGCTGATGCTCCAGTAGATTTTAGTGAAGAGTGTTTAAAAGAAGCAGAAGAAGTTTCTAGAGATGTTAATGAAGATGATTTAAGAGTAAGAGAAGATTTTAGAAATCGTATGATTTATACAATTGATGGGGCAGATGCGAAGGATTTTGATGATGCAGTAGAAGTTTATAAAAGAGATGATGGAGGATATCATATTGGTGTTCATATTGCAGATGTTTCTTCTTTTGTTAAAAAGGATGGTAATATTGATAAGGATGCAGTGGAAAGAGGGACTTCTATTTATCTGATATATTCAGTTATTCCTATGCTTCCTCAAATATTATCTAATGGTAAGTGTTCTTTAGTACCTCATCAAGACCGTTTAACAATGAGTTTTTTAATGAATATTGATGAAAAGGGTAATTTAGAAGATGGTGAGATTAAATTAGGGGTAATTAATTCTAAAAAAAGATTTACTTATGATGAAGTTAATAAAATAGTAGAAGATCATGATCCTGTAACTATTGAGAAAAATAAAGAGTTTGTGGAGATGCTTACTAATATGGTTGAGGCTTCTAAACTTATTAGAGCGAGGAGAGATGAAAGAGGGCAATTGGAATTAGATATTCCTGAAGCTAAAGTTTTAACTGATGATAATGGGCATCCAATTGATATTAAATTGAGATATCGTGGGTTAGCAGAAAAGGCAATTGAAGACTTAATGATTTTAACTAATGAGTTTGTAGCATCCACTTTTTATAATATGAATCTTCCTTTTATGTATCGTGTACATGAGGCTCCTAGTGAAGAGAAAATAGAGAGATTTATGCATACTGCTAAAAGTATGGGACATAAAGTTCGTAATTTAAAGAATGGATATCATTCAAACAATGTTAGAGAAATATTAGAGGGTGAAGAAGATGACTTGAAGAAAACGGTATTATCGTCATTACTTCTTCGTAGTTTACCTAAGGCTTATTATGGGCCTGAGAACATTGGGCATTTTGGGTTAGCAAGTGATGCGTATATGCAAGTTACTTCTCCAATTAGAAGGTATCCTGATTTAGTGGCACATCGTTTAATTAAGAGTTATTTATTTGAACTTGGAAATTTTGAAAAGTTAAATTTTGATGAAATTTTGAATTATTTATATGTAACTGGAGAAACAACTTCAATGCAAGAGAGAAGAGCCGAACAACTTGAAAGAGATGTTACTAAAATGAAAATGGCGGAGTATATGGAAGATAAAGTTGGACAGGTTTTTGTTGGAAAGGTGTCAGGGTTTACGGAAAAAGGTATGTTTATTCAACTTCCTAATACTATTGAAGGATATGTTAAATTTGAGTATTTGATAGATGATACTTATGTTTATGATCGAGATAGAATGTTAGCGTTTGGTAAAAGAACTAATAGATTATATAAAATAGGTGATGAATTTAAGGTAAGGGTTGCAAGAGCAAGTAAGAGTGAAGCTATCATTGATTTTTCTCCTAGTGAATATAAATTAAGTAAGAATAGTAGTGTTAATAAAAAAAATAAGAGAAGGGACAGAAAAAGATAAATGGATAAAGGGATTAAAAACATTTGCTTTAATAAGAAAGCTAGTTATGATTATTTTTTAGAGAATAACATTGAGGCTGGTATTGTTTTAGAGGGTAGCGAAATTAAGTCTATTAGAAATGGAAATGTTAATTTAAAAGATAGTCATGTTCAAATTAAAAATGAAGAAGCATATATTATTAATATGCATATTTCTTCGTACTCTAATGGGAGTGTTTTTAATCCAGATCCAACACGAACGAGAAAATTATTGCTTAATAAGCAAGAGATTAGGAAGTTAAGTATTAAAGTTAAGGAAAAGGGTTATACGATAGTGCCTACGAAAGTGTATTTGAAAGATGGTAAAGCAAAGGTGGAGATTGCGTTAGCTAAGGGTAAGAAAAATTATGATAAAAGAGAAGTAGAGAAAGAGAAGAGTATTAATAAATCTATTAGAATGGCTCTTAAGGAAAGTAATAGGTGATAGTGTGTTAGTAGCGGTAAAACATTTTTTAGAAGAACATCAAGAAATGATGATTGTTATTGATGAAGAGAAAATTTTTATTAAAGAAGATGGAGTAGAGGTTATTGATTCAAGCAAGAATGAGAGATTAGATACTTTGATGGTTTTATTTTCTTTAAAAGATGAATGGGAACATTCTAATAGTGAAACTCCAATGTTTTCTGTTTTTTTTGATGATGGTAATAATAGTAGTTGTTATGATTTTGATTTAGATAGTTTGCCTAGTAACTGGTTTATTTTTTATACTTATTTAGTTAGATTGGTTGGTAGTAAATATGCAGTATAGCGATGTTTTAGAAAAAATAAATAGCAAGAAAGGCGAGATTGCAAGAGCTATTGCAATGGCTTACGCTAATGGTGATGTGAAGAAGTTTGAAGAATTATACCCTTCAGTTTATTTAGCAATTAAAGAAACGAAAGAGGATATTTTTAATAGTGATAAGACGAAAAATGGATATGCGTTGAAGGTAGATAGTTTGTTTAGGGAAATTAATGAAATAGTAGGTTTTGATACCTTTGCTTTTGTTTCCAAAAAGGCTTGTTTATCAAATACGGTTATAAAAAATGATTATTATATGAGTGATGTTAAAAATAATTATTGTGTTGATATTTATAAACATAATAGAAATAAATATATAAAATATGGTATTTCACTGGATACGCTTATGAAAATTTATAGTGAAAAAGGTTATGAAGAAGTTGTTAGACTTAATAATTTAATGGAAAAAGCAAATAAGTTAATTGTAGCATACAATTTTAAAGATTATTTATGTACTTTTTATGAATTTACTACTTTAAATAATTATAGTTTTGGTTTGATTAATTTTATGAATAAATACAATATTAAGTCTTTTGATGATGTTTTGGAATTTAGAAAAGAATTAGTTTCCTTTATAAGTAATAGGGATAATCCTTTAATGGAAGAGACAATTGAGAGAAATAAAAATAAAGTTTATAATCGTTTAGGTAAAGAAATAAGCAGTAAAGAAGCTAATAAAATTATAAAAAAGATTGATTTTTTGTTGAAAAATAGTTTTATTAAAGACATTGTTATGAAAAAAGAAGTAGCATCGTTTTTTAAAAAATACGGGTACAAGCCTACTTTGCATAATATTAGTGGTTTTGTGAATGTCTACCTTAATCTTTCGCTGAGTTGGGGGGTGTGCACTATATTAAAGATGAGTGATACTTTTGATAATTTTTGCTTTTTTAATACTAAAACATTAGATAGCCGTGATGAAGAATTGAAAAATTCGGTTATAATACATGAATATATTCATAGTGTTGATAATATTTTTTGTAAAAATAAAAATTTGTTTTCCAAGTTTAATTTTTTAAATGAAGCACTTACGGAGTATATAGCAGGGGAAAGTGTAAAATATTTAGAAAAAAACATTTTAAATGATGGAATTAATTCTAAGGAAAAAGGAGCAAGTAGGTATGATTTTATGTTGTTTTTGTTAGATAAATTAATAAAAAGTAATGTGTGGGAAGATTTGTTTCATTGTAAGATTTATAACGATTGCAGTAATTTTGAAAAAAAGTATGGAAAAGATATGTTAAAAAAAATTAATAAAGCTTTTGGTGTTGTTTATCAAAGTTATGATTTAAAGACTGGTGGAAATTTGTTGGATAGTTTATTGATTAAAGTTAGTAGTAGAAGTGTTTAAAGAAGATTGTTAATTGTTAGAATTATTGTTGAATTTTTTTGGTGATTGTTAGTATAATATGAATGTGTCTTTGTGCACATATGGGGCCGTTTTGGTTTCGACAGGTATTTGAGGGTAAAGATGGCAGTCGGGTGATTACGTTACAATCGCAAGCCAGATAAATGGCAACTATAACTATTCATACGCATATTAGTCTTGGACTTTAATCTTCAATAGCGAAGATGTGCGCGTTACCTAAGGTTTTTTCTTGGCTTTAGTCATAACGTTATATACAAGGAATAAGATTTGATGATTTCTATAAGTCAAATACGAAAATATTATAGGATAGTTATCTAATGGATGGTCTTTGTCCTAATTGGATAATGAACAATAAGTAAAGACTAAACTGTAGATATCTTTATTTGACGGTATTTGGACAGGGGTTCGATTCCCCTCGGTTCCACCATGTGAGTTTTAATGGATTGAGACCGTTAAAATAGTCTCTAGATTGCCTTTTTAGGGTTAATAGAGGCTTTTTTTGTGATTGTTTTAAGAAGATATAAAGTTGAATTTTATTATATAAGTCAAATATAATTTGTGATATAATTGCAATGAGGTGGAAGTATGGAAGAGTGGATGATTGATTTGATCATAGGTTTAGGTAATTTAATTGTAGGTTTTGTAGGAGGTTTTTTAACAAAAACTTATTCAGTTAAAATAAAGCAACAAGTTAAAGGTAACAATAATAAACAAAGTGTAGGAGAGATTAACAATGGTAAATAGTATTGAACAAAAGTTAAAGGGTGATGGAAATACACAAAATAACATAACAGTTAACGGTAATGTAATTATGGGAGTCAGTGAAGAAAAAGTGCTAGAAATGATAAATGTGTATTGTTATACATGTAAAGATCAAATTATAGAAATTGTTAGAGAAGCTATAGAAAACGTAAAAGATGAAAACAGAGTTGCTCCTGATAAGAGAATTTTTGTTCCTGCAATACAGAATTTATCTTATAGTATGGATGATACGGTCATCAAAGAAACTTATAAAAAGCTTTTAAAATCTTCAATGGACGTTAATCAATCAGGTAAAGTTCATCCTTCTTTTCTTAGTATAATAAATCAGCTTAATTCTGATGAAGTTAAAATATTAAATTTATTTCCTACAGAAGTTTCGATAAACAAGCCATTAATAAGTATGAGGGCTAAAATTGAAGGAAAAAAAGGTGATGGTTTTTTGATAGTTTCAAATTTTACTGATATTGGTTATGGTGTGTGTGATAATCCACACAACATTAGTGGATATATAGACAATTTGGAAAGATTAAAACTAATTGAGATACCTCCATATGGGACTTTGATAGATAAAGAAATTTATAATCCATTAAAAAATCATCCAGCAATCCAAATTATAGTTGAAGAAAATTCTAGTCAACATCTTGTTACAGAATTTGATGAACGATATTTTAGACTAACACAATTTGGAAGACAATTTTTGGAATGCTGCGTTAAATAAGGCTTCTTTAGCTTTTCAAATGATAACTTTTTGATGATAAATAACATTTAAAATATTATGTTAGGGGAGTGGTAAATGTGATTAAAGCTTATGTAGAAGACATTATAAGAAATTTAGGTAAAGATGTTAAATTTATACAACCTATTTATGAGGCAATAACCAATTCTTTAGAGGCTAATGCTACTAATATCGAAATAGTGTTGCATCCTGATAATGCTTTGTTTGGTGAAGGAAAACTTGATGGGTTTGAAATAATAGATAATGGTGAAGAGTTTACTAAAAAAAATATAGATTCATTTTGTAGATTGTGGTCAGATAATAAATTATCTATCGGGTGCAAAGGAAGCGGTAGATTTACATGGTTAGCGGTATTTGATAAAGTAAAAATAGAAAGTCTAATTAAAGACACGGGTGAACTAGTAAATATAGATTTTGATAAAAATTTTGATGTAGTATCTTCTATAAATGTATCTGATACAGAAGTCAGTGAAAATAAAACAAAGATTGTGTTTTCTAATGTTTCTAACAGATATTTTGGATATAAAGGCAATGATTTAAGAATTCTTGCTGATCCACACGAAATATCAAGAAAGATATTGCAATATTTGTTAGTGAAACTTTTTTTATTGAAGAAAAGAAACAAACAATTCAAAATTACAGTAAGAAAGGAACAGGATTTAGCTGTTATTGATTATAATTCTATTCCTGATTTGGAAAAAATAGAATTTAGTATGAATAGTAAGATAAACGATGAGCAGTACCCTTTTGAAGGATATTATATTTTTAATAAAGATAACAGTAACAATAAAGAATTATGCTTATGCGCTAATTTAAGATCAACAAAAACATATTATAATGATCAGACAGGAATTGCTGGCATTATACCAGGAAGAGATTCAGTTTTGATGTTAGTCTGTTCTGATTATTTAGATGATAAAGATAATGATTCAAGAAACAATTTAATTGATTTAGTTGATTTGGATGAACCAAATTTAATGTATCCTTTAACTCTTAAAGAAATATTTTATGAATCAAAGAGACAATTGGAATTGTTGATTAAAAATAAATATCCTATGATTGAAGATGATAATATTAGAGCTGTAGAAGAAGCGATAAATGATAGGCCATACTTGAAAAAGTATATAAACAATAATAAAGATGTATTGAAGTCTAAAGAAAAATTAATTTCTACAGCCTTAAAACAATTCAATGATGAGAAAGAAAAGGTAAAAAGAAATTTTGATAAATTGCTTGAAGAGAAAAAAATAGATTCTTCTGTTTTTGGTAGAACAATTAATGATATAAGTGAGATGGCGTATTATGAATTAGGCGAATATATTTTATATAGAGAGACTATAATAAATGCGTTAGAAAAATCAACAAAAAATATACAAACAAAAGAAAAGTTTATACATGATGTTTTTATGCCGATGAAAACAGATTCATTTCATGCAGATAAAGACAAACACTATTTAACAAATTTATGGTTGTTGGATGACAAGTTTATGACATATTCTTATGCGGCATCAGATAAAACGGTTAAACAAATAATAGAAAAGATAAAAGAGAAAAATGAAAAAAAATATAAACAATCCAACAGACCAGACTTATCGATATTTTTCAATAGAGAGGATTCGATTAAGGATTTATTAATGGTTGAGTTCAAAGGACCGAACGCAGATTTAGATGAAAAAAATAAGTCATTGACCGAGTTGCCAACGGATATAAGAATTATAAGGGATAACATAGAAAATTTAGCTACAGTTTGGGGATATATCATAACATCAATAGATAAAGATTTTGCTTATTCAATTGAGGCTGATGGCAGATTTAATAATTTATTTAGTACACAGGGAGAGAGTAAATTATACTACCATTATAACAAAACGCTGGATGCACACATTTATATAATTGATTTAGATATAATTTCTAGTGATGCAAAAGCACGAAATGCTACATTCTTAGATATTTTAAAGAAAAAGTAATACACTAACTGAGTCTGTCAGGATATATCTTGATGGACTTTTTTATATAAAAGATTCTTTTATTATTTTTAAAATATAACTTTTATCTAACCAGAAGCAATATTTTGTATATTTAGTTAAACCAGTGAATTTGTCTTGCACTGGTAAATCATATCCTTTTCCACTTTTATTTATCCCTGTTTGATCGTGTGGTCTAACATGACATACATGATTTAGTTTGCTCGTAGGTAAATTGGTTTGATAATACCCTTTTGAATCTATTCCCTTAACGATATTTCCAGATGATATGGTTTCAATTGTTTTTTTCCAAGTTTCTTTTACTTGATTATCTAATACTAGAAGTGGCATATTCCAAAACTTGATTTTGTCAAAGTAATATATTCCATTTTTCTTTTTGAATACAACAAACATATATTTGGTTGTGTTGAATTTTTCTCTTAAAGTGCTAGTTTCCCATTTTTCTTTTACAATTTCTGTGTATTTAAAAGTAGGGAAAGACATGTGCTCTTTTATTGTGCCATTTTCTTCTATTCTAACAGTTTTTAATTCTAAGTTAGCCTTTTGGAATTCATCAGTTTTGTTTATGTTTCCATTAATGCCAAGCATTGATGCTACCAGAATGTTGAATCTATTTTTCATTTTTGAACTATTTTTTATATTGAATTTATCAAATAATTCATTTTCAGACATTCCATAATATTGACTAAGTCTAGAGTCCATAATCATTTCAAAAGTAGAATTTTTAAGTTCTTCAAATGAGACAATAGACGCACATTTTTCTCCTATAAAGTTTCTTTTTATGATTGTATTCATATAAGATTGCTTTAAGCAGTATGCTCGTTGCTTAGCAAGCTTATCTGATGCGGGTTGTTGTCTGTAACTACTAGCAGAATCAGCACCTTTAGTGCAAGCACCTAAATACATAGTGTCAGCTTCCGACAATGTATCTGCAAGTCCGTTATTTATTTTGTCACTAATTTTTTTCCAGTCTTGTTTAATTATTTCTAAATCTTCGCCAGAAAAAGTATGTAAAATGGATTCAATCATGCGGAAATTAAAATCATTTCTATCTTCATATAAGTAGAACATTAAAAGCAAAGAGGCATTCTTTTTCCAGAAAGAACTCTCTTCAAAAGGAATATTGTATT
>CALVUJ010000011.1 GCA_944363575.1 uncultured Bacilli bacterium
AGATGTGAGATGGAAAAGTATTATAGTATACATATAAGTGCCTGGCTTGATTTAAAGATTCTTTTTAAAACAGTAGGTGTGGTTCTAAAAGGAAAAGGGGCGAAGTGAGATGAACGAGCCTATTAGAATTTTGCAAGTAGTTAATATTATGGATAGAGCAGGTTTAGAAACCATGCTAATGAATTATTATCGACACATTGATAGAACCAAAGTCCAATTTGATTTTCTTACTCATAGAAATAAAAAAGGTGCTTATGATGATGAAATAGAGTCACTAGGAGGGAAAATATATAGAATGCCTAGATTGGTTCCTCAAAATTATTTAAAATATTCTAAGATTTTGGGAACTTTTTTTCAAAACCATTCAGAATACAAAGTTGTACATTCACACATTGATGCAATGTCATCTTTCCCACTTAAGGCAGCAAAGAAAGCCAATGTAAAAATTAGAATAGCTCACAGCCATTCTTCAAAATTAGATAGAGATTTTAAACTACCAATAAAATATATTTCTAAAAATAGGATATCAAAATATGCAAACAAGAACTTTGCTTGTGGTGAAAAAGCTGGTAAATTTTTGTTTAAGGATGAGCCGTTTGTAGTAATAAAAAATGCAATAGATTTAGATATATTTGAATATAATGTTGATATTAGAAAAAGAGTGAGAAAAGATTTAAATATTCCAAACGATGTATTAGTTATAGGACATGTTGGTAGATTCACCTATGTTAAAAATCAAAGTTTTTTAATAGATGTCTTGGCAAATATTTTAAAGCGTGGTGTAGATGCGTATTTACTTTTAATTGGAAGCGGGAAAGAGGAAAAGACTCTTAGAAGTAAAGTAAAAAACTATGGATTAGAAGAAAAAGTTAAGTTTTTAATAGATAGATCAGATGTAAATGAATTATATCAAGCTATGGATTGTTTTGTTATGCCATCATTATTTGAAGGTTTACCAGTTGTTGGAGTAGAGGCTCAAGCAAATGGGTTACCTTGTATATTTTCTAGTAATATATCAAAGGAAATTTTGATAACTAGTAATGCAACTATGATTGAACTAGGAAAAGGTGTAGAAGAATGGTCTAATATGATACTTTCAATAAATAAGGGAAGAAATATAAAAGCGAAAGAAGAACTACAAAAATGCAATTATGATATTAAAAGCGAAGCTACAAAACTAATGAAAATGTATATAACATTTAATCAAGGGGATGTGGAATAATGAAAATAGCTATGATAGGGCACAAGAGAATTCCTGGAAGAGAAGGAGGAATTGAGGTTGTAGTAGAAGAACTAACTACTAGAATAGCTGAAAGTGGACATAAAGTTGTGGCGTATAACAGAAAAAATAAGAAAGTAAAAAAAATAAAAGAGTATAAAGGGGTAAAAATTATCAATGTCACAACTATTCAAAAAAAGAGTTTGGATGCTGTAGTGTATTCCTTTTTTGCTAGCATTAGAGCAGCTTTTTGTAAATATGATGTTATACATTATCATGCATTAGGACCTAGTGTATTTTTGTTAATTCCAAAGTTATTTAGAAAGAAAATTGTAGTAACAGTCCATGGTTTAAACTATAAGACACCTAAATGGAAAGGATTAGGAGCAAAGTTTATAAAATTAGGAGAAAAGATAACCGCAAAATATGCAAATGAAATAATCGTGTTATCAAAAGAACAGCAAAAATATTTTATGGATAAATATAATCGAGAAACAGTATATATACCAAATGGAACAACGTTAAAACCTTGTTTAGAGGCAAATATTATAAAGGAAAAATACGGGTTAAAAAAAGATAAATATACATTGTTTTTATCAAGGATTGTACCCGGCAAAGGAATAGAGCATTTAATAGAGGCATATAAAAAAATAAATACAGATATTCCTCTTATAATTGCAGGGGAAACATCATTTGTAGATGATTTTTATAATAGTATTGTTGAAAAAGCAAGAGAAGATGAAAGGATCAAGTTCATTGGCTTTGTGTCTGGAGATGAGTTGTCGGAATTATATTCAAATGCTTGTTTGTTCGTTTTTCCAAGTGAAGCTGAGGGAATGCCAATGTGTCTACTAGAAGCATTAAGTTACAATACACCATGTCTAGTAAGCGATATACCTGAGAATGTAGAAGTTGGTAAAGAATATGTTAAAACATTTAAGGTAGCAGATGTGGAGGATTTGAAAGATAAATTAGAAAGATGTTTAAAAGAAAAAGACAAATTATTTAATAAGAATAGTAGGGAGTATATTGCAAGAGAATTTAATTGGGATGACGTAGTAGAAAAAACTTTAAATTTATATGAGAAGGTGAAGAAATGAAAGTAACAATATTAACCCCAACGTACAATAGATCACACACCTTAGAAAGACTTTACAATTCGTTGATCAAACAAACTAACAATAATTTTGAATGGATGATTGTAGATGATGGAAGCAAAGACAACACTGAAAGTTTAGTGAAACAATTTATTAATGATAATAAAATAAATATAGAATATATAAAAAAAGAAAATGGGGGTAAACATACAGCACTTAATGTAGGTATAAAAGAAACTAAAAATGAAATGATTTTTATTGTTGATAGTGATGATTTTATTACCGAAGATGCAGTAGATATTATTTCTTGCTACTATGAAAAATATAAAAACGAGAAAGGAATATGTGGGTTTAGTTTTTTAAAAGCAAACACCCAAACCATGGAGGTCATTGGACAAAAATATAGTAAAGATGAATATCGCGATAATTATATAAATTGCAGAATAAATAAAAATGTTTCTGGAGATAAAGCAGAAGTTTATTATACTGATGTGTTAAAAAAATACCCATTTCCTGAATATGAAGGTGAAAAGTTTTTAAGTGAAGATGTAGTTTGGATTGAAGTTGCAAAAAAATATGACACTATATACATTAATAAAATAATATATTATTGTGAATATTTAAGTGATGGATTAACTTCTAATGATAAAAAAATGAAATTTGCTTCTTCCTTGGGTTCAATGCATAGAGGTAAACAAATGATGTCAAATAAAATTAATTTAAAAACAAAAATAAAGGGAGCAATTATATATAATTGTTATAAAAGAGAAATAAATTGTAGTGTGCCAAGAACATTAAAATTGGACAGATTGATAGAAAAGATTCTAGTTGCATTAACTAAATGGTTAGGAATAATTTACCATAAAAAATGGAAAAAAAGTATTAATAGAGGTACCATATGAAAAAGATATTGATAACTGCTATGTCCTTGAATGTAGGTGGTGCGGAAAAAAGTTTAGTAAATTTTTTAAATATGATAGATACAACTAAATATGAAGTAGATTTATTAATTTTTCAAAAAAAAGGTGCATTTCTTAAACAAGTCCCTGAAAATATCAATATTATAAGTGTCAAAGAGATTGAAATACTATACCAGTCATTTAAGGAAACGATAAAAAAAGAAAAATTTAATATAAAAAGTATTTTAATGTCTATAAAAAGATACCTAATTACATTGTATGAAAAAAATAGATGGAAACAATTTGATCAAATAAGAATACATAGATGGATTGATAGTTATAAAAAAATAATACCACAATGCGAAAAGAAATATGATGTTGCGATTTCTTTTGCGGGAGGAGAAACTGCTTATTATATAGTTGATAAAGTGAAAAGTGATAGGAAAGTTTATTTCTTTCATAGTGATTATTCTAAAATAAAAATAGATAATTCGTTAGAAGAAAAATACGTTGATAAAGTAGATCAAGTCATAACAATATCAGAAGAATGCAAGAAAAGTTTACAAGCATTATTTCCAAGAAATGCCGACAAAATAATAGTTTTAAATAATTTGTCATCGGTAGAATTAATAAAGAAAATGAGTAAAGAGTTTTATCCAAAGGAATATTCTAAAAATGATGAAATAAAAATAGTTTCTGTGGGGAGATTACACACAATTAAAGGATACGATATGGCGATAGAGGCGGCCCATATTTTGAAAAAAAACAATATTAACTTTAAGTGGCTTATTGTTGGAGAAGGAAAAGAAAGAAAAAATTTAGAAAAAATGATAACTAACTATAATTTGGAAAACGAGTTCATTCTAGTTGGGCTAAAAGAAAATCCATATCCATATATATATAATTCTACATTTTTGGTACAGCCGTCTAGATTTGAAGGTAAATCGGTTGTATTAGATGAGGCTAAAATATTAGAAATTCCAATAATAGTTACTAACTATAATTCTGTGAAGGATCAAATAGATCATTTAAAAAATGGAGTTATTGTTGATATGAATGCACAAGCAATCGCAGAAGGAATTATTAACTTAATGAATGATAAGCAACTATTAAATAGTATAAAAATAAATTTAAAAAATAATAAATCAAATTATTATAATATTGAAGAATATATGGAAGGGCTTTGCGGAAAGGAAGATTAAAGATGAAAAAGATATACGAAAAAATTAATTTTTATATAGATAAGATTACTAATTTTATTTTTTCAAAAAAAATTATAATCATTTTATTAATGATACCCTTTTTTAAAACAGAATCGTTCTCAGCAATTCCATATCTTAAAGAGATTACAAATATTGTGCTGGTTATAGAGTGTATTTTATTTTCTTTTTTTTCCATCATGCAAAAGAAGACAACACCATTGTATATCATGACTCTGGTTTATGGTATATGGACATATTTGGTTTGCCCATTTTTTAATCCAACAGGGACACATCCAAGTTATTATTATATTGTAATGTTCTTGGCAATGATAAGTTTTTTAGAGATTGCAATGTCAACTAATAGTAAAAATAGTCTAGATGCCATGAGTCTACTATTTTTAGGAATGATTACCTTAAATCTTGTTTTGATGATAATATTTCCTGAAGGAATTGTCAAAGATTCAAACGACATAATATTTTTATTTGGGATAAGGACAGGTTTCCCATTAATTATATTTCCTGGTATTCTTTTGTCGATGTTATACGATAATTTTTATAGAAATGGTAAAGCACCTATAAGAACAATTGCCTGTACAATTATAGGAACAACAAGCATTATGCTTCAATGGGTAGTTACAGGAATAATACAATTATTGGTATTATTTGCTTTATTATTACTTTTCAAAATAAAATTTATAAGAAAGTATGCCAATATACAAATACTTTTTGTGATAATAATTGTACTAAGTTTGTGTGTGACTATCCTAGGAACAGACAACTCTTTCTTTGAAACTATTTTTGGCTTGTTTAATAAAAGTTCAACAATATCTGGGAGAACAGAAATATGGCAAAGTTCAATAAACAAAATAAAAACATCCCCATTTTTTGGAGTTGGTGAGGATGCTGTTGTTTTAATAGGAGAAGTGAAAAAATCTGCACATAGCCATTGGTTGCATATAGCACTAGAAAGCGGAGTTATAGGTCTAGGGATTATTTTAATAGCATACTTCTTTTCTTGTAGAAAATTATCCAAATACAAAGATAAGAAGGAATATGCTATTGTAGCATCTTTTATTGTAGCAACATTGATGGCATGTATTGTTGAAATACAAACTTATGTAGCCTTTATATTTATGATTTTTGGAATACCATATTTATTAAAATATTTAAACAAAGAAGAAAAACAAGGAGGAACATTGAATGAAACCACTATTTAGTATAGTAGTTCCTGTATATAATTCTGAAAAGTATTTAGAGAAATGTCTAAAAAATTTAGTTAATCAAACCCATCAAGATATTGAGATAATTCTTGTAAATGATGGATCAAGAGATAAAAGCCAGCAAATATGCGAAGAATATGCAAAAGATCATAGAGTTACTTTAATTAACAAAGAAAATGGTGGAGTTTCTAAAGCCAGAAATACAGGGATTGAAAAAGCCACTGGAGAATATATCATTTTTGTAGATAGTGATGATGTTCCATATATCACTATGTGTGAAGAATATAAAAAAATATTAGATAATAAGAAATATGATTTAATAATCTCCAATTTAGAAAAAGTCACTGAAGAAGGTAAGTATGTAGGGTCTTTTGATGATGTCATAAAAGAAGGCGAACTAGATATTGAATATTTTAAAAAAAATGTGAATCAAATATATATAAAAGGTATTATGAATTGTCCTGTGTCTAAATGCTTTAGAAAAGAAAAAATTAAAAGTTTATTTGATCCAAAAGTAAGTTTAGGAGAAGATTTGCTATTTAATTTGAATTTTCTTATAAATTGCCATTCTATATATTATTTAGATAAGAAATTGTATAAATGTATAGTACATAAACAAAGTTCATTATCTAGCAAATATAGAGAAGATGGATTTAAAATAATATCTTTTGTATACGAAGAAAGTTTAAATTTAATTTCTAAATTTTTAAATGTAAGAGCAGATCAAATTGAAAGCGTTCATAAAAAATATATGTATGATTGTATTGTTATGCTAGAAAGAATTGCTAGAAATACCGAATTTAATAAAAAGGAGAAAATTTGTAAAATAAGTAAGGAGTACGAAGAATATTTAGAAAAATATAATTTTAAAAATAATATACTTAAAGGATGGAAATGGAAAATTTATTATTATTTGTTAAAGAAAAAAAATTATAAGGGTTTTGTTAACTTCTCTAATTTAGTCAAAAGGAGGTAAACTATTATGAAATTAATTGAAAGAATAAAAGATAAAATAAGAGGGACGACCAATTTGGATAAACTGAAAAAGATGGGACTAAAATATGGATTGAACTTTCACGTAATGCAAGAGTGTATAATTGATCCCGGACATTGCTTTTTAATTAGCATTGGAGATAATGTTACATTGGCACCAAGAGTACACATTTTAGCACACGATGCTTCAACAAAAAAATTTATTGGATATACTAGAATTGCAAAAGTAACTATCGGCAATAATGTTTTCATTGGAGCAGGATCAATTATATTGCCAGGAGTAACTATAGGAGATAATGTTATTGTTGGTGCGGGATCAGTTGTCACAAAAGACATACCTAGTAATGTAATAGTTGCCGGCAATCCAGCTACAAAAATTAAGGATTTTGATGTATGGATTAAAAATAAAAAAGATGAAATGAAAGATAGACCTGTTTTTGATGAAAAGTATATTATTTTAAATATTGATGAGAATAGAAAACAAGAAATGAAAAATAAACTAAATAATGGATCGGGGTACATAATATAAAAAAGTTACCCAAAATATCTAGAAATTATTAACACCATTAATTTGTTAAAATAAATTTAGGAATAGGTAGCATAATAGCTTTTAATACGTATAAACATATTGATGAAAACAATATAGAAAAAGAAATTCTAATACTATCTTTTGTAAAATAGGGATAGGAATAGTTTTAATTTTTCTATTACATGTGATGATAAGATATTTAATGTTTTTTTAGACAAATTTTATGCATAATGACGTTATTTTGAATACTATAGTTATTAAATAATATTTAATAACATTATATTTTTATATTAATCTAACTTTTTTCATAATAAAAAGAAGGACAAGTGCTAAAAAATTATATAATATAATCATTGTGAATAATAAAAATAAATTTTTGTTGAAAAAAGTAATATATAGGTGTAATATAGTTAGCGGAAAGGAGTGAGCAAAATGGTTAAATATGTAGAAAAAAAAGAAGCAACAAAGGGAGAAAAAGTGGCTTTTGCTCACGTAATGTTTAAACGTAAGTAATGAGTTTTTCTCCTAATAAAAAGAAAGGAGAAAAGGTATGAATAATAAAGTTTTAAAGTGTATTTTAAAGTATTTGCCCTTATACGTATTAAGTTTACTGTTCTTATTTTTAAATAGGTATATATCATCTTTAACAGGTATCTTTGTAGGGCAAGTTTTAGCTATCTTTACTAATGAAGAACACTTATTACCAGGATTTCTAGAACAATTTGTTAACAACACAAGTATGAAAAGTGCGATTACTTCTACGGTGCTTATTTTTATAATAATATCATCTATAAATGTAATTCTTTCTTTTGCTTACAGAATGATAAAAACAATACATTGCCAATTATTATTAAATAAAGTAAGCGAAGAGTTTTACATGCACACTTTAGATATTCCTAAAAGCGAATATGCTAAAAGATCAACAGGAGATATCATTCAAAGAAATAATGGGGATTGTAGAAGGATTGCTGCTATTTTTAGAAATTCTATTTTTGAATTGTTTGACATAGTTTTTTCAATAACAACTATCTTATACCAAATATATCGTTTAAACAAAACAATGTTTTTTATAAGTGTTATTGCCTCAGTTATTTGCCTAATATTATCTTTTTACTATGGCTATTTTAAAATCAAAGATAAAGAGTTAGAGTCTTCTAAAAACTACAGTGCTTTAAACTCTGCTGTTCAACAAAGCATTACTAATTATAGTTTAGTGAAAAGTTTTAGCAATGAAGATTATGAATATGAGAAGTTTGATGAAATAAACAATAAAAAAGAACTAAACAATTACTATATCAATAATTTGCATTGTAAATATTGGTTTTTATCTGATTTACTTACATCCGTTTATTTAATAGGAGGAGTGGCTTATCTAGGATATGCTTTCTTTACTAATCAAATTTCTTTAGCAAGTATAAGTGCTTTAATAATTATCATTAGTAGTGTTTTAAGTAACGTTTCATATCTTGTTAACCACATTACCTCCTTTGTAAAATTTAAAATATCTTATGTTCGTTTAAAAGAATATTTTGATATAAAAAGTGAATATTGCAATGATGGGACAACGGATAAAGAAATAGAAGGAGATATTGAGTTTAATAATGTTTCAATGAGTTATGATAATCAAAAAGTTTTGAAAAATATTAGTTTCAAGATAGAAAAAGGTCAAACATTAGGTGTCGTAGGCAAGTCAGGATCTGGTAAAACAAGCATTATTAATCTTTTAACTAGATTAGATGATTATCAAGAAGGAAGTATAAAAATAGATGGTATAGAATTAAGAGATTATAAGAAAAAATGTGTTAGAGAAAACATTGGAGTTGTGCTTCAAGATGCCTATATCTTTTCTAAAACAATAAAAGAAAATATGTTAATGCTTATAGATAATGATCGTGTAGATTTAGATATGTATATTAAAAGATTAAGTTTAGAAGAAGATGTAAATAAGTTTGAGAGTGGTATTGAAACCCTAGTAGGAGAAAGAGGAGTTACTTTATCTGGAGGGCAACGACAAAGAATATCATTACTTAGAACAATTATAAAAAATAAAAAAGTTTTAATTCTTGATGATACATTAAGTGCCGTAGATAATATTGTTTCACGCCAAATAAAAGAAACATTAAAAAAAGAAAAAGCTACGACAATCATTATTTCACATAACTTATTAAATGTTAAAGATGCGGATAAAATTATTGTCTTAGATGAAGGAAAAATTGTAGATACAGGCACTCACAATGAGTTAATAAATCGTGAGGGATTTTATTCTAAAATATGGAATTTACAACAGATGATTGAGGAGGTGAAGTAGATGAAATCAATCAAAAAAGCACTTAATTTAATTAGAAATGTTATGCCTAAAAACATTAATTTTAAAAAGATTTATTTTTCTGCAGTAATTTATACAATATGTGAACTAGCCATTTTATTTGTTTTTTCATACATTGGTATAGATATAGCTTTTAAAAAAGAAAGCATACCCTTATTTATTATAGTTGTAAGTATAGTTTGCTTTATTCAATTAACAAGCAATATTACATATATGATAGCCTTTAAAAACGGGAATAAAATGACAAAAGACATAAATATTGAAGTAAGAAGAAAATTATTTAAAAAAGTAATGGATTTAGATAAAGAATATCATAATAATCATCCAACAGGTGCAACAATGAATACCGTAATAGGAGACGTAGAAATGATTAGCGAAGGCTTCTTCTGGCCAAGTTTATATATTGTCATCCAATCAGTTAATATTATTGTTTGTTTTATAATATGTTTATTTATAAATTATAAATTAAGTATGATTCTAGTGTTATCTGCTATTCCCGTTTACTTCCTTTCCTCATATTTCCTAAAAAGAGGTGCTAAAATAGATGATAAAAGAAGGGAAATAAGGAAAAGAAAATTAAGTCATATTAATGATAGTGTTATGGGTATTAGAACAATTAAAACTTTAAATCTAGAAAAGAAAAGCTATCAAGAATATAAAGCAATAAATAAAGAAAATTATAAATATAATTTAAAAAGAGAGTACAATTACCAATATTTATGGAGATTAATTGAACTAATTTCTAATATAGCAATTGCAGCCTTATTTTACTTTTCATATAAAGAGTATATTAGTCTTTCTATATCTTATGGATCTATTTACTTATTTTTCACACTTTTTGATAAATGTATCTATTCAGTTGGAGGTTTAGCCAATAATATTGATTCTATTGAAGAAGTATTATTATCTGCTGAAAAAGTTGAAAAGTTATTAAATAAAGAACCTATGATTAAAGATAGAGAAAATATTAATCTCAATCCTGAAAAATTAAAAGGAGAAATAGAGTTTAAAAACGTAACTTTTAAATATCCTAAAGGTGAGCAAGTTTTAACTGATTTTAATTTAAAAATAAACCCAAAGACAAAAGTAGCCTTAGTAGGAAGAACAGGGAGTGGCAAATCTACAATAGCAAGTTTAATATATCGATTTTATGAGCCAACGGCAGGAGAAATATTATTTGATGGTAAAGATTATTTAGAATTACCTCAAGCTTTTATTAGAAAAAATATTGGATTTATTCTTCAAGATGCTTTATTATTCGATGATACTATTATTAATAATATTCGTTATGGTAAAAGAGAAGCGAGTTTAGAAGAAGTTAAAGAGGTTTGTAAAAAGATTGGATTAGATGAGTTTGTTGAAAAGATGGAAAATAAATATGATACTAGAGTAGGAGAAGGAGGACTCATGTTATCAAATGGACAAAAGCAATTAATTGCCTTTGCACGTGTTCTTCTAACAAACCCAGATATTATTATTTTAGATGAAGCTACTAGTAGTATCGATTCTCTTTATGAGCAATTAATTCAAAATTGTATAAATGTTCATTTTAAAGATAAAACATGTATTTTCATTGCCCATAGATTATCTACAATTAAAGATGTAGACAATATCATCTATATAGATAAAGGGAAAATAATAGAAGAAGGTAATCATATTTCTTTAATGAATAAAAAAGGAAAATATTACAACTTATATATGAGTCAATTTTATAATAAACTTTTAAATGAGCAACTAGGTATGGAAGTAAATTATGGACAATAAAATAAGTGATTGAAAACAATTAAAATCTTTTATATAATATTGGCAGAGGTGTATTTAGATGAATTTAAACACAAAGATTAAGATAGATGATGTAGCAAAATATGGTGCCGTATTTGGTGTGGATATAAAACCTAATGATTTAGGAATAGATCAATTTTTAAGTGAAAATGCTCAAATTTGTTATTATTTTATGGGGGCAATGCATGTAGCATTTTTTGATGATTATAATAAAAAGGTAAAATTAAGCACAGTAATGTTAAAAGAAGATAAAAAAGTTCAAAAAGCTTATATGGAAGGGGCTTTTGATCATTATTTATCAACACTTATGGAAAGAGCAAAACAACTTTTATACAAGAGTCAATTGCTTAATAATGGGAAAATAGATTTAAGTGAAACTCATAAATATAATGATTATGATTTAAGAGCAGCAACTTTATATGTAGCATTATTAAATGGCTTTAAAGTAAATATAGGAGATTACCAAACACCTTATGCATCATATGGTAATAAAATATATAATTTTGAGAAAAGTTATCCAGTAGCGGAAAAAGAATTGCTTGAAGAAATAGAAAGTGTTTATTACAAAGAAAAAAAAGGAAAAAGTAATAAAAAGTCTTAAATAAAGATAAAAACACATAATCTTATAATGGTGATATCATGAAAAAAATTATGTGTTTTTTTATTATTATGGCAACAGCTTTTACATCAAATCAAAAAGTATCCAGCGAGGGGTATTATGCTAGAAGCTATGTGGTAATGGATTATAGTACAGGAAATATATTAGAAAGCAAAGACATGCATCTAGTTAGAAGTGTAGCTAGTATTTCTAAGATAATGACAGCAATAGTAGCCATTGAAAATAGTAACTTAGATACTTATGTACAAGTAAACGAAGATATTTTAAAAGCTTATGGAAGTAGTATTTACCTTAAAATAGGAGAAGTAGTTATAATGGAAGATTTATTATATGGGTTAATGCTTAGAAGTGGGAATGATGCAGCAGTAACTATTGCTAGAGGAGTAAGCGGAGACATTGAAAGTTTCGTTAAATTAATGAATGAAAAAGCAAGAGAGATAGGGATGTATAACTCGACTTTTCATAATCCAAGTGGGTTAGATGTAGATGATGAAGGTAATTTATCTACTAGTTATGACATGGCTTTATTAATGAAATATGCTTTAAATAACGAAATATTTAGAAAGATAACAAGCACTAAAGAATATAGAAGTAAAAATCATGGAACTTGGTTAAACAAAAACAAATTATTACGACAATATGAATATACAAGTGGAGGAAAAACAGGATTTACCACTAAAGCTAGAAGAACTTTAGTAACAAGTGCTAAAAAGGATAACATGGAACTAATTATCGTTACTCTTGATTGTGGGGGAGATTTTTCTATGCATAAATCTTTATATGAAAAATATTTTAATAATTATAAGACTTTTAATTTATTAAATAAAGGTTCTAATATGTTTGAAGAATATGAACTAGTTTGTGAAACTAATATAAATGTGACTTTGAAAAAAGAAGAGATAAGTAAAAGTAGAGTTATTTATAAAATAACGGGTAATGATTCGTTTGTCGTTTTAGTGAATGAAGATGGAGAGAATGTTTTAGGGCAGTGTAAAGCAAACAAAAATGAGACAAAGGTGAAAAAGAAAAAATGGTTTAAAATATTCAAATAATTTATATAGAAAATTGTCTAAACATACATAAATAAGTGAGTAAAAGAATAAGATTGGTTAGGTGAGATAATGAATAAGATATGGTTAATTATTATATGCTTTTCTTTAATATATGGACTAATAACAGGAAGAGGAGATGAGCTTTCTAACGTTATTTTAAATATACCTAAAGAATCCTTTAATCTTCTTATAACAATGATTACAGCAGCTTGTTTTTGGAGTGGGATGATGAAAGTTATGGAAGAAGTAGGAATAGTTGATTTTATTGCTAAAAAGATAAGACCTTTATTTAAATTAATAATGCCTAATTTAAAAGATGAGAAAGCACTTAATTATGTTTCAATGAATATCGCGGCAAATATTTTTGGATTAGGATACGCAGCTACTCCAAGTGGGTTAAAAGCCGTTAAAAGAATGCAAGAATTAAATGAAGGGGATAAAACTGAAGCAACTGATGAAATGGTAACTTTTTTAGTGTTAAACACTGCAGGAGTAACCCTTATTCCTACATCAGTCATGGCTATTAGGGCAGGTTTAGGTTCTGTTAATCCTGCAGATATGCTTATTTTTCCAATTATAGCTACCTTGATGTCGTGTGTAGCAGGTTTAATAGCAGATGCTATCTTTAGGAGGAGACATTATGCTAAGCACCATTAGTTTCATTATTGTCCCAATACTAGTTCTTGTAACTATTATTCTAGCTATAAAGAAGAAAGTAAAAGGCTATGATAAGTTTCTATTAGGGGTGCAGGATGGAATGAGTTTATTTAAAGAAGTTTTCCCAACGTTAATAGCCATGGTTACAGCAGTAGCAATTCTAAGAGGATCTGGTTTCATAAGTGATGTGGGAGAACTATTAAAAGAAGCTCTAGATGTAAATGGAGAAGCAGTAGAATTAGTTCCAATGATTCTTTTTAGACCTATTTCCGGAAGTGCTTCTATGAGCATTTTTAATTCTATTTGTTTAAATCATGGTCCAGATTCTTTCTTGTGCAGGACAGGTGCTACTATTCAAGGCAGTACGGATACTACTTTATATGTGTTATCGTTATATTTTTCTAGTATAGGAGTAACAAAATGGAAACATTCTTTAAAAGCTGGTTTAATAGCAGATTTTGTAGGTATTTCCATTGGGGTAATTCTTTCAATAATTTTCTTTGGGTTTTAAATTCTACTAAAATGAGATAAAAGGTATATTGAGCGTTTTATTGATTAATGCTACAATCTAAGTGTAGAGGGGGATATAACCTAATGAACGATTATAGTTTTGGAAATAAAATGCTAGATTTAAGAATTAAGGCAGGATTATCTCAAAAAGAATTAGCACAAAAAGTTGGCGTTAGCAATAAATCAGTATCGAAGTGGGAAACAGGAATATCTAAACCTACTATCAATGTTATACGCAAACTTTCCGATCTATTTAATGTTTCCATTGATGAATTATTAACTTTAAAAGAAAAGCAGAAAAAGCCTGAAATAGTAAAAATTGTTATTACAGGTGGTCCTTGTGCAGGTAAAACAACAGCAATGAGTTGGATTCAAAATGCTTTTAATAAGATAGGATATACGGTTCTTTTTGTTCCTGAAACAGCAACTGAACTTATTTTAGGAGGAATTGCTCCATGGACATGTAAAGAAACTAAAGAGTTTCAAAAAAGTATTATGCAATTACAATTAGAAAAAGAGAGAATTTTTTATGAGGCAGCACTTAGCATGGGAACTAATAAAGTTCTTATCGTGTGTGATCGAGGAACTTTAGATAGCAAAGCATATATGAATGAATTAGAATTTAGTAGTGTATTAAAAAGTCTAGGTACTAGTGAAGTAGAACTTAGAGATAATTACGATGCTGTTTTTCATCTTGTCAGTGCAGCAAAAGGTGCCGAAGAATTTTATACCAAAGCGAACAATAGAGCAAGAACAGAAACAGTCGAACAAGCAGCTATTAAAGATGATATGATAATTTCTGCTTGGACAGGACACCCTCACTTTAGGGTGATAGATAACTCTACCGATTTTGAAAGTAAAATGAAAAGATTAATCGCTAATATATCTTCTTTTCTAGGAGAGCCAGAACCATTTGAAATCGAACGTAAATTTTTAATACAATTTCCTAATATTAACTGGCTTGAAAAAGAAGTAAATTGCCAAAAAATAGAAATTATACAAACATATTTAAAATCCAATGACGATAGTGAGATAAGGGTAAGACAAAGAGGAATAAAAGGAAATTATGTTTATTACAAAACGGTTAAGAAAACAGTTTCTAACATGAAGCGTATTGAAGTAGAAAAGCGATTATCCAAAGAAGAATATTTAAATAGTTTAATGGAAGCAGATCCTAAAAAGAGACCTATTAGAAAAACAAGATATTGTTTAACATATGCCAATCAATATTTTGAAATAGATATTTATCCATTTTGGAAAGATAAAGCTATTTTAGAAATCGAATTAAACGATGAACAGGACACAGTAACATTCCCTAAACAAATAAAAGTGATAAAAGAAGTAACTGATGATAACGAATATAAAAATGCTTCATTAACTCAAAATACCCAATTATGGGTATAAAAAAACCTAACTTTTAGTTAGGCTTCTTTTCTTTTTTGAAATTCATAACTAGATTTACACATTTCTTCTAAAGTTTTAGTGGCTTTAAAACCTAATTCATCATAAGCCTTTTGAGATGAAGCATAACAAGTAGCAATATCTCCAGGTCTTCTTTTAGCAATTTGATAGTTAACTAAATTACCATTAACTTTGTTAAAAGTATTAACAATATCTAAAACACTATAACCAGTACCAGTTCCTAAGTTATATACTTTAAGACCAACATTTTCTTCTCTTACAAGCTTATCTAAAGCTTTAACATGCCCAATTGCTAAATCTACGACATGGATATAATCTCTAACACCTGTACCATCTTTAGTGTCATAATCATTTCCAAAAACATTCAAATGATCTAGCTTACCCGTAGCAACTTGACAAATATAAGGCATCAAGTTATTAGGAATACCATTAGGATCTTCTCCTATTAGCCCACTTTCATGTGCTCCTATTGGATTAAAATATCTAAGAAGTATCACATTAAAAGAAGGATTTGCTTTTTGATAATCTTCTAATATTTGCTCATTAAATAGTTTCGTTCTTCCATAAGGATTAGAAGCCCCTAAAGGAAAATTCTCACAAAGAGGCATAACCTTGGATACAGCATACACCGTTGCCGAAGAACTAAAAATAAATTTATTACAATGATATTTTTGCATTACCTCTAATAAATTAAAAGTTGATATTAAATTATTCTCATAATATTTTAATGGCTCTAAAACAGATTCTCCAACAGCTTTAAAACCTGCAAAATGAATAACAACCTCAATATCCCTATTTTCTTCAAACACTTTTTCTAAATCTTTCATGTTACAAACATCTACTTCATAAAACAAAGGACGAGTACCAGTAATTTTTTCAATAGAGTCAAGAACCTCTATTTTAGAATTACTCAAGTTATCAACAATAATAGGTTCATACCCAGCATTTATAACCTCAATAACTGTATGTGAACCAATATAACCCATTCCACCTGCTAATAAAATTTTTTTCAAAATAAATCCTCCTCTTTTCTCACATAATTATATGACAATAAAATAAAAAAGTAGAGATTTCTCTACTTGTTTTTAAAATATGTATCTTTTGCTGAACTAATCAAGGCATCTAGTTTTTCACTATCTTCAATATCTTTTAAAACATATTCTCCTTTTTTTTGCACTAATTCTGAAGCAAGCATCCTAAAATTACCTGTTGTATCAAGTAAATAATCTGTGTATAACAAATAAATTCTTGATTCTTCATCTGTAATTAAAGAAATAACATCACACTTAACTTCTATACCTTCTTTATTAATAATTGTAAAACTATATTCATTTTCCATATTTATTCCTCCTTTTTACATACGACCAACACGTCTATTAATTGAATTTGAAACTGACTTAATAACATTTGATAAACCATCACTAATCTTATTTACAACCTGCGATTCCTTTCCACTAGATACAGAACCATCATATACATTAACGGCATTAAAAGCACCTTCTAAAGCTGCAAAAGGCAAAGCAAAAATTGTCACAGCTAAAGGACCAACAGCGGATAAAACCTTAGATGCAGCCAATATAGGAACTTTGGCAATAGTCCCTGCTAGACCTAACGAAGCTTTAATACTATTTTTTGCGTTACGTTGCGATAAAGAAGTGGCAAGCCTTTTAATCTTTAAAGCAAACTCTTGAGATATAGAATGATTAGGTTGCCTTTTATTTTCTCTTATAGAACGATTAATTTGATTATGATGATTAGTTAATTGAGTATTTATTTCATTATTTAATGAAACGGTAAAACCATATCCTGTTATAGAAGAAGGTAAACTTCCAGATGGATTTAAATTATAAGCTTTCTTTAAACAGCGCAAGTACTTACCACGATAATAAATCGCATCTTGGCCTGTTGAGGAAGCATCTAATGAGTTTTTATATGCTTTAGCTTCTAGTAACCAATCATTATAACTCCTAGCCATAATAAAAACCTCCTTTTAATAATTCTAGAAAAAAATATAATAAAAGTAAAGAAAAAAGATTTTTTTGTGGGAACTAGTTTATGTTTGTTAATTGTAAAAATAAATGCGAGAAAATCTCTTTTTTATTGCCTTGATATATGAAGATTAAATATATGTGACAGTTACATTACAAGTATTATTACTAAAGATTTTCTAAAATAAAAAAAACACTACATCGATTTAATGCAGTGCTTATTTTTGTAGGACATAACTTTTCTATTAATAAATCAAATTGTTTAAATTCAGCTAGTATCATTCTACCACCTTAAATTATTTATAGAATTAAAAGCTCTTTATCCTAGTTTTTTTCTTATTATATTGTTCTAATAAATCTTTTTTCGTTCCGTTTATTTCTTTATATATTTCTTTTAGTTCTTCATTAAATCTTTCTTGAATTTCAATAGGGACATAATTAGTATAACCCTGTTCTTTACATACTTGATTATAATGTCGCACTAATTTAGCTTTTACGATAGTTAATAAATTATTTCTAAGAAAATAATTAAGAATAACATTTGCTGGTAAATCTTCTTTTTTTATTTTACCTGCACTATATAATATTAGTGCTTCCATTCCTTCTTTTGAAATTTTTCTTATTTCTTTAGGAACCGCTTGTTTTTGTTCTTCTGTTAAATATGTCAAGTACCCACCATTTGCCACATATTGATTAACTACCTCTTGTGAAATTGATTGTCTTTGTCCTTCCGTTAGATCAATTAAGTCTCCACCATTTGCTATATGCTTATTAATAAACTCTTGAGGAATAGCTTGTATTTGTTCATCTGTTAAACGAACCAAGTTCCCACCATTTGCAGCACGTTGATTAATAAACTCTTGAGAAATTGCTTGTATTTGTTTTTTTGTTAAATCTCCCAAATCCCCGCCATTTGCTACATATTGATTAACTATCTTTTGTGAAATAGTTTGTCTTTGTTCTATTGTTAAATCTCCCAAGTCTCCACCATTTGCTATACGCTTATTAATAAACTCTTGAGAAATTGCTTGTCTTTGTTCGCTTGTGAAATACCCCAAACTCCCACCATTTGCAGCACGTTGATTAATAAATTCTTGAGAAATCGCTTGTATTTGTTTGTCTGTGAAATGCCCTAAGAACCCACCATTTGCTGCATATTGATTAACTATTTCTTGAGGAATAGCTTGTCTTTGTTCTATTGTTAAATCTCCTAAGTACCAACCATTTGCAGCACGTTGATTAATAAACTCTTGAGAAATTGCTTGTCTTTGCTTTTTTGTTAAATATACTAAGTACCCACCATTTGCCACATATTGATTAACTATCTTTTTCGGAATGGCTTGTATTTGTTTGATTGTGAAATACCCCAAATCCCCACCATTTGCTGCGTATTGATTAATATCTTTTTGTGTTATTTTCATAAATTATCTCCCCTATATGAAATGTATTGCAATATTATGATATCATATTTATTTTTAAAAGCAAGATGAAAAAAAACATGGCGATTCATGACTATCTGTTAATTGTAAAAGTAAACGCAACATTACAAGTATATATTGCTAAAGGCTCAGAAATTGTTAGATTTCCCGATATAAAAAACTATATTACACGGTATAAAGCCACTCATAAACACCATAAGAAATCATAACTTTAATAAAGTTTATTATCACTAAAAACACTTGTTTTCTCACATTAATTCTTATGTAAGAATATTTAAAAAAGATTATTATTACTTTCTTTTAGTTACTATAAAGTTTTTATTTAATAAACTAGTTAATCCTTGTATAGTTATTTAAATATGTTTGGTAATTATTTTTATTATTGAAATAATTATAGTGAAAAAGATGGTTTGTATAGTATATTTTCTTTAAAAGAGCAATACTTTTTTCTTCTATTATATTTAAATATTCATCATTAATGTCTTTTTTATATAAAGGATTGTTAATATTAGAAAAAAGTATTTTATCTGTCATAAAAACATCAAACGCTTTAGAATATAAAATGCTTGTATCATCATTAAAAATACAATTACCATAGTATAAATTAGAATAATAATTAATCCCAAATAAATCTAAAATAGTAGGAGTAATATCATAAGTAGTGGTAAACTTATCAATTATTTTATGCCCTAAATTATTATCGTAAATCATTAAAGGAAGACGATATAGTTCGTTATAGTTAGGATGGCTATAATCATAAATGTTTTTAACATAACCACTTAAATTACTCATATAAGCATTATGATCAGAAAATATCACAATAGTTGTTTTATCCAATAAATCTTTTTCTTTCAAGTCATCTAACATAATACCTAATGCACAATCAAATTCCATTACCGCAGCCATATAATTTCTTAAATAATCATTCTCAATATAAACATTAAGACTATTCATTTTATCTAACCATTTTTGCATATTTTTCCTATAAACATAATTACCATGCATTGAAACAGTAGTTATATGTGTATTAAATCTTTTATCAGTTGGAAACATCTCATCTTTCATATAGGCAAACATCTCACTATCTAAATTCATTAAAACATCATTTGTCAAATAACCATTCATATAATCAGTTACACCTTTTTCACTCATTTCATCTATAAAATATAAATTATTATAACCTAAAGATGTAACCACTTTTTCTCTATTATAAAAGTCAGCATTATTATTATGAAAAAAGTTATTTTCTATCGTTGAATCAAATAAAGCTAAAACTTTTGATAAAGAAGAAACATAAGTATTATTTTCAAACGTATAATTAATGTAATTGCTACTAGGATAAATTCCTAATAAAGCCTCATCTTCACTTATATCCGTTTTATTCTCTGAATAATGATTATTCATAATAACACTCATATTATAAAAAGCTCTAATATTAGGATATAACTGATCCAACACTTCTTCACTTAAGTTAGCCCCATTAGGGTATACACTAGAATCACTAACAAAAGCAAACCACTCAAAAGATTCTACTAAAATAGTAATTAAATTATTATCTTTAGAAACCCCAAAATAAGGAGAATGAGTGTTCGTTTCTTTATAAATATATTCATTTATCTCCTCATTAGATAATTTATCATAATCATTAAAAAAGATCATTTTAGATATTTCATTAAAAAAATTAATGGTTGGCCCATATGTAGAATACTTATCACTAGTATCCGAATATAAACTATTAATAAACTTTTTTTCACTAATTCTATTTTCACTAAAAGTAATTCCAAAATAACTTAAAACAAAAGAACCAAGACAAATACTTGAAATAATTTTTACTAGTTTACAACTATATTTATCTTCTTCATATTTATTAAAAAAGTAACAAAACAAAACATATGTTAGAAGCATCCCAAACGCAAAAACAACATACCAGAAATTAACCACGACTGTTCCTGAAAACTCTAGGGCTTCTCCTGCTAGTTGAATCATACTAAAATCAAATAAAGTTCCTGTATTGTCATACAAAATAACACAAAACAAATTAATAATAATTTGAATTATATATAATACTAAAAGAAAAGTATTTCTTACTTTCTTACTTTTAATTAAGTTACAAATACAAAAAATACCTCCTAATAATAAAATCATTAACCAAGGTTTAGAAATAAAAAAAGTATCCACCATTATAAACAAAGAAACAAGTTCCAAAATAATCGCAAAAATTAAAAAGATAAAGTAATTAATATTGTTTTTTAAAAAAGTTTTCATTATTTCGCCTCTCTCATACTAAACATGCACCCGCAATAATTTTGACTATACATTTTTTCTTCTTTAATAATCTTTTGTGCTTTCTCTAATCCACCATCTTTTTTAAAATTAGAATATAAATATTTTAAATCATTTTTCTTGCTAACATAGCCTTCCAATATTTTATTAATCATTTTTTCATTTTTTTGCCTAGAAATAGTCATAACAGAACAAACATAATCATAATGATTTTTACTAGCATAATCCACTAAATCTTTATACCTTAAAGCATAACACATAAAACATCTAACACTACCTTCTTTATCATCTTTTCTTTTACCCAAAAGGCGATTAAACTTCTCATTTTCATAATCCTTTTTAATTAATTTAATATCAATTTTTTCTTTTTTATTAAGATTATTTACGTATGTTTTTAAGGTATCATACCTTAAATTATATTCACTTAAAGGATAAATATTAGAATTATTATAATAAATTGAAATATTAAAATAATCTTTTAATAGTAATAATGGATAGCAAGAACAAGGTGCACAACAGCAATGTAGTAATAAACTTGGTTTCTTATCAAGTTTTTTTACTTCTTCTATTTCTTTTAAAAATTTTTGATAATTAGTAAATACTCTCATGCAATCACCTACTTTATAAACATAGCATCACCAAAAGAAAAGAAACGATATTTCTCTTTTACAGCTTCATTATAGGTCTTTAAAATGATTTCTTTAGAGGCAAAAGCACTCACTAACATTATTAAAGTAGATTTAGGTAAATGAAAGTTTGTTATTAAACCATCAATCGCTTTAAAAACATAACCAGGATAAATAAAAATATCACTTTCTTCATGGCATTCTTTAAAAGTCCCATATTTGCTCATAATAGTTTCTAATACTCTTGTAGAAGTTGTTCCAACACTAATGATTCTTCTTTTTTCCATCTTTGCCTTATTTAGTTTTTCAGCTACTTCTTTAGACATAAAGTATTCTTCTTTATGCATTTTGTGTTTCGTCACATCATCAACTTTAACTGGCCTGAAAGTACCTAAACCTACATGTAAGGTTACATCAAGTATTTCAACGCCTTTTTCTCTTAACTTAGTAAATATTTCTTCCGTAAAATGTAAACCTGCCGTCGGTGCCGCAGCACTCCCGTTATATCTAGCATATATTGTTTGATAACGGTCTTTATCTAAAAGGGTTGTTTTTATATAAGGAGGTAAAGGCATATTACCTATTTCTTCTAAAACTTCTAAAAAAATACCATCACATATAAATTTAAGTAAACGTATGCCCTCATCTTTTACTTCTATACAAACTGCTTTTAATTTATCACTAAAAATAATTTCACTATCTTTTTTTACTACTTTAGCATTACCTACTAAACATTCATAATAATCATCAATTTGCTTTAAAAGCAACACCTCTACTTTAGCACCAGTTCCTACTTTAGTTCCAAAAATTCTAGCAGGTATAACTTTTGTGTTATTTCTAACTAAAACATCACCTTTATGTAAGTAATTAACAATATCATAAAAATGTTTATGCTCAATCTTACCTGTGTGCCTATCTAAAACAAGCAATCTTGAATTACTTCTTTTCTCTAAAGGAGTTTGAGCAATTAATTCTTCTGGTAAATAATAATCAAATTCAGTTGTATTCATCTTAAAAACCCCTCGGATTAGTAGTGTTTAATCCATACTTTTCAAAAAACTCATCTTTAAAATCCCCAAAACGATCTTCTTTAATCGCTTGCCTTACTTCTTCCATTAACTTAACTAAAAATCTTAAATTATGAATAGATAATAATCGTTTACCATAACCTTCATCACATTTATATAAGTGACGAAGATAACTCCTGCTATAACCATTTTTACAAGTATAACAATCACAATTTTCATCAATAACTCTTAAATCATATTCATTTTTCTTATCTCTAATATTTAATCTTCCTTCACTAGTCATTAAAGCTCCGTGCCTAGCAATTCTAGTAGGAAGTACACAATCAAACATATCAACACCCCTAGCAACTCCCTCTAAAATAGCATCATATGAGCCAACACCCATTAAATAACGAGGTTTATCTTTAGGTAAATAAGGTAAAGTATAATCAAGCATTTTATATAAAACTTCCTTGGTTTCTCCTACACTAGTCCCACCAATTGAATAGCCAGGGAAATCCATTTTTACTAACTCTTCTGCACACAATTTTCTTAAATCAGGATATTCGCCACCTTGTACAATTCCAAATAAAGCTTGCTTATCATTTTTATGAGCATCTTTTCCTCTTCTTGCCCACCTTAAAGTTCTTTCTACACTATTTTTCATATATTCGTAATCGCATGGATAAGGAGCACACTCATCTAAACTCATAATAATATCTGCCCCTAACTTGTTTTGAATATCAATTGATTTTTCAGGAGATAAAAATAATTTAGAGCCATCTAAATGCGATTTAAAAGTAACTCCTTCTTCTTCTATTTTACGATTTTTACTCAAAGAAAAAACTTGGAACCCTCCAGAATCAGTAAGCATTGGGCCATCATATTTCATAAAGTTTTGTAATCCCCCAGCATTAGCTACAACATCCTCTCCAGGCCTTAACCATAAATGATAAGTATTAGAAAGAATAACTCCTGCTTTTAATTCTTTTAATTCATCTGGAGATAAATACTTAACAGTAGCCAAAGTACCAACAGGCATAAACATAGGCACTTCTACATCCCCATGTGGAGTATGTAAAATCCCATATCTTGCACCAGTTTGTTTACACACATGCTTAATCTCTAAATAAAAATCTTTATTATTCATAATTCACTTCCTAGCCCTTATATATTACTCTAAATAGTAAAAAAGTTAAATACCTTTTTAATATTTATATATTAAAAAAAGAGATGATTTCATCTCTTTTAAAATAATAGAATAAGTTTATACTTTACTTGTAATCATCAAAATTAGGGAATGAAATATCTTTTGCTTTATGAGTAATAGTCATTTCATAATTTTTAGTACTATCTGCTTTATTTTCAAAAACAACACTACGAAGATTCCCATTTAAATCATAATAGTAAGTAGTTGTTTCATTCTCTGATTTCATTTGATAGTCAATCCCTAAAACATAGAAAGGAGAGAAAGAAAAATGAATACTCGTTTTATCATCGCTAAGTTCAATATAATCTAGTAAATCTTCACTATTATACTTATCATTATAAATTTTTAAATAATTAGTTGTTATCAAATCATCAGTATAAACTTGCTTGGTTTTATTTCCCTCACTATCTTCTGTATACAAATAACCTTCTGTGTAATAACTTGTAGAAGTCTTTCCATCCTTCTTATTAGTTGAAACTGCTTTCATATTCAACTTATCTTCCTTATTTGCATAGAAATAGTAAGAAACTTTGCTTGAATTATCTTCAATAGTAAATATCATCCCATTGTCTATTTCTAATAGATATTCATATGTATTCAAACTAACCAAAGAAGAAAAAGTATCCTTATTATATTTAACAACTAAAGAACCATATGAACTACCAAAGAACAAAATATTAAATAGCACACTAACGATAAAAACTAAAACTAAAAATACTTTTAAAATTATTTTAAACACTCTCATTTTAATTACCTCCTATACACCAGTATATTGATCAAATGAAGGGAACGATAAAGTTACCTTTTTATATTCAAAAGAAAGAGTAGAATCTTGTTCCTTTGAATAAACTTTTTCTAAGCGATCTTTCCCATCAAAAGTGAAAGAATAATCATATATTTTTTCTCCATTTTTACAAGAAGCATTAACTGTTTTCACTAAACTAAAAGTATTAAAACTAAACTTAGTTTTTGTTTTAAAAGAAAATTCGGCAGAACTACTTGATGAATCTCCAACCATATACATCATTGAAATTTTAGCACCAAGGAAAAAACCAGAAAAGGTAGTAGATAACGATGCATTAGGATAGGCTGTCTTTATCTTAGTAGTACCATTAATTGTATACTTGTAACCATCACCTGGAAAATATGAAGTTCTTAGCAAAGTACCTTCTGTATCATGCAAAGTAGAAATCATTGCACAATTCGTTTCTTCTCCTTCAATAGAGCAAGTAATAGTATCTTTAGAAAAACCAGTAATGTTTCCAACGTTGTAAGGAGAATCATTCACAATAGTTAGACTTTTAACATTATCAAGAGTATAAGAAGCCTTAGTGTAAAGGTTCATTCTTGCTTCCTTACTATCTTTAAAAATTAGAGAATTAGTAGATGATAAACCTAGTATAACATTAAAACTAATACTCAAAACAAATATAACAACAAAAAGAGAAATCAAAAAAATCCTTAAAAACTTCATAAAAAAACCCTCCAATTAATAAAATAATAGCATATTTTTATTAATAAATAAAAAAATCAGTTATTTTTTTTATAAATTTCAATTCTTTGAACTTTTTTAAATAACCCCGTTTTTCTTCTAAACTTAAAACGTGTCCTTAATAAAAAAGGTAAATCATTAATTTTTTCACAATCATAATAATACTTCGTTTCAACATGTTTTAAACCACACATTTTTTCTATAACTCTATAATTATTAAAACCAAATTTCATATTAGCATTAACCCTTTTAAGTGAAGGAGCAAATCTTGAAAAAGAAACTGCTAAAGAACAAAAAACATCCATTATAATTTCACAATAATTGAAATAGTTAGTTAACTTCTCAAGCACTAGTCTATTTTCTTCTTCAGTTAAATACATAAATAAACCTTCTCCTATAATCAAAGTAGGCAAAGAAGGATCTTTTATTTCTTTCAACCATTCTAAATTACAAACATTAGAAGTAATCATTTTATAGTTCAAGGCATTACGATAGTATTTCTTTCTCATTTCCATAGTTCCATATAAATCTAAATCATACCATTTAACCTGTTCGTTATTAATCCTAATATATCTAGAATCTAACCCACATCCTAATTGAATCACATTGCAATTACCATCATACTTTTTTATAAAATCTTTGGCATATTCATCCATAATATATGCTCTAAGAGTTAAAAGTGCCTGCAACTTCAAACTTACTTTCAATAATTTTTCATCATATCCAGCTAAACTAATAATTTCTTCAGCTTTCTTATCTTCTAAAATCATCTTTTTTCTAGACATTGAAGCTCTTGAATATAAAGTGATTAATAAAGTTGCGGCTGTAGAAGATAAATTAATAAACTCCATAAACTCACTCCTTACACTATAAAATATACCATAAAATAGTAAAAAAGCCTTATAAACAGCCATTTTTTTCCAAATCAAGCGAAAAAAAGAGTGAAAGATTGTTTTTTAAAAAGTTTAATGATAAAATGCAAATAACATAGGAGGTAAAAAAATATGAATAAAACAGAATTAATTGATCTTGTAGCAGTAGAAGCAAATTTCACTAAAAAGGTGGCAGCAGAAGCAGTGGATGCTGTATTTGCTGTTTTAACAAAGTCTTTGAAAAAAGGTGCTGGTGTTAAAGTTGCTGGATTCGGAAACTTTGTTGTTAAGGAAAGAAGAGAAAGAAAAGGAAGAAATCCTTTAACTAAAGAAGAAATAACTATTCCTGCTACTACAGTCATTTCATTCAAGCCTAGTAAAGCTTTAAGAGAGACTAACTAATAAGAAAGTAAATAACATAGAAAGCAGGCAAAAGTCTGCTTTTTTTTTGAAAGGAAAATAAAATGAACGAGATGATAATTCAAATAGTACTTTTTTTGGCGATTATTATTTTATTAGAAATATCGCAAATAACAATTAATAGAGTTTACAACAAATACGCTAGTATGGAAGCGAGTTTACCTCAAACGGGAGAACAAACGGTAAGAAATATGTTAAGCAGTAATGGAATTAATGATGTAGAGATAGGTTACATTTCAGGTCGATTAAACGATCACTATAACTCTAAAAATAAAACTATTAATTTATCTAAGAATAGCTTAACTAATTCT
>CALVUJ010000012.1 GCA_944363575.1 uncultured Bacilli bacterium
CCATTCCGAACACAGAAGTTAAGCACAGTAGCGGTGAATGTAGTTGGAGTGATCCTGCGAGAATAACACGTTGCCAGGCTTTTTTATTTTGCTCTCTTTTTGTTTATAGTGATTAAATCTTCTTTTAAAGAAAACCATTTAAATTGTACGTAGTAACGTTTATATTCATAATATTTATCATATTTTAAATTTCTGTGCAAAGATTGATAATAAAGTAAAGAAACATGAATGCTAGCAGAAAAACGATTTATTCTTAATAAATAATCCATTATTTCTTCTCTGCTAGCCCATAATCCTTTTTCGACATCTCCATAATATATATAATCAACTATAGGTAAATGATAATATTCACCTTTAAAAAGAAGTCTATCAATTAACTTTCTGGCATTTTCTGGTTTATTTAATGATGAGTTTATTTCGCTAATAATAGTGGGGTTATTCATTTGAAAATCATTTGCACTTTTTCTTATTTTGCCAGAGCCATTATAGGTAGAATCGTTAAAATGAAATAATTTTACATTATTTAGTAAATTCTCTGTAAAATTTAATTCTATATGTAAGAAATTTAAAAAAGAATACAGGTGTTCTTGATGTATGCTATTTGATCCTCCACTCTTAATACTAATATATCTAGAAAAACCATTGGCCGTTATAATTATATCTGGTTTATAATTATCTGCATATTTATATGCCTTTATTTCAAATTTATTAAGGTCAAATTCAAATAGGCAACTTATAAATTTTTTCATATTATCATTCATCTTATAAATAAATTTTTTTGATTTATATACTCAACTATCTTTTTTTCATTAATTATACCATCATTAATAGTACTCATTTTTATTCCTCCTATTATTATAAATTAGAGCGAAAACGAAAAAATAACGTTTTTTTATAAAAAAGTACAAATAAGTGTTGACTCTTTTAACAAGTGATAGTAAAATCTATCATGTTGTTAAATAGGCTTATTTAGCCTTTTTAAACGAACTATGTTGGCACACCTGGAATTGTGTGCTAGAAAGGAGAAAAAAATGCCTACATTTAGTCAATTGGTTCGTAATAGTCGAACAAAGAGTGAATCTAAGTCAAAAGCTCCTGCTTTAGGCAAAGGAAAAAACTCTTTAAAGAAAAAAACTATTGAAACAAAAAGTCCTCAGAAAAGAGGAGTTTGTACACGTGTTGGTACAAAAACACCTAAAAAGCCTAATTCTGCATTAAGAAAATATGCTCGTATTAAATTAAGCAACGGCATGGAAGTTACTGCATATATTGGCGGTGAAGGGCATAATCTACAAGAACACAGTGTTGTATTAATCCGTGGTGGTCGTGTTAAAGATTTACCTGGAGTTAGATACCATGTTGTTAGAGGTACATTAGATTGTGCTGGAGTAAACAATAGAAAACAAGGCAGATCATTATACGGCACAAAAAGGCCAAAAGAAGCAAAATAAATTTTAAAAATAATTAAGGAAGGAGGAAGATGCTATGCCAAGAAAAGGTTATGTTGCTAAACGTGATGTTTTGGCAGACCCTATTTACAATAGTAAATTGGTTACAAAATTAATAAATAGAATGATGGTAGATGGAAAAAGAGGAATAGCTCAATCAACTTTATATAGTGCCTTTGCAAAAATAGAAGAAAAGACTGGTAAACCAGCAAATGAAGTTTTTGAGCAAGCCTTAGAAAACGTTATGCCTGTTTTAGAACTTAAAGTACGTCGCGTAGGGGGACAAAACTATCAAGTCCCTATAGAAGTTAGTGATGAAAGAAGAAAAACTTTAGGATTAAGATGGCTAGTAAATTATGCTAGATTGCGTAATGAGAAAAATATGATTGATAAATTAGCTAATGAGATTATAGATGCTTCAAACGGCACAGGTCAATCTGTCAAGAAAAAAGAAGATACTCATAAGATGGCTGAAGCTAACAAAGCATTTGCTCATTACAATTGGTAAAATATAGAAGGAGGGGAAAAAATGGGTAGAGATTGTCCTTTAGAGAGAACAAGAAATATCGGAATAATGGCACATATAGATGCTGGAAAGACGACGGCAACAGAAAGAATATTGTTCTATACAGGAATTAATCATAAAATTGGTGATACGCATGAAGGAACAGCTACGATGGACTGGATGGCGCAGGAACAAGAAAGAGGTATTACAATTACTTCTGCAGCAACTACTGCACACTGGAAAGATCATAGAATCAATATTATAGATACGCCAGGACACGTTGATTTTACGGTAGAAGTAGAAAGATCGCTAAGAGTATTAGATGGTGCTGTAACACTTCTTGATGGAAAAAATGGTGTAGAACCACAAACTGAAACAGTTTGGGGCCAAGGAATTAAATATGGAGTTCCACGTATTGTTTTTGTAAACAAAATGGATGCAATAGGAGCTGATTTTGAAATGAGTGTCAAATCATTACACACAAAATTAGGTGCTAATGCTCATCCAATCAACTTCCCTATTGGAAGTGAAAATCAACTAAAAGGTGTAGTGGATATCATTACACGAAAAGCATACTATTATGAAGATGAAAAAGGTTTAGTAATAACTGAAAAAGATGTTCCCGCAGAACTAGTTGATCAATGTGAAAAATATCGTAAGGAATTAATAGAAGCTTTAGCAGAGTTTGACGATGAGATGATGATGAAGGTTCTTGAAGAACAAGAGGTAACTATTGATGAAATAAAATCTACTATAAGAAAAGCAGTATTAACTGGAAAGTTTTTCCCAGTATTAGGCGGAAGTGCTTACAAAAACAAAGGAATACAACCTTTGTTAGATGCAGTAGTAGAATATTTACCATCACCATTAGATATACCTGCTGCTAGAGGCATTGATGAAAATGGTAATGAAGTTACATTGACAATAAGTGATGATTCGCCATTTGCTGCATTAGCATTTAAAGTTATGACAGATCCATTTGTAGGTAAATTAACTTTCTTTAGAGTTTATGCCGGAACAGCTCAATCAGGAAGTTATTTAATGAATTCAACAAAAGGAAAAAGAGAACGTTTAGGAAGAATTCTTCAGATGCATGCAAACCAAAGAAAAGAAATTAGCGAAGTATACGCAGGCGATATAGCTGCAGCTGTAGGATTAAAAGATACAACAACAGGAGATACATTATGTGATGAAAATCATGAAGTAATTCTAGAAAAAATGGAATTCTCTGATCCTGTAATTGAATTAGCAGTTGAACCTAAAACTAAATCAGATCAAGAAAAACTAAGTGTTGCACTAGGAAAACTGGCTGAAGAAGACCCAACATTCAGAGCTTACACAAACAATGAAACAGGTCAAACAATTATTGCTGGAATGGGAGAATTACACTTAGATATCATCATAGATCGTTTAAGAAGAGAATTCAAAGTAGAAGCAAACGTAGGTGCTCCACAAGTAGCATATAGAGAAACTATAAGACAAACAGCTGATTGCGAAGGTAAATTTATTCGTCAATCTGGTGGTCGTGGACAATATGGTCACGTTTGGTTAAAACTTGAACCAAATGAAGGAAAAGGTTATGAATTTGTTGATGCAATCGTTGGTGGTGTAGTTCCTAAGGAATATATCAAGCCAGTTAACGAAGGATTACAAGAAGCATTAACAAAAGGTATCTTAGCTGGATACCCAGTTATAGACATAAAAGCAACATTATTTGATGGATCATATCACGATGTTGACTCAAGTGAAATGGCCTTCAAAATCGCTGCATCAATGGCACTTAGAGAAGCTGCTAAAAAATGTAAACCTGTTTTACTAGAACCAATCATGAAAGTAGAAGTTGTAGTTCCTATGGAATATCAAGGAGACGCAATGGGCGATATCAACTCAAGAAGAGGACGTATTGAAGGATTTGAAGCAAGAGGAAATCTTCAAGTTATTGATGGATACGTTCCATTATCTGAAATGTTTGGATATGCAACTGATTTAAGATCATTTACACAAGGTAGAGGAAATTACACGATGAGTTTCTATCGATATGAAGAAGCACCAAAATATATTACTGAGCAAATAATAAAGAAGAACACAAATAATTAATTAGTTTTATTGATTTTAATTGCAAATTGCTATATTATAAAGTATAGTCTTAAAAAAGGAAAATAAGGAGGAAAAAATAAAATGGCAAAACAAAAGTTTGACAGATCAAAACCACATGTAAATATTGGTACAATTGGGCACGTAGACCACGGAAAAACTACATTAACAGCTGCAATTGCAACCATACTTGCAAGTAAATTTGGAGGAGAAGCAAAAGGTTATGCTGAAATCGACTCTGCTCCAGAAGAAAAAGCTCGTGGTATAACAATTAACACAGCACACATTGAATACGAAACAGCAAAAAGACACTATGCACACGTTGACTGTCCAGGACATGCTGACTACATTAAAAACATGATTACTGGTGCAGCACAAATGGATGGAGCTATCTTAGTAGTAGCTGCTACAGATGGACCAATGCCTCAAACTCGTGAGCATATCTTACTTTCTCGTCAAGTAGGAGTACCTTACATCATTGTTTATATGAACAAATGTGATATGGTAGATGACGAAGAATTATTAGAATTAGTTGAAATGGAAGTTAGAGATTTATTAACTGAATATGGCTTCCCAGGAGATACTACTCCAATTATTCGTGGATCAGCATTAAAGGCTCTTGAAGGAGATTCTAAATGGGTTGGATCAATTGATGAATTAATGGATGCAGTAGATTCATATATTCCTGAGCCTACAAGAGATACAGATAAACCATTCTTAATGCCTGTTGAAGATGTTTTCACTATTACAGGTCGTGGAACAGTTGCTACTGGTAGAGTAGAAAGAGGTATGATTAAGATCAACGAAGAAGTTGAAATTATCGGTATCAGAGAAACTAAGAAAACAGTTGTTACTGGAATTGAAATGTTCCGTAAACTATTAGACTTTGCTCAAGCTGGGGATAATATCGGTGCATTACTTCGTGGTGTTAACCGTGATGAAGTATTACGTGGTCAAGTTCTAGCAAAACCTGGAACAGTTAAACCTCACAGCAAGTTCAAAGCACAAGTATATGTATTATCAAAAGAAGAAGGTGGAAGACATACTCCATTCTTTGGAAACTATCGTCCACAATTCTATTTCCGTACTACAGATATCACTGGTACTATCAAGTTACCTGAGGGTGTAGAAATGGTAATGCCTGGAGATAACATTGAAATGGATGTTGAATTAATTCACCCAATCGCTGTAGAAAAGGGTACTAAGTTCTCTATCCGTGAAGGTGGACGTACTGTAGGTGCTGGTAGCGTTATCGAAATTGCTGAGTAATTAAATATTCACATTTATAAAGAAGGGTTATGTAAATAACTCTTTTTTTGTTCTCAAAAAATTAACTTGAATTTATCAATATACATGTTAAAATATATACTAGAAGGTGGGTATTTTATGTTAGAGAAAAGAAATGAAATAAAAAAGAATTTATTGTGTGGAATTATTTATTTAGTAGGAATGATATCTATATCTATTTCTAATGCTTTTGGGGGCTACTATTGTTTTGGGGCGGCAATATGTACTATTTTGTTAACAGTGTTCCTTTATAACTTATTTGACAAAGGGGAAACTTTAAAAGAAAACATTATTAACTTAGTAGCAGCATCAACAATAACTGTATTAGAAATTATTTTTTGCGTTGTTAATGATATTTTTCGTGTAGAAATTTATACGAAGGCAAATCTAGGCTTTTGGGGAGTAGTTGCTATTTGTTCTCAAATTATTTCTGCATTGTCAATTGCCTATGTTGCAATACGCATTATGCTTACATTAAAAAGTAAATCTCAAGTTGAGTTAATTGATCAACATGAGGAGAAAACAAAAGATATCGAAGTGCAAAAAGAAAATGTTAAGGAAAATATTCCTAGAGAAACAAATGAATTTACTGAAGAAATTAAAAGTATACCTAATAGTGTAACATCATCTAAAGAAGCTCCATTTATGGAAGAAGAAAGGTAGATTAATGTACTGGCACAAATTCTTTTAATGGTAATTAATATGAATATGTTGTAGCAAAATTACATAGTTAAATACAATGTATCCTATATTTAAGGACACTAAAGAAAGATATTTGATATATAGTCGTGTAAGAAAATAAAAAATTAAGGAATTAAATAAAAGAATATAGCAATAGCTGTATTCTTTTTTTTGAAAAATTTTTATGAAATATGAGTTTAATTAGATAATAGTTTATCCATGTTAAAAAAACATTTTAAAGCTTTAAGATATTTTCTAAAATAATACTTTAGCATCCTATAAATAAGATATGATCTTTTATTTATTAATATTTTTCTTGACTTTAATTTGTAAATAAGATAGGATTATACACGGCAGTATGCCTTATTGTAGCCCCGGTAAAGTTACATTATAGGTATGAAGGAGGAAATTAGTCATGCAACGTCAGACTACTATGTTAAAAAAAGAAGATGTAAAGCGTAAATGGTACGTTATAGATGCTCAAGATAAGCCACTTGGTCGTCTAGCTTCAGAAATAGCTGAAGTATTAACAGGAAAGAATAAAGTTACTTATACTCCAAATGTTGATTGTGGGGATTATGTAATTGTTCTAAATGTAAAAGGTGTAAAACTAACAGGAAATAAATTAGAAACAAAAAATTATTACAACCATTCACAATTTTCAGGAGGCCTTAGAACTAGAAGTGCTAAGACAATGATTGAAAACTATCCAGTAGAAATGTTTGAAAGAGCAGTATGGGGAATGTTACCAAAAGGCCGTTTAGGAAGACAAATCTACAAAAAATTATTTGTATATGAAGGAAATGAGCATCCACATTCAGCACAAAAACCTGAATTATTGGATGTTAAATTATAGGAGGTAATAAGATGCCAGCAGCTAAGACTACAGCAACTAAGAAAGTTGCAACAAAGAAGAGTACTACTTCTGAAAAAATTCAATATTGTGGAACAGGTCGTCGTAAAAGTTCTGTTGCACGTGTTAGATTAATTCCTGGTACAGGTAAAATTTTAGTAAATGGTGTAGATGTTAATGAATATATGCCATATCAAACATAAGTTGTGGATATTAAACAACCTTTAACTTTAACACAAACTGTTGATAAATTCGATGCATATGCTAATGTTAATGGTGGAGGAACATCTGGACAAGCAGGAGCAATAAGATTAGGTATTGCAAGAGCATTGTTGGTTGCATCAAATAATGAATATAGACCTGTATTAAAGGTAAATGGAATGCTAACAAGAGATGCTAGAAGCAAAGAACGTAAAAAGTACGGATTGAAAGCAGCTAGAAGAGCACCACAATTTTCTAAACGTTAGTTTTATGAAAAGCCCAATGGGCTTTTTTTTATGCATATTTATTTAATTATTTTATATATTAATTAATAGGGTGAAAGTCGTATATGCACACAAAAAAAATTATAAGTTTATTCTTTATAATATCAATATGCTTTAGTTTCCTTTTTATGTATGTTAGCACTTCGGCACACAAAAAAGAAGAAAGCACATTAATTGGAAAAACAATTTTTATAGATGCAGGTCATGGAGGTAAAGATGATGGTGCTAGTGCAGATGGAGTATTAGAAGACTACATCAACTTAAAAATAAGTGGTTACTTATATGAAGCATTAATAGACTCAGGAGCATATGTCTTGGTTAGCCGAACTAGCGATTACGATTTAGCATCAATGTATCAAAAAAACAGAAAAAGGGAAGATTTAAAAAATAGAGTAAAATATATAAATGCCAGTAAAACAGATCTTTTTATAAGTATTCATTTAAATGCTTATAAAACAGATAGTGTAAATGGAGCACAAGTCTTTTTTCAAGATAATATAAAAAGCAATTTATTAGCTACACATATTCAAAATCAATTAAATAAGATAACCAAAAAAGAAAGAAAAATAAAAAAAGGAGATTATTATATTTTAAACAATAGCACTAGAGTAGGAGTATTAGTGGAATGTGGCTTCTTAAGCAATGAGTTAGAAAGAAAGAAATTAAACACGGAAGAATATCAAAGGCAAATTGCTAAAATGATAAAGAAAGGAATTGTTGATTTTTTTAATAGTTAAAGTTTGCTTAATTATACTCATTAAATTATAATTGTCTTGAGGTGTCATGTGTGGAAAGATACAGGGTTGCTATCATAGGTGGAGGATGCTCAGGATTGTTCCTAGCAAGTTTATTAAATAAAGAGAAACTTGATGTTTTTATTTATGAAAAAAATAATAAGTTAGGAAAAAAGATTTTAGCAAGTGGTAATGGCAAATGCAACTTTACAAATGTTAAGCAACTAGAAAATAAATACAATAATCAATTCGCTAATGAAGTCATAAAAAGATTTACTGTTGATACCACACTTTCCTTTTTTAAAAAATATGGGCTCGTTTTTAAAAGCGATGAATTAGGGCGATGTTATCCAGTTAGCGAGAATGCTAACAGTGTACTAGATTGCTTAAAAAGTAACTTGCTTGGATGCCATATCAAACTAGAAAGTGTTGTTAGCAAAATAGTAAAAAAAGGAAAAAAATATAGCGTAACAATTAATAATAAAGAAGAATTGTTTGATTATGTAGTTTGCAGCAGCGGAAGTGCGGCTTCTAATCTAGGCAGCTACAAAGCATATGATTATTTAAAAGATTTAAATGTTAAAATAGTAGAATTAAAACCATCTTTAACTCCAGTTCTAATTGAAGAAAATATAAAAAAATTAGAAGGCATTCGAGTAAAAGGGAAAGTTAGCTTAATAGATAGTAAAAATATTGTAGTTTATGAAGAGAATGGAGAAATATTATTTAAAAAAGATGCTTTAAGTGGGATTGCTATTTTCAACATATCTAGTTATATAAATAGGAAGAAAGATAATTACAAAATACAATTAGATTTAAGTGCAGGGATGAGCGAAAAAGAATTAATTAACTATTTTAAAAATAAAAAAGAAAAAGAATTATTTAAAGGTTTTTTAGATGATAAAATAGGCGAATATATAATAGAAAATATAAAAGATAAAAAAATAGAAAACATAGCACAAGTAATCAAACATTTGAATTTTAAAGTAAAAGGAATGTATGAAATAAAAGATGCTCAAGTTTGTGCGGGCGGTGTTTCTTTAGAAGAAATAAACGAAAACTTGGAATTATGCAAGTATCCAAATGTTTATGTGGCAGGAGAGTTATTGGATATAGATGGAGTAAGTGGTGGATATAATATGCAATTTGCATGGTCTAGTGCTGGAATAATATATGAAGATATAGAAAGAAAAATAGGTGGAATAAATGGAGAAAAATAGCAAAAAAGGTAAATTGTTCTTTTATCTTATAAACTTATTAATAATCATAATAATTACAATAATGACAATTGATAAAATAATTGATGAACAAGGGGTAGATGTTTTTAAAAACATTAAAAATTTAAGTGCATTATCTATTGTTATTTTAACTTCACTCTTTTTTATAAATTATTATTTAGAAGGAATAGTAATTGCCCATGCTATGAATGAATATAATAAAGATTTCAAACCCCAGTATGGTTTTATTATTCAATGTGTTGGAGGACTTTTTTCAGCAATCACTCCATTAAAAATTGGGTATCTCCCAAGTATAGGATATGCGTATTCTAGATTTAATGTCAAAGCAGAAGATGTTATAAAATCTATGGCTAAAACTACGTTCAGCTATCAAATCTTGTGTTTAATTGTAAGTATAATATCAATAATTGTTTGTACCTGTAATGAAATAAAGATAGAAATAGGGGATACTAATCTGGACTTAAAGTATGTAGCTATAATTGGATTACTATACAATATAGTACTAGTGATGGGTTATTTTATTTTAGTATTAGCACCTTTTCTACATGAATTTATTTTAAAAATAGGTGCCTGGTTTTTATTCAAATTCAAAAAAATCGATGATAAAGAAACTTATTTAAGTTATCAAAGAAAAAAAGCTGAATTAATGAGAAACGAATTAAAAAAATTTTTTAAAAATATAAAAGAAATAATGATTATTTTTATTCTTTATACGATAAAATTCCTTGTTTTTCAAGGATTACCATATATTGTGTATTTATTAGTAACAAACAATTCTTTTTCAATAAACTTATGGTTATACACAATAATTTTAAATAATTTAATGTCTTATATTACTAATTTAATACCTATTCCTGGGGCAAGTGGGGCAGCAGAATTAGTATTCATAGCCGTTTTTTCACTAGTGTACACTCCAACAAGTGTTTTAACCAGTGTAATGCTAGTATGGAGAATGTTCAGTTATTTTATCAATATCATTGTAGGTTTTATAGTATTTGTAATTTTATTAAATGCTAAAAAGAAAAAAGAGGTTACTCAATAACTTTATCAATTAAACCATATTCAATTGCGTTAACAGGATCCATGAAATTGTCTCTTTCAGTATCTCTTTCTATTTCTTCAAGCGAACGACCAGTATTGCTAGCTAGAATAGTATTAAGTTTCTTTTTTACTTTTAATAAACGATTAGCCATAATGTAGATATCAGTAGCTTGCCCTTGCCCTCCTCCTAAAGGTTGGTGAATCATTATTTCACTATTAGGAAGAGCATATCTTTTTCCTTTTTTACCTCCAGCAAGAATAAAAGCAGCCATGCTGGCACACATACCAACACAAATAGTAGAAACATCGCATTTAATAAAATTCATTGTATCATAAATAGCCATTCCAGCAGTAATACTGCCACCTGGAGAGTTAATGTACAATGAAATATCTTTAGTAGCATCTTTAGAAGACAAATATAGTAACTGTGCAACTACTAGTGCAGATGACGAATCATTTATTTCACTATTCAAAACAATAATTCTTTCATTTAATAATAAAGAAAAAATATCATAAGACCTTTCACCTTCTGATGTTTTATAAGTAACGGTAGGAACAATATTCATAAAAAAACCTCCTCTTTTATAAATATTGGTAAATATTTTTAAAATATACCTTTTTTTAGCAAAAAGGCCTTAAAAAAATTGGTTGAATAAATACTTACAATAGTTTAAAATATAGTTGAGTCTTTGGAGGTTGTTATACATGGATAAAGAATTAAAAGATATATTGAAAGAAGCAAAGAAAGATAATACAGATGCTAAAATGAAGGTTGCTATAGAATATGAAAAGACCGAACAATATAAAGAAGCTTTTAGATGGTATTTAGAAGTTGCTGGCGAGGGAAATCCAGTTGCACAAATTAAAGTTGGCGATTATTATTTGGAAGGAAAAGGAGTAAAGCAAGATCATAGCAAGTCATATTTTTGGTATATGAAAGCATCAACTTATAATAATCCAGAAGCACTTTCTAAACTAGCAAATTTATATAAAGAAGGAAAAGGCGTTGAAAAAGATGTAGATGAAGCATTTGCTCTATATATGAAAGCAGCTTCTTTAAACGATGATCAAGCACAATATAATCTAGGAGTTATGTATAAAGATGGTATAGCTACTAAAAAAGATGCTGATAAAGCATATTATTGGTTTAGTGAAGCAGCAAAGCAAGGGAATGAAAAAGCTCTTTTAAATTTAGGAATTTGTTATGGCCTAGGAATAGGGACTGAAATAAATGAAAGTAAAATGATAGAATGTTACTTAGAAGCTATGAGTAAAGGTAGTGTAACAGCATTATTTAATTTAGGAATGTGCTATGAAAGCGGATATGGTGTAAAGAAAGATATTGGTAAAGCTATTGAGTATTTTGAACTAGCAGGGCAAAAAGGTCATGGTAGAGCATTAGATGAATTGGGTAAAATATATGAAAACGAAGTAGGATTTAGAAAAAATAGAGGATTTTCAATTGATTGTTATAAGAGGGCTATTGCTAACGGAAATTTAGATAGTTCTATTCGTTTGGCTCAGATTTTTATTGAGAAAAAGGAAATTAAAAAAGCTATTGAGTGTTTGAATGCGGCGATTGATAGTGTGAATGTGCAATATTTTTTGGGTAAATTATATTATGATGGAATAGAAGTTAAACAAGATTATTGTAAAGCAGCTAAAATGTTTAGTTCATCGGCAAGTAATGGACATAGAGATGCACAATATTACATGGGATTGATTTTTTATCATGGGTATGGTGTAGAAAAAAATGTAGAAAAAGCGATAGATTGTTTTAGAATAGCAGGAGAAAATAATAGCATTGATGCTTTACTGGCATTGGCTAGTATATATGAACAATCTGGCAATGTAGAAGCAAGAGAATTATTAGAAAAGGCTGCCTCATTAGGAAATGATGAAGCAATGTATCGTTTAGGGTATGGTTATGCTCATGGAAAGTTTAAAGAAAAAGATGAAAAGAAATCTTTTGAATGGTACCAAAAAGCCGCTAATTTAGATAATGCACAAGCTCAGTGTAATTTAGGAATGTGTTATTTAAATGGAAAAGGAGTAAATAAAAACTTAGCTTTTGGTGAGTATTGGTTTGAAAGAGCAGCTAGTAATGGGTCATTAAATGCTTTGTTCAATTTAGGGTATTGTTTTGAAGTAGGAGTAGGCGTAGAAAAAAATAATTATTTTGCTGTTAAAAATTATTTAAAGGCTGCTAATAAAGGACATGTAGAGGCTTCTTTAGCGGTGGCGAGAATATATAGAAACGAATATAAGGATTATGAACAGGCAATTTTTTGGTATAACAAGGCTATTGGGAAAAAGAAAGATGAAGCATATATTAATTTAGCGGACATGTACATTAGTGGTGAAGGTGTAGTAGTTGATAAAACAAAGGCGAAAATGTTATTAGATTGCGTTGAAAATAAAGATAATTTAGATTATTTGTTAGTAATGGGAAAAGTAGAAAAATAGTAAAAAAAAGATTAAAAATGTAAGATAGTCACTATAAGCAGTGACTTTTTTTTTGCGTTTATTTATATATTCAAATAATTGACCATAAAATATTATTGAATTATAATTAAGGTGTGTTAAAAAATATTGAAGGAGGAATATTAACATGGCAATTAAAGTTGCAATTAATGGATTTGGGAGAATAGGTAGATTAGCATTTAGAAGAGCAGTTGATACTGGTGAATTTGAGGTTGTAGCGATAAATGATTTATCAAGTGCAAAAAACTTAGCATATTTATTGAAGTATGATAGTGCTCAAAAAATATTTAAGGGACATACTATTGAAGCAGATGATAAAAATATTATTTTTGATGGAAGAAAGATTCCTGTAATTGGAGAAAAAGATCCACATAATATTAAATGGTCAGATTATGGAGTAGAGCTTGTTTTAGAGTGTACTGGTCGTTTTAAAGGTAAAGAAGATGCCGGTGTTCACATTAGTGTAGGTGGTGCTAAAGGTGTTGTTATTAGTGCTCCTGCTGATAAAGAAACGCCAACATTTGTTTATGGTGTAAATGATAATGAATTAACAAAAGATATGAAAGTTATTTCAGGTGCTAGTTGTACTACTAACTGCTTAGCTCCTGTTATGAAAGTATTAGAAGATAAGTTTGGTGTTGAGGGTGGGTTCATGACTACTGTTCATGCATACACTAACGATCAAACAACATTAGATTTAGTAAAAGAAAAAGATTTTAGAAGAGGAAGAGCAAGTGCTTCAAATATCGTTCCTACTAGTTCAGGTGCTGCCAAAGCTTTGCATTTGGTTTTACCTTCTTTAAAAGGAAAAATGAGTGGAGGTGCACTAAGAGTACCTGTTATTGATGGCTCTTTAGTTGATTTATCTTTAACTTTAAAAACAAAAGTTACTAAAGAAATGATTAATGAAGCGATGAAAGAAGCTAGTGAAACAACATTAAAAGATGTTTTAGGGTATACTGAGGATTTAGTTGTTTCTAGTGATATTATTGGAATAACTAATGGATCATTGTTTGATGCTACTCAAACATTGGTTTTAGATTTACCTGATGGGAAACAATTTGTTAAAGTTGTAGCTTGGTATGATAATGAATATTCTTATACATGTCAATATGTACGTTTGGCTAAAAAATTAGCAGAAGTTTTAGGCGTTTAAGATATTTGAAAGGAAAAAAGTATGAAAAAAACAATTAGAGATTTAGATTTGTCAGGAAAAAATGTGCTTGTTAGAGTAGATTTTAATGTGCCTTTAAAAGATGGAGTAGTAAAGGATAACAATCGTATTAAAGAAGCTATTCCAACAATAAAATATTTAATGAATCAAGGTGCTAAAGTTGTTTTATGTTCGCATTTAGGGAAAGTTGATCATAAAGATCCTGATAAGTGTGAAGCTGATAAAAAGAAAAATGATATGAAGTATGTTTTACCTGTTTTAGAAGAATTGTTGGGTAGTGAAGTATGTTATGTTGATGAGGTTTGTGGAAGTAAAGTTATTGATGCTTTGAATAATTTAAGCGATGGTGGAGTTATGCTTGTTCAAAACACGAGATATGAAAAAGGGGAAAGTAAGAATGATCCTGAGTTAGCTAAAGAAATGGCTAAAAATATTGATGTGTTTGTGATGGATGCTTTTGGTAGTGCTCATAGAGCTCATGCTTCAACATATGGAGTTCCTGAGCTATTAAATAACGAAGGTAAAGAAACAGCAATTGGCTTTTTAATGGAAAGAGAAATTGAAGCTTTAAGTAAGTGTGTGGAAGCAGATGAACATCCTTATGTTGCTGTTTTAGGTGGAGCTAAAGTTAGCGATAAGATAAAGGTTATTGAAGGTTTATTAGATAAAGCTGATAAGATTATTATAGGTGGAGCGATGGCGTATACTTTCTTAAAAGCTAAAGGGGTAGAAGTTGGTAAGTCTTTAGTGGAAGATGAGCAATTAGAGTTTGCTAGTAAGTGTTTAGAGAAAGGTAAAGATAAAATTATTTTACCTATTGACCATATTGTTTCTTTTGCTTTTGAGGGAGAAGAGTATATGCCTACAATTAATGAAAATATCCCTGATTTGTTTATTGGCTTAGACATAGGACCTAGAACAAGAGAATATTTTGCTAAAGAGTTAGCTAATGCGAAAATTGTTTTTTGGAATGGTCCAATGGGAGTGTTTGAAAATCCTTCGTTTGCTGAGGGTACTAAGAGTGTGTGTGAAAGCATTGCTAAGTTAGAGAAAGCTTTTAGTGTTATTGGTGGAGGAGATAGTGCTTCAGCAGCAAAAGAGTTAGGTTATAAAGAGAGGTTTAGTCATGTATCAACTGGTGGAGGAGCTTCTTTAGAAATGATTGAAAATAATGGAAGTTTACCAGGAATAGATATTATTCAAAATAAAAAATAAGGAGAATATATGAAAAGGAAAATACTTGTAGGGAACTGGAAAATGAACAAAACAATTGCTGAAACAATTGATTTTGTAAATAAAGTAAATGAGAAAGCATTGAAAGTAAGAGAAGAAGAGTTAATTGTAGGGATTGCTCCTTCTTTCTTGTGTTTACCTGTTCTTAGAAAGTTGGCTAATGGAATTGTTTGCTTTGCTCAAAATGTTCATTTTGCAGATAATGGGGCTTATACAGGAGAAATTAGTCCTTTGATGTTACAAGAAATAGGGGTTAATGCTTCTTTAGTAGGACATAGTGAAAGAAGACAATATTTTAATGAGACAAATGAAACTTGTAATAAAAAATTGAAAACTTTAGAAAAATATAATTTTAATGGATTATATTGTGTAGGTGAAACATTAAAAGAATATGAGGAAGGTTTAACGAAAGAAGTTATTAAAAAACAAGTTTTAGAAGGAATTGAAGGATTATCAGTAGAATATATCTCGAGGCTTACTATAGCATATGAACCTGTTTGGTCAATAGGAACTGGTAAGAATGCTAGTAAAGAGATTGCTAGTGAAATATGTTGGTATATTAGTGAAGTTATTAGTGAAAAATATGGTAAAGAAGTGGGAGATTTAGTCTATGTTTTATATGGAGGTTCAGTAAAGCCTGAAAATATTAAAGATTATGTTAATGATAGTAATATTGATGGTGCTTTAGTAGGTGGAGCTTCTTTAAAAGCAGAGTCTTTTCTTCAAATGATTGATAATTTATTAGAATAGTTAAAGGCAGGTGAGAGTATGAGTAAAAGAGTAGTGTTATGTATTATGGATGGTTTTGGTATCAGGGAAGAAACTGTTTATGGCAACGCTATTAAGAGTGCTCATACTCCTCATCTTGATTATTTAAAAAGAGAGTATCCTAATATCTTGTTAGATGCTAGTGAAGAGCCTGTTGGGTTACCAAGTGGGCAAATGGGTAATAGTGAAGTTGGTCATATGAATATTGGTGCGGGTAGGATTGTTTATCAATCTTTAACTATGCTTAACAAAAAAATTAATGATGGTTCATTTTTTGAAAATGAAAAGTTATTAGGGGCAATTGAGCATGTTAAAAAATATAATTCTATTTTGCATCTTTTTTGTTTGTTTAGTGATGGTGGTGTTCATTCACATCTTAATCATTTATTAGCAATGTTAGAGTTAGCTAGTAAAAAGCAAGTAAAAGATGTTTATTTGCATTTGTTTTTAGATGGTAGAGATGTTCCTCCAGTTAGTTTTGAAAAATATTATAAGATATTAATGGATAAATGTAATGAACTTAAGATAGGGGTTATCGCTAGTATTTCAGGAAGATATTATGCGATGGATAGAGACCGTAATTTTGATAGGGTTTATAAGGCTTATAAAGCAATGGTGGATTTGGATGGTAATTCATTTGATGATGCTTTGAAATATGTTAATGAAGAGTATGATAGGTTAGAAAAAGATGGTTGGGAAAGATCAGATGAGTTTGTTAGTCCTGCTTATAATAAGGTTTTAAAAAGAGGGATTGGAGATAATGATTCAATTGTTTTTTTGAATTTTAGACCTGATAGAGCGATTGAAATATCGACGATGATTACTAATTATAAAGAATATGAAGAAAAGATAGAGATTGGAACTAAATTAAAGAATATCTATTTTGTTTGTATGATGAAATATAGTGAATCTGTGAAGGGTGAAATTGCTTTTGAACTGGATAATTTAAGTGATACTTTAGGAGAGTTTTTAGCAAGTCATAATTATACTCAATTAAGGATAGCGGAAACAGAAAAGTATGCACATGTTACGTTTTTCTTTGATGGTACGAAGAATTATGATGGGATTGAGAGAGCAAAATTAAAAAATTGTGAGCGTATTTTAATTGATTCTCCTAAGGTGGCTACTTATGATTTAATGCCTGAAATGTCTGCGTATTTAGTGTGTGATAGATTAGTTAAAGAGATTGAGTCAGAGAAGCATGATGTGATTATTGTGAATTTTGCTAATTGTGATATGGTTGGTCATACGGCTGTTTGGGATAGTGTTGTTAAGGCTGTTGAAGTAGTTGATGAATGTGTTGGTAGAGTTTATGAGGCTAATAAGAAAGTTGGTGGGACATTACTAGTTACAGCAGATCATGGTAATGCGGATATGGTGTATGATATAGATGGTAATTTAGTTAGTAGTCATACGACAAGCCCTGTTCCATTTATTATTACTGATAAAAAGGTAATTTTGAGAAAACACGGTAAATTAGCGGATATTGCTCCGACAATTTTAGATATTTTGGGCGAGGAAAAACCTAAAGTGATGACAGGTGAAAATTTAATTATAGAAAGGAAGGATGAAAAATGTCACAAATAAAAGGAGTTTTTGCTAGAGAGGTGTTGGATTCAAGAGGTAATCCTACAGTAGAAGTTGAAGTTGTTACAGTTTCTGGTGCTTGGGGGAAAGCGATTGTGCCAAGTGGGGCATCAACTGGTGAAAAAGAAGCATTAGAGTTAAGAGATGGCGATAAAGAAAGATATTTAGGGAAAGGTGTTTTAAAGGCTGTTAGAAACGTTAATGAGATTATTGCTCCTAAAATAATAGGTATGTTAGTAGATGATCAAGTAGCTATTGATAAAGCACTTATTGAATTAGATGGAACTCCAAATAAGGCTAAGTTAGGTGCTAATGCGATTTTAGGTGTATCATTAGCTTGTGCACATGCTGCAGCAGATTATTATCATGTTTCTTTATATCGCTATTTGGGTGGGTTTAATGCTAAAACTTTACCTACTCCAATGATGAATATTATGAATGGGGGAGCTCATGCAAACTTTTGTACAGATATTCAAGAATTTATGATTATGCCAGTTGGAGCAAGTTCTTTTAAAGAAGCTTTAAGAATGGGTTCAGAAATTTATCATAATCTAAAAAATGTTTTAAAAGAAAAAGGTTTATCTACGGCTGTAGGTGATGAAGGTGGTTTTGCTCCTAAATTAGAAAATAATGAAGAAGCTTTAAAATGCATTATGGAAGCTATTACAAGAGCTGGGTATACTCCTGGTGTGGATGTTAAGTTAGCTTTAGATGTTGCAGCAAGTGAGTTATATGATTCAGCTAAAAATATGTATAAAGTAGATGGCAAGGAATTAACAGCATCAGAATTAGTAGAATACTATGATTATTTAGTAAAAAAATATCCAATTATTTCTATTGAAGATGGGTTAGATCAATTTGATTGGGATGGTTGGAAATTATTAACGGAAATTTTAGGAGACCGTGTACAAATTGTTGGTGATGATTTATTTGTTACAAATCCTGCTATTTTAAGTGATGGTATTAAAAGAGGAGTGGCTAATTCTATTTTAATTAAGTTAAATCAAATAGGCACTTTAACTGAAACTTTTGATGCAATGGAAATGGCTAAAAAGGCAGGGTATACTCCAGTTGTATCACATCGTTCAGGAGAAAGTGAAGATACGACAATTGCACATGTAGCAGTAGCATTTAATGCTGGTCAAATTAAGACTGGTTCAATTGCTAGAACTGATCGAATTGCTAAATATAATGAACTATTAAGAATAGAAGAAGAACTTGAAAGTGCTGGTAAATATGCTGGTATGAAGGCTTTTTATAATTTAGATTAATTATTTAAATAAGTTTTTAATCTTTTTAAAAATAGAAGAAAAGAAAGTTTTAATGGCCGTTTTAATTTTATTAAATAAATTTTTTAGAATGGTTTTAAAACTTTTTTTGTTATTAGTAACATTAGTAGGTGTCGTTTCACGATAATCATTTATTTCTACTTGAGTTTGAATAATTATCTTTTCTCCATTTTCATATTCATAACTTAATTCAATTAAATAATTTCCATTTTTATTTTTATTAGGAGTGTATTCATCAGTAAGAATAGTTGTTTTTAATAAACTAGTTTTATTTACATTATTAGTTTCTTCAATTATATTAATTAGTTGTTCTATTGGTATTTGTAGGGAATTATCAAGTCCAATAAATTTCTTACTTATATAAAAGATGGGACTAGTAATATCTTTTACTTGTATATTAATGATAAAAGGATGTGATTCGTTATTGTTTTTGTCAAGAGCAGTAAAGGTTAGGGTGTATAGTCCTGTTTTAAAGTAGTTTTGGGAGTAAGTATCTTCTTTTAAAATAATTGTAGGAGATTTGTCTATATTATCATTAGCGATTAGTTGGTTTTTAATGTTTTCAATATCTAGTTTATTTTTATTAGATATAGAGTAATTTTTTTCTCCATCAATTATAGGAGAGATATCGTCGTAAGTGGTTACTTTTACGGTAAAAGGTTCACTTTCATTATTAGAATTATCGTTTACTTTAAAGGTAATAGTGTAAGAACCTTCTTTTTGTTCGTTGGAAGTGAAGTTGTCCTCAAGAAGTTGAAGGTTAGATGAAAGGTTATGATCATAATTATCAATGATAATTAATGTTTGCTTAATTTGAGTAATAGTTAAAGGGTTAGACATGTAACTAGTAAGGGCTTCTTCTCCTTGAATGGTAGGCTTCGTGTTATCTACGACTTTAATAGTTATTTCTAGGTATGAAGTATTATCACTGTTATCAGTAGCACTAAAAATGATAGGGTATTCTCCTAAAAGATGATTATTATTTTTGTAGTTATTTTCATGGATTTTTACTTCTACTTTTCCATCTACTTCATCATAAGCTATTATTTTATTTTTTAATACATTAGCATTTAATATATAATCAACAGAAACAATTATTAGGGGATTTAAATCCTGGCTTACTAAAATAGGTGGGGCATTATCTAATGATAAGTAAGTGCTACTTATGGTGTAATCACCAGTTGAAGCGAAATCTATCGGGGTATTGAAAGTTTCTAGTGCTTTATTGTAGATATATTCACTATTGTTTAAGGGGTTAGAAGTATAGTAAAAAGAGATTATGTTATTGCTTAAGATATTTTGAGTAATTGTAAAACTAGGCGATGACTTATTAATGTTGGAACATGTTTCTTCATTATTTATATAAGTTTCTTGATGATAATAGTTAATAGTGGTAGATAAGGTGTCACTGGTGTTTGTTTCTTTTGTTACTTTATACCAATAAAAAGGGACAGTAACTTCATAACTTTTATCTTGTTGTTTAAGAATACAAGTTCCTGTTTCAAGAGCTTTAGTGTTCATAGATTTTAATAATAGTGTTAGTAGTAAAATGCTAAAAAAATAAAAGTATTTTTTCATTATAATCTTCCTTTCATTAATATCTATACGATTCTTTTTTTATTTGTAACGATAAAAAAGATAGTTAGTTCATATAATTGAATGGTGATAGTATGAAGTTTATATTGAATTTATTTGGTGAATGGGGGCTACTTGGTGTTTTTATTTTAATTGTGTTAGAGTATGCGTGTTTTCCTATTCCTAGTGAGGTTGTTTTGCCGTTTGTGGGTTTTATAGCAAGTCTTAATGAGTATAGTTTAGTTGGAGTTATTTTGATGAGTGTTATTATGGGATATGTAGGGAGTTTAATTTGTTATTTAGGTGGGTATTATGGGGGTAGTTATCTATATAATAAAATTTATAATAAATTTAATAAGTTACAAAAAGGAATGGATGAAGCAAATGAAAAGTTTACAAAGTATGGTAACTTATCCGTTTTTATTTGTAGAGTTATTCCTTTATGTAGAACATATATTTCTTTTCTAGCAGGGATTTTTAAGCAAAGTCTTTTTAAGTATTCTATATATTCAATATTGGGTATTAGTGTTTGGAATTCAATTTTAATAGTGCTTGGTTATTTTTTAATGAATAATTGGCAGTTAGTTTCTTTTTATTATGATAAATATAAAATTATATTACTTATTATTTTAGTGATGGTAATGTTTTTTTTATTGATAAAGAGTATAAAAAAAAGAAAAAAAGTAAAAGATATTAATGGTGATTGAATGCCATATTTTAATTATCATGGAAGAAATAAAAAGCTAATAAAAGAGGGGCAACTTAGCGATTATTTTTATGAAGATAAAGAGGGTAAAAGATTTCTAGTTCTTGTTTTTAAAGATGGTAGGAGATTTCCAGTTAAAGAAGATAGATGGATTGAGTATTATAAAGTAATTAAAGATTCTGCAAAGGAATATTGATAAGAAAGATGTAAGTGGCTTTAGTAGTGTATTCTTGGGTAATTATGGAGTTATAATTTGAAGTATTTATTAATAATTAATTAGATATGGAGTAGAAATTAATAGTTTAAGAAGGGGTATTAGCCCTTTTTTTAATATAAAAATAGTATGAGGAATAGGGTATGGATGAGAAAAGTTTGATTGTAGTTTAAGTTTTGAAATATTGGGGTTATGAATTGAGTTATTAGTAGGACAAAGAAATAATTGTTGAAGAAAATAATTAGAAGTAAATTAATAGTTTTTGAAAGAGTATATTTTTATAAATAAAAGTGAAGTTTTGTTGTAAAAAAAGGGTACAAATAGTATTATTTAAAGGAGGAGTGATTTTATGATTAAATGGATTGTTATAGGTATTGTAGTTGTTTTAGTTATTGCGATTATTGTGTGGTTTATTGGTGTTTATAATAAGTTAGTTACATCTAGAAACAAAGTTAAGAATTCTTGGAGTCAAATCGATGTACAATTAAAGAGAAGATTTGATTTAATTCCAAACTTAGTAGAGACTGTTAAAGGGTATACTAATCATGAGGGTGGCATTTTAGAAGAGTTTGCTAAGGCTAGAAATGTGTATAATCAAGCTAGTGCAAGTGGCAATGTTGGTGAAATGTCTAATGCTAATAATATGTTAACGGGTGCTTTATCTAAGTTAATTGCTGTTAGTGAGGCATATCCTGAGTTAAAGGCTAGTGCTCAATATACTAGTTTAATGACTGAGTTATCAGGTACTGAAGATAAGATTGCTTATACTAGACAATTTTATAATGATGTAGTTATGACTTATAACAATTTAAGAGAAGTTTTTCCTAGTTCGATTGTAGCATCAATATTTAAATTTAAAGAAGCAGAGTTATTTAAAATTGATGAAGAAAGTAGGCAAAACGTTAAAGTTCAGTTTTAATTATTAGATTAAATTAGATTAAAAAGGGAAGAATTAGTTTATAAAAGTAAATTAATTCTTTTTTTATTAGATAATTAAAGTTAAAATGGAAATGGTGATAAGGGTGAAAGAGTCAAGTTTAATTTTAGAAGGTGGAGGCATGAGAGGGATGTATACGAGTGGAGTTTTGGATGCCTTCATGGATAAGGGATTATATTTTAAAAATATATATGCAGTTAGTGCAGGGTGTTATAATGCTTTGTCTTATTTATCTAGGCAAAGGGGGAGATCTTATCGGGTTAACACTACTTTTTTAAATGATAAACGTTATATTAATTTTAGAAGTATGATGACTAGAGGTAGTGCGGTAAATACCGATTTTATTTTTGAAGAAGTATTTAAGAATTTAGATCCTTTTGATTATGAGGAGTTTAAAAAGAATTGTCATTATTTTTATGCAGTTAGCACTAATTGTGATACGGGAGAGGCTCATTATGCGTTAGTTAAAGATTTAGATAAAGATGTAGAGTATGTTAAGGCTAGTGCAGCATTACCTTTATTTACAAAGTTAGTAAAGGTAGATGGTTTAGTGCTTACTGATGGTGGGGTAGCAGATTCTATCCCCGTTAGTAGAGCTTTTGAAGATGGTTTTGTTAATAATGTGGTTATTCTTACTAGGCCAAAAGGTTTTTTACTTGGCGAAAATAAGTTTATGAAACTTAATAAAATTAAATATAAAAAGTATCCTAAGTTAGTTGAGGCGATGGGTAATAGGCATTTTAAGTATAATGATACTTTATCTTTAATTAATGAGTTGGAAGAAGAAGGTAAAGTTATTGTTATAAGGCCTAAAGAGAGTTTAAATATTGCTAATTTAGAGAAAAATAAAGAGAGAATAAAAGCAATTTATGAGATGGGTTATAAAGATGGGTTAGAGTATGTTGATAAAGTAAAAGAGTTTATTAAAGGTAATGAAGATGTTAAGTAAGAGAGTGAAAGAGTTTAGTGATAGGGCTTATTGGTTAAAAGAAGGGGTTTTGTATCATCGTGGTAAATATAGTGATAGTGTTAAAGAGAATACGATGGAGGCTTTTTCTTTAGCAATTAATGATAAATTAGGTATAGAGTTAGATGTTAGGTTAAGTAAGGATAATGAAGTGGTGGTTATTCATGATGGTAATTTGAAGAGAGTTTATGGGGTAGATAAGGATGTTAGTGAGTGTAGTTTTAAAGAACTTAGTGATTATAGTGATGGAAAGATTCCTTTATTAAAAGATGTGTTAGATTTAGTAGATGATAGGGTAGGGTTAATGATTGAAATTAAGTCTAATAAGGTAGGTGTGTTAGAGGAAAAGACATATGAGATATTAAAAAATTATAGAGGGAGATATGTTGTTGTTAGTTTTAATCCTTTTAGTTTAAAGTATTTTAGAAAGAGGGATAGTTCAATTATAAGGGGGCAATTATCTTATAGTTATGATGGTAGTGGATATCCTTGGTTGGTTAGGGTGTGTTTAAGGAGATTATGGTTTAATTTTATTAGTAAGCCTCATTTTATTAGTTATGGGATTGATAATTGTAATATTAATTTTTTGAAAAAAGTTAGGAAGAAAGGGTATTTTATAATAGGGTGGACATATAAAAATAAAAAAAATGATGAAATTTTAAAGCAAATATACGATAATATGATAGTAGAGAAGATAGAAATGAGGAGTTTTAAAGAATGAAATGTTTATTTATTTATAATCCTATAAGTGGGAAAAATAAAAAACTTATGAAAAAGTTAGATTATATAAAAGAGAAGTTAGAGGAGAAGTATGAGGTAGTGGATATTGTGCCTACAGAGTATGCAGGGCATGCGATTAAGTTAGCTAGTGAAGCATGTGGGAAGTACGATAGTTTGCTTTTTTCTGGAGGAGATGGCACTTTTAGTGAAGTAATTAAGGGTATTGGAGAAAATAAGATGGCTCCGACATTAGGCTTTATTCCTTCAGGTACCGTTAGTGATATGGCGAACAATTATAAAATACCTAGAAATATTAAGAGGGCTTTAGATATTTGTTTGAAAGGGAATAAGACTAGAATTGATGTGTGTAAGATTAATGATAGTTATTTTGCTTATGCAGGGGCTTTTGGGACATATACCGATTCAACTTTTAAGACTAGTGTAAAGATGAAAAAGAAATTTGGGAGAATGGCTTATTTTTTACAAGGTGCAAAAGAGGCTTTTAAAGTAAATGTTAGTGATTTAAAAATAAGTGTTGGTAAGAAGAATTTTACGCAAGAGTCATCATTAGTTCTTCTTTTAAATACGAAGTCTGTTGGAGGGTTTTCTAGGTTTAATTATAAAAATAAATTAGGTGATGGTAGGTTTGATGTTGTTATAGTTAAGAAGCCTCAAATAAAGACTCCGATTGGGATTTGGAAGTTGTTTGTAGGTGGGGTTCATAAAGTTAGTGATAATGATAATTATATGGTTTTTAGTACGGATAATATTGTGATAGATGCTGGGAAGGAAGTAAGTTGGAATTTAGATGGTGATGAATATCATGCTTCTAAAATAGATGTTAAATGTTTAAAAAGAAGATTGAATCTTTTTGTTAAAGATTAAAAATATAATATAATGGTTTATTATTGAGGTGATCATGATGGATGAGATGGATATTTTGTTTAGTAAAGTATACGATCTAGCTAAAAAATACATCACGAAGTATGATGACCTTTTTCTTATGCAGAAGGCATATTGGTTTGCTAAAGAGAAGCATGCGGGTTCTTTTAGGGTAGATGGGAGTCCATATTTAAAGCATGTTATTGAAACGGCAGAAATTATTGTTTCTTTACATGCAGGGCCTCATACGATAATAGCAGGGATTTTACATGATGTTGTAGAAGATGTTAAAGATGTTAATGAAGAAATGATTATAGCACTTTTTGGTAAAGATATAGCAGAGCTTGTTATGTCCGTTACGAAGGTTAGTGAAGATGAGAGTGCTTCTTATAGCGATAGCAAAAACAAAACAATACAAAAAGTTTTTCATGCGATGAGTAAAGATGTTAGGACAATTATTATTAAGTTAGCAGATAGGTTAAATAATATGCGTACTTTAAATGTGATGCCTAAAGAGAAACAAATAAGGATTTCTAATCAAACGTTAGAGTTATATGCTCCAGTTGCTAGATATATAGGTTTAAATAAGATAGCACAGGAACTAGAAGAGTTATGTTTATTATATTTGAATGAAGAGATGTATTATGAGATTAAATGCTATGTTATGGATCATAATAGTAGGTATAAAGAGAGTATTAATTCCATGTGTAAAAATATTGAGCAGGCTTTATTAGCTATTGGGATTAATAATAAAATATTTGTTTCTAATAAAGAGATTTATAAGATATATAAGTTTATAAAAGATGGTAAGCATACTTTAGATGAAATAGATGATTTAGATGTGATTCATGTTTTAGTGGAGAAAAATATGGATTGTTATGTTGCATTAGGGGTAGTGCATTCTATTTATATGCCTTTAATAGGTAGACTTAAAGATTATATTACTTCTCCTAAATTTAATTTATATCAAGCTATTCATACGATTGTTATTAATCCAGCAGGTAATCCTAGTAAGATTGCTATTTCGACTAAAGTAATGGATGATTTATTTAATTTTGGGGTTGCTAGTAAGTGGCAGTATGATGAGAATAAGGGTTATGATAAAGATAAAGAGCAAGAGGATATTCGTAAGCATTTGAATATTATTAGGGAGTTAGATAGGATTAATAGTGATGATAAGGTTAATCCTTCGGAGTATGTTAAGTTATTGCAAGAAGATATTTTTAATCATAATCAATATATTTATGTTTATAATACGATAGGAGAAGTTATTGTGTTGCCTGTTGGTTCAACAGTGTTAGATTTTGCTTTTAAGTTATCTGATAAAATAGGTAAGGGGTTAAAGGAAGCATATATTAATGGGATTCCAGCGAGTTTTGATACAAAATTGAAGAATGGGACAATAGTAGCGGTAAAAAGTGATAATCGTTGTTATGTGAAAGAAGAGTGGTTAGATTGGGTTGTTAGTAATTATGCTAAAATTAAGATTAAAGAAATATTAGATAATAAGTAATTTGTGTTATAATTTGTTGGGGTGTTTAAAATGAGTTTAAAAGCGGGTATTATAGGGCTTCCTAATGTGGGAAAGTCAACGTTATTTAATGCGATTACGTCTTCAAATGTAGAGGCTAGTAATTATCCTTTTGCAACGATTAGTCCTAATACAGGAGTTGTTGAAGTAAAAGATATAAGAATAGATAAAATGATTCCTCTTTATAATCCTAGAAGAGTGGTGAGGGCTACTTTTGAGTTTTGTGATATAGCAGGGTTAGTTAAGGGGGCTAGTAAAGGTGAAGGGCTAGGTAACCAGTTTTTAGCTAATATTAGGGAAGTTGATGCTTTGTGTCATGTTGTTAGATGTTTTGAGAGTAGTGAGATTGTACATGTAGAGGGTAGTGTTAATGCTTTAAGAGATGTGGAAATAATTAATTTGGAATTAGTTTTTGCTGATTTAGAAGTGATGGAGAAAAGGTTAGCTAAGATTGAGAAGAAAGCTCAAACTAGTAAAGATAAAGATGCGGTGTTTGAAGTTAATCTTTTACATAAGTTTATTAAGGTTTTGAGTGAGGGGAAAAGAGCTAGTGTTTTAGAACTTAGTGAAGAAGAGAGATTACTTTCTAAGAGTTTTAATCTTTTAACTTTAAAGCCTATGATTTATGTGGCTAATATTAGTGAAGCAGAGATTAAAGATCCTTTAAGTAATAAAAATTATCGGGAGTTAAGTAAATTAGCGGAAAGTGAGAATACTATTGTTATACCGATAAGTGCTCAGATAGAGGCTGATTTGGCTAATTTGGAAGAAGATGAAAAGAAAATGTTTTTAGAAGAGTTAGGGTTAGAGTGTTCAGGGTTAGAGAAGTTAACTTTGGCTACGTATTCTTTATTAGGGCTTGAGACTTTCTTTACTGCAGGGAGTGATGAGCTTAGGGCTTGGACTTTTACTAAAGGGATGAAGGCTAGTGAATGTGCAGGTATTATTCATAGTGATTTTGAAAGAGGTTTTATTAAGGCAGAAGTTTATACTTATGAGGATATTATGGAGTATAAGAGTGAAGTTAAAGTTAAGGAAAATGGGAAGTTAAGAATTGAGGGTAAAGAGTATTTAGTTAAAGATGGAGATATTATGTATTTTAGGTTTAATGTATAGGAGAATAGTATGAGAAAGAAGCAAAAGATAGGGCTTGTTTTAGGTGGTGGAGGAGGTAAAGGAGCTTATCAAATAGGGGTTTGGAAGGCTCTTAAGGAGTATAAGATTGATAAGTATATTACCTATATAAGTGCAACTTCGATAGGTTCTTTGAACACGCTTCTTTTTTTAACGGGTGATTTGGATAGGGCAATGAATATTTGGAGTAATGTTTCTAAAGATATTGCTTTAACGAAGATGAGTTTGAAGAGTGTTATTAGTAAGAAAAGTCTTTTTTCTAGAGAAGGGTTTATTAAGCTTGCTAATGATAATGTGGATTTTGAGAAGGTTAGTAATTCTTTTGTTAAGTCTTTTGTAGTGGCTACTCCTGTTAGTAAGAAGATGGAGAATGCTCCTTCTGTTTTTTGTTTGAATGGTAGAAGTAAGGAAGAGATTTTAAATATTGTGTTGGCTAGTTCGGCGATTCCTGTTGTTTTTGAGCCAGTAAATATTAATGGTGTTTTGTATCGTGATGGGTATATGGTGGATAATAATCCTGTTAGGGTTTTGAAGGAGAAGGGGTGTAAGTTAATCTTTGTGGTTCCTTTAAAGGAATATTCGATAGCATATGAGTGTGCGGATGATAAGACGACTATTATTGATTTTGTGTCTAGTTATAATGATTATGGGATAATTGATGGGACATTGGATTTTGTTGGTGATAGGGCGAAGATGCGAATGGAGCATGGTTATCAAGTAGCGAAACAATTAATAGATGAAGTTATTAGTGAAGGAGTTATTGCGATAACTTTAAAGCAAAAGATTAGGGCTTTTTTTCTTAAAAGAAAGAAAAGAAAAGAGAATAAAAAATACTATTATAGTTTAAGTAAAGAGGTTATAAGACATAAACCCCAGTAATATAATTTGAAGGGGAGTTTTATGGATAAACTTATAGAATTATTTAAATATATAATATTAGCGATAGTGCAAGGGGTAGGCGAGATATTACCTATTTCTTCAAGTGGTCATTTAGTGCTTGTTAGTAAGTTATTGGGGATTGATAGTGAGGGTGTTGGGTTAGAGTTACTTTTACATTTAGCTTCTTTATTAGCACTTTTTCTTTTTTATAGAAAGGTTCTTTTTAGTTTAATAAAGGGCTTTTTTTTATATTCTTTTAAAAAGAAAAAAGAATATATTAAAGATTTTAAATATGTGATGGGAATGATGATTAGTTTAGTTCCTACTTGTTTATGTGGCTTTTTTTTGAATGATTATTTAGATTATTTTATTAGTTATCCTATAATGGTAGGGGTTTTTTTAATATTTAATGGGGTTAATCTTTATTTAGTTAGAAAGAGTGAAAATTATAAGAGTGTGGAAGATCTTCGTGTGGGTTCTTTTTTTAAGATAGGTTTAGGGCAATGTTTAGGGTTAATTCCAGGTGTTTCTAGAAGTGGGTCTACTTTAGCGATGTGTTATAGGGAGAAATTAAATAAGGAAGATAGTTCAAAGTTTACTTTTTTAATGCTTTTTCCTTTGGTAATTGGTTCAATTTTGCTTAATTTAGGAGAGTTTAGTTTTGAGGGGAATGTAACTTTATTAATGATTAGTTTTATTTTAACTTTTTTGATTACGTATGGTAGTTTGTTTTTTTTGAGTAAGATTATTAATAGTAATAAGTTGCATTATTTTGCTTATTATTGTTTTATTGTTGGTATAATGGTAATGGTGATTAGTTTATGATATGGTCTATAGTTTTAGGTGTTTTGTTTTTTGGTTTAGGGGCTATTTTAGTGTCTAATAAGGTTGTTAGGGTTAGAACAGTTGTGATAGATAGTAAGAAGATTGATAGGGATTTTAGTTTTGTTTTTGTTAGTGATTTTCATATAGGGAGAGATTTAAAGAGAAAAGAATTAGTTAAAATAATTAAAATGATTAATGAAATAGATGGGGATTTTTTGTTAATTGGAGGAGATATGGTTGGGAAAAGTATTTTAAAGTATTATAAGGAAGAAGAGTTAAAGGAAATTTTAGATAGTTTTAGGATTAAGAAGAGGTTTTTTGTAAAGGGTAATCATGATGATTATGGGTTATCTTTTTATGATAATTTTAGGGTTTTAGATAATGAAGTTATTGATTTAGGTGGTAATGTTAGTTTAGTGGGGTTAAGTTGGGTTAAGGGTGCTTGTTTAGATTATAAGTTAGATAGAGAAAGGTTTAATGTTTTGTTATCACATTATCCTGATAGGGTTATGGAGTATTCAAAGGTTGATTTGGCTTTGGGGGCTCATTCACATGGTAAGCAGATTAATGTTCCTTTATTAAGACTTGATTTTCATAAGGAGAAGTATAAAAAGGGGTTATATAAGTTAGGTGAAGATAAGTGTTTGTATGTTAATAGTGGGTTAGGGTTTAGTTTTTTAAGAATTAGGTTTTTTTCTTTTAGAGAAATTGTTAAAATTGTGTTGAGGAAGTGTTAGTGTGGAAATAGTGAATGGATGGAAAAGAATTATTGATGAAGAGAAGGAAAAAGAGTATTTTCAAGAGTTAAAGAAATTTTTGTTAGATGAGTATTCTAAGTATAAGGTTTATCCTCGTAAGGGGGAAATTTTTAAAGCTTTAGAGTTAACGGATTTTAAGGATGTAAAGGTTGTTATTTTGGGGCAAGATCCATATCATCAACCTTTTCAAGCACATGGATTGTGTTTTTCAGTTAATAAAGGGGTTAGGGTTCCTCCAAGTTTAGTGAATATTTATAAAGAGATTGTTAGTGATGTGGGGGGTAAGATACCAAGTCATGGCAACTTAACGAAATGGGCTAAGGAAGGTGTTTTGCTTCTTAATACGATTATGAGTGTGAGAGATTCTAGTCCTATGTCACATAGTAATAAGGGTTGGGAAGTGTTTACAGATCGTTTGATTAAGGAGTTAAATGATGATAATAACTCTAAAGTTTTTATGCTTTGGGGTGCTCCTTCTAGAAAGAAGAAAGCTTTAATTACTAATCCAAATCATTTAGTATTAGAAGCTAGTCATCCTTCACCTTTATCTGTTTATAATGGTTTTTTTGGTTGTAAGCATTTTTCTAAAGCTAATGAGTTTTTAAAGAGTAAGAATAGAGAAGTAATTGATTGGCAGATAGATTAAAAAAACCATATCATAGATATGGTTTACGCTAAAGGATATTCATAATTTATTTCTTCATTAAATTCTACCCAGTCTAAGTAAATATTTAATAAAATATATCTTTTTCCATCTCTTGGATCACTTATAACGATGTGATCGATACCAGCAGCTTCAATAACTCCTTTATAAATACGATCTCGCCATTCATTGGAGTCACTGTAAGTCATGTAGAAGGTTCCTAGTTTTCCTCTATTTAATCTTAGGATGTTTTCGATGTAGGATTCTTCTACTCTTTTAGAAGGATTGAAGGGATTTGGGGAGTATGGTTGTTGATATGGTATTTGAGTAGTAGGATTAGGTGGTGCTATTTGTTGAGTAGTGGTTGGAGTAGGTGGATAAGGTTGAGGTATGTTTCCTTGAGTGTAAGGTAAAGCATACTTATAAGTTTGTTGTGTATTGTCCATAATTTTGATTCTCCTTTTCTTTTTATTCAATACAATGTATGCTTGTGCCTAGAAAAAAGTTACAAAAAAAAATAATCTCTAAGAGAACTGAGATTATTTTTTTTATTTGTTTAATTACTTTTGTAGAATAACCCTGTCAATTTATCTTTTTTTTGTTTGTAAAGTCTTTCTATATGTTATCTTTAGCAATCCCCACAGACTTAGGTTAAGTATTAGTTTACAAACTCAATACAATCGTCTACAGCCTCCCTTTCATGCGAATAAGGATAATACTTAATTTAAGGCTTAGACCTGTGAAAACTCACCACATTTTGATTTTTTTTTAATAATTATTATCAATAGAGTAAGAATCTAGTTCTGTTTTACTTTTATTAAACATAGCTACTTGTTTAGATAGTTCGCTAGGTGATTGTTCTTTTATTTCATACCATCCTTTATTATATAAAAGGTTAAAGCAGTCTCTTTGTTCATCAAAGATTTCTTCTCTTAGATCACTTGAGATATCGAATACGAGATCATTACTGGCTTCTATACTGAAATTATGGTACAAGTTAGCTAGTGATTTAATTGATGTTAACACATCAATTAAAATGTCTTTATCAGATATGTTAGTGTTGTTCATTGTTGTTCTCCTTCCATTAGATTTAATAAGTCTTCATATTGAGCGGTCAATAAGACATTTATGTCCTCTAGTAAGTCTTTTACTTCTTGATCTTTGCTCATTTCAAAATAATAGTTTGTTTTTTTTACTAAATTTAATGATTGGTTTAAGATGTCTTCAATGTAAAGACAATCTTTAGGGGTTAATCCTGTTGGTTGTTGCATTTTTCTCTTCCTTTCTTTTGTTTATATGTTTATTATTGGTTAGTTTAAGTAGATTATTCATAAAATGTTAGTTTTAGTTTGTCGAAATTTCCCACATTAAGGAGAAAAAAAAGGTGTAATTATTGTTAAAAACAATAAGAGATTTTATAATTAAAATATATTAGTGTGAAAGAAGGAATGTTTCATGGATTATAAGGGAAATTCTTTTGAAAATAATGGTTTTAAGATAATTAATTTTGTTAGGTATCTTGTTTTGATATTTGCTTTTTTATTTGTTGGGATGTTATTTAAGGGAGCGAAGGTAGAAGGGTATTCCTATTGTACTGAAAAACCGGATATTGATGGTTTACTAACTGAAATAATAGGATCCTGTGATGACATAATTGTTCGTGATGATAATGGTGTGGAGTTTAATACACAAATAGTAATTGAAAAAGGGGAGAAAAAAACAATTACATTTCAACAAGGTATAAGTAGGGGATCATCTGGTGGCTTGAATGTAAATGATGAGACTAGAAGAGGTTATTTGACAGGGTTTAGTGATGAGGCTGAGGATATCTATGAGAATGGGATTCCTTTTTTAATAAAAGTTATGTCAGGAGGAACTTTGACGATAGTTTTTGATGATGCTAATTTTCACGGTTATGGTACAGACTTTGATAACATAGTTGGTTTCATTAAAAATGAGGGGACTCTAGAATTTATGGGCGGTAAACTTTTTATTGTTAGTGCTAGTTATTATGACTATGATATTGATGACAGAGTTTATATGGGAGCACCTATATTTAACAAGGGAACAATAAAGATTTCGAATACATTTTTTACGGGGGCAATCAATCCTTTGATATTTTCAGTAGATGGGTCTATAGAAATGTATGACACGGACTCGCAAGATGGATATGATACTGCAATTAACCATCAAGTTCAAAGAAATTCATATTCTGTGTATAATGGTGCAGGCTCTACACTTACAATAAAAGAAAATGTTTATTTGAGGTCTGTGTTTAATAAAGGAACACTTAAAATAACTGGGGGTTCAATTGGAACGACAGATTCTGATGACATTGGACAAGCGGATGTTGGTGTAATGAATAGAGGAAATATTTCTATTACTGGAAGTTCAACTATAAGTGGATTTATTTACGGAATACAAAATGATGGAACTGTTACTGTAAATGGTTCATCGGCCGTTGTTGAAGCAACAGCAACACCTACTGAAGCAGAGCCTATTGATGATTG
>CALVUJ010000013.1 GCA_944363575.1 uncultured Bacilli bacterium
TGTGATAAGTGTGTTTACAAAGACAGGTTAAATATCATAGGTGGTATTGTAAATAAGGGAGTGTAAAGGGGTCGACAGGCTAAAGAAAGATAAAAATATCACTAGGATAGCAACCTTAATAGCTAAACAATTTTAAAAATAAAAGACAAACAATATTTATCCGTAGCTTAATTTAAGTTACCCCAAAACAATATCCATACTGTTGGTAAATATTTGAGGGTCAGGGAATAACAGTATTTTTTCTTAATTTTTCAAAAATTAAGTGGTGGAGATAGGAGAAAATCCTTAATTAAATGGTGTAAAAGTATTTTTATTGAGTAGTTGGTTTGGACGGGGGTTCAATTCCCCCCACTTCCATAAAATGAAAGGAGGTAATTGATTATCTAAAGGAGAAAAGTGGGCATTGATTAATAAGCTATTAAATGCGTTAAGAAAAGCAAAGGGATTGCCATTAGTAAGTCCGAATGATAATCCATATTATTTTAAACAGGAGGTGAGGAAAAGTGCTTAATATGTATACAATGATATTGGTAAATGGAGAATTAATACGCATAAAGGCAATACATAACAAAGACGCTATTAAATCGGCTCTTCAATATGGCAAAGTTAGAGCTGTTAGAGATAATAACAATAGATTAGTATACTTAAATGTAGGAGTGTTAGTTTAATGATTAAAAAGAAAAAAGATATATTGACCAATATCATTACAATAATAGTGTTAATAACGTCGGTTATCGGTTGTTACAAAATAGGATATTGGGGATTTAAGTTATTGATTATGATATTTTAAAGGAGGATTTATGAAAATAACATTGAAAGCAGCAAGAGTTAATGCTGGATTGCTACAGAAAGAAGTAGCCGACAAGTTAGGAGTTAGTATACATACAATAATTAATTGGGAGAGAGGCATTACTAAACCTAAAAAGCATATACTTATGGTTTTATCTTCAATTTATAAAGTGAATGTTGATGACATAAAGCTATAAAAAAAGTGACTTAATATAAGCCACTTAACAAATAAATCATATTAATTATACTACATATTTTAAAAAAAGAAAAGAGGTAAAATTATGAAACAGACTATTTATGATATAATGGGAGATTATCGTGAATTATATGAAATGGCGACAGATGAAGAAATGTCAAAAGAGTTTGAAGAAGCACTAAAAAATACAAAAGAAAGTATTGATTTTTCATTAAAAGAAAAAGCCTTTAATTATGCTAAAGTATGCAAAAACCTAGACTATGATACGTCACAATTAGAGGGACAAGCAGAGTTTTTGAAGAAAGAAATTGACAGGATTAATAATAAAATAAAGAATAATCAAAATAACAAAAAAAGAATATTAACAGTATTACTTGAAGCAATGGAACTTGCAGATATACCTAAATTTAAAAATAAGGAATTTACTATATATAAAAGTAAAAGTGTTTCTGTAGAAATTTCAGATGCAGAAAAAGCACTAGAACAAGATTTGGCAAGTATTGAGATTAAGCCAGATAAAGATAAGATAAAAAGAAAATTACAGGCTGGAGAGCAACTAGACTTTGCTACATTAAAAGAAAGTAAATTTTTAGTTATTAAATAAGAGGAGTACATATGGCTAAAGTTATTGGTATTATGGGTGAGAGTGGTTCTGGTAAGACCACCAGTATGCAAAACTTAGACCCTAAAACAACATTTTATATAGATGCAGATAAAAAGGGATTAAGTTGGAAAGGATGGAGGAAACAGTACAACATAGAAAATAGAAATTATGCTAGAACAGATAAGCCTAATGAAATATTAAGGCTTTTAAATAAAATAAACAAAGAAGAAAAACACATAATGACTATAATAATTGACACATTAAACGGTATTATGGTTGCTGATGAGATGAGAAGAGCCAAAGAAAAGGGATATGACAAGTGGATAGATTTATCTCAGTCAGTATGGGAAATAGTAGATGCTCCATTGTCATTTAGAAATGACTTAACTGTAATATTTATAGCACATTCTCAAACTGTTAGAGATGACTATGGAAATGTTTTCACTAATATAAAAACTAATGGTAAAAAATTAGAAAAAGTTGTCCTTGAGAGTAAGATGACAACAGTATTACATTCAGTTTGTAAAGAGGGCAAGTATATTTTTTACACGAAGTCTAATAATTCAACTTGCAAAACTCCTATGGGAGCATTTGATGTAGATGAAATAGAAAATGATATAACAATAGTGTTAGAAGCATTAAAAGAATATTAGGAGGGATACAAAATGAGAATAGGATTAATTGATGTTGATTCGCATAATTTTCCTAACCTGGCACTAATGAAAATATCGGCAAAAAACAAAAAAATAGGTGATGAAGTTGAATGGTGCAATCATTTTGTACACTATGATATAGTGTACAAAAGTAAAGTTTTTTCGGATGAATACAGCGTCGATGACAACACTGTAATCAACGCGAAAAAAGTAGTTGTTGGTGGTACAGGATATGGTTTAGAGGGTAAATTGCCAGATGAAATTGAGCATATTTGCCCCGATTACTCATTGTATCCAAAGTTAACGAAAGATACTGCCTATGGTTTTTTAACGCGTGGGTGTCCACGCCATTGCCCATTTTGTATAGTATCTAAAAAAGAAGGGAAGATATCGAAAAAAGTAGCAAATTTATCGGAATTCTGGAGAGGGCAAAAAAATATTAAGTTGCTAGACCCTAATATTCTTGCTTGTAAGGAAAACAGAGAGCTTCTACAACAACTAGTAGATAGCAAAGCTAATGTTGACTTCACTCAAGGACTTGATGCACGACTCGTTACCTCTAAAAATATTGAAATTCTTT
>CALVUJ010000014.1 GCA_944363575.1 uncultured Bacilli bacterium
GGTATTAGCTAATCTTTCGATCAGTTATCCCCATCAATTAGGCAGGTTACTCATGTATTACTCACCCGTTCGCTACTAGAAGTATTGCTACTTCCCGTTCAACTTGCATGTATTAGGCATGCCGCCAGCGTTAATCCTGAGCCAGGATCAAACTCTCTTATTTTTTTCTTTAGCTCTCGCTTTTTCTTAACTTAAATTTATTGCTGACGTTTCTATTTAGTTTTCAAAGATCATTTCTCTCATCGCTTCCCCCTCTTAGGACCCGCAATGCCGAATAATAATAGCATACATTTCATTGAATATCAATACTTTTTGTAGAAATATACACTTTTTTTGGTGCCCAGAACCAGAATCGAACTGGCACGGGTCTCTCAACCCTCAGGATTTTAAGTCCTGTGCGTCTACCTGTTCCGCCATCTGGGCAAACACAATGGTGATCCGTACAAGATTCGAACTTGTGACCCCGTGATTAAAAGTCACGTGCTCTACCTACTGAGCTAACGGACCAGCTTATATTGGCTGGGGTACCTGGATTCGAACCAGGGGAATGTCAGAGTCAAAGTCTGATGCCTTACCGCTTGGCTATACCCCAACAGTGGTGGAGGAGGACGGATTTGAACCGCCGAACCCGTTGGGAATTGATTTACAGTCAACCGCGTTTGGCCACTTCGCTACTCCTCCAAGTTCACAATTGCCAGTGGAGGATTTGCACCCCCTATTACTGTTCTGACATAAAATGGTGGATGCTGAGGGGCTCGAACCCCCGACCCTCGCCTTGTAAGGGCGATGCTCTACCAACTGAGCTAAGCATCCATATGGAACATATCAAATTCGCTTTTTCAATATAACATCTTTATTGACCCTAGTCAATATTTTTTTGATAAACTTTTTTATTTTTTTATATTTAACAATTGAATGCGTTTTATTATACATATGTTCTTATACTTTTACATATTAATATATGCGTTAACTTTTGATTATGAACTTATAAATTTATTTCTATTTTACTAAAATTTTTCTCATTTCTTTTTTATAAAACTCCACCCCTTGTTGATTAAAAGGATTAACTTCTAATAAATTTGCACTTATCATACAACTATACATAAAAGTAAACAATATATATCCTATATTAAATTCGTTAATTAAATCTATTTCAAAGGTGAAATTGTCAACCTTTCCTATCTGATAATGAGCTTTATTAGCCCCCTCTTGTGCACTTAAATTGATTTGCCCAAGAGACAATTCTGACAAATAATTTAAGTTGTCAATATCCTGTTTGTCCTTTTCTATAAAAACTTTTTCTTTTTCATTGGTCACTTTTATTTGGGTTATAAAAAAATCTTTTTTTCCTTGTTGAATGTATTGCCCTAAAGAATGTAAATCCGTAGAAAAATTAGCACTCGCAGGAAATAAAGCCTTTCCGTCTTTTCCTTCTGACTCGCCAAACAGTTGCTTCCACCATTCAGCAAGCATATTAAAATATGGACTATATGTAACAAAAATTTCAATATTTTCATTGTTCATATATTGTTCATACCTATATGAAGCATATTGCTGAGCAATATTTTCTTCAAAGTTTTCGTTTTTAACATCTTTATATGCTTCTTTCGCCCCATTTAAAAAGTTATCAATATCTATGCCAGCTACGCATATAGGCAATAACCCAACTGGCGTAAAAACGCTATATCTGCCACCAATATCTTTAGGAATTATATATGATTTATATTGTTCAATGTCAGCCATTTCTCTAAGGCATCCATCTTTCTCGTCGGTCGTAACATAAATTCTTTTCCTATAATCATCTCCGTATTTATCTTGTAACAACCTTTTTAACAACCTGAAAGCAATTGCCGTTTCTAACGTAGTCCCTGATTTAGAAATTACATTTACACAAAAATTCTTCTCTTTTAAATAGTTTAATGTATCTTCGGTATACCTCTCATCAAACGTGTTACCCAAATATATTACTTCCATATTTTTATTATAAAATCCTTTAACTGCTTCTATTACCGCCCTAGATCCTAAATATGATCCTCCTATTCCACAAACAACCAATACATCAGCCATTTTTTTTATTTCTTCAGCATCTTTTTTTATGTTTTCAATTATGTTTTTATCTATTGAATTAGGAAATTTATACCACCCAATGTAATCACTCCCCTGACAATTTCCTTCATTAAAGTTTTTTACTATTTCTTTTATTTTCTCATTGTGTTTTAAAATGTCCTTCATTTTTGTTTTGCTGTAATCATAATTTATTTTTATCATATAATTCCCAACCTTTCCTTAGCATCTTTTACAAAATCGTTTATCCGTACTTTAATCGGTAAAAATTCTTCTTTTGCATTAATTTTTTCTTCAGCCAAAGAGTACTTCTTATTTTTATATCTTTTTCGCTTTCTTAAAGCCTTCAAACTTAATTTTGCTTTATTGTTTTCGTAATCTATATCTACTATTTTTGTTTCTATAATATCCCCTATTTTTACTATTTTACCAATATCTGGAACAAATTCATCGGAAATTTCCGAAATGTGTATTAATCCAATAGTCTCGTTATCTAAATTCACAAAAACCCCATACGGTTTAATTCCAATTACTTTTCCTCTAACTATATTACCCGGATAATATTTTTTCATATATTTTCCTTCTTTCTACTAATAAAGTATATCATTTTGTGTTATCATAAGTAAAGTTACATGACAATAAAGAGGAGTGTAAAAATGGAAAATATTAGTGAAAAAATTATTGAAGTCATAGAAAAAATTAAGCCTTTTTTACAAAACGATGGGGGAGACATTGAATTTGTTAAATTTGAAAATGGTATCGTTTACATTAAAATGTTAGGAGCTTGTGCCGATTGTCTTAATCTAGATGAGACTATTTCTAACGGAGTTGAAATGATTTTAATGGATGAAATACCAGGAATAATAGGTGTTGAAGTCCTTCCTAATGATTTTAATAGTCCAGCCAATTAATAGGCCTAATATTATACTTATCCTTTAAATATTTATAAATTTTTTTTATTTTTTGCATTTCGTTTTCAATATTATAATTAATTTTAAAATTTTGTTCTTTTTTTATCACCTTCTCTTCAAGACAGTCAAATATCTTTGCTGGATATAAAATTCTAGACATAAATAATGATGCTAATTTACTTTCCATCTTATAATAATCTAACAAAGATACTAAATCATCAAAATGTAAAAAATTACTTTTGTACAACTCAACCAAATCCCTTAATGGATGATCAACCACAAAATTAAAAGGATTAAAAAAATCAAATGAATCTAAATTATTTAATCTTTTATGAACAATTGAAACTTCCTCTACTATCTCGCCATAATCTAAAATTAATTCACTTAAATACTGCAAAGCATTTTGTGCTAACCCTAGACTAAACATTGATATTTCTAGATTATTTTTATAATATACACTATCGATTCTTAAAGCATACAAAGCCTCTCTTTCAATATCTTCATGCCTTCTTTCCCATGTGGTAAGTAAATCCTTTAAATTGACACTTTTACCTTCTTCTTTAAAAATGTAATGAAACTTATTTAAATCTTTTAAAGACAACTTACCTTTTTGAATACTCACTAGAACATATTTTTTATTATCATAAAAAGACGATATTTTTCCTGATCTTGTTCTAATTATGTAAGGCCCTTTATCAAAAAAATTTTTTCTAATATTTTGAGCATATTCATCTACTTGGCTTATATATTCATCACTTTCCTCTGTTTCAATCAATCTAAACAACCAATTATCAATACAAAAAAAGTTTTCTTGAAAATCCTTAGGATAATACCCATATTGTTCAAATAAAAAAGTTAACATCAATTAACACCTCCTATTACATTTGAACCAAAAAATGATTCTGGAATATCACCTTGTATTATTTTTATAACTAAAGGGATTGATATTTGATTCGTGCTTTCTTCACTTAAAATAGGAATGGACACCATTGATTTAGAACTTATTTGCAAGTTTATTTCGAGTAAAGCATTATTTATCCCATATTCTTTAAGTGTACTGACAATTTCACCACTAACTTCGCCAATTAGAGAATAACGAACTGGTATTTTTGCACCCAAATTTCCTAGAACAGAATTATTAAATGCTCGTGAGAAAGGAACTTCATATATTATTCCTCTTTTTAATTTATCATCACTTGTATTAATACCAACCTTTTCAATAAAATCCTTTTCCAATAAACCATGTTCTAATTTATAAAGATATCCTTGCATCTTTTTTATCGATTTACTAGCAATAGAATTTAAAATTGCAGTGTTAAAATCCAAAGAAACAATTCCCTCATTTTCATAAATAACTATCTCTTCTTTTATATCTTCATTTATTTCATCCATCACAACTGTATTAACTATCTTAGTAATTATACTATTACATTGATATCTTCCATATTCATAAATAACAGGCATAAGCTGCTTGCTTAAAAATTGTAATATAAGTACAAAAACAACAATTATATTAACTAAGAAAAATAATATTCTTTTTCTTATATAATGATTTTCATCATACATATATTTCACCTATCTCAATATATGCGTAATTTATTATAATTATTTTATTTTTTTAGGGAAACATATAAAAGAGAGGAGAAAGAAAATGAAATATAAACTTGTTAAAGACCTAATGACAACACCTGCTATTTATGTAGAAGATTCCACAACTATTAAAGAAGCAATATCTATTTTAAAGGAAAATAACATTGGTTTTTTGCCAATAACAAAAAAGGAAATCATTGTAGGTGTAGTTACGGACAGAGATATTCTTGTTAGAGGAATAGGCATCTACAAACTAAATACCAAAATTAGCAAAGTAATGACTTCTGGTAACATCTTCTTTGTTAGCCCTACAACTCCTGTTGATGAAGCAGCAAAAATTATGGCTAAAAATAAGATTAGAAGATTAGTGGTATTAGATAATGGATATGTTAAAGGTGTTATAACAACAAAAAATTTACTAAACGAACCAAGTTTACTACCTTATATAACAAAAACATATATATCAGATAAAACACTTCCATCATATTCATCGTTTTCTAATTCAAACCCACACGATAGTATTGATGTAAACGATTATCCATTATAAAAGAGCTCTGCTCTTTTTTTTTAAAAACAAAAAAAGGAGTTTTACTCCTTCTCATATTCTCCATATTTTTCAATAAAATATTCCTTGATTTGCTTATCATATATTTTCAAATCAGTATCTTCTAAGTAATAATCAAAAATCTCACTTTCTGAAATAGTATCTACTAAAAGCTCCGCTACAGAAACTTTATTTTCAAAACTTGAACTACTATCTATAAGTTCCACAATAACTACATAATAAGTAGATGATCCGTCAAATAACACAATATCTCTAACTTCAGTGCTATCTTTCTCTCCATAAACTGGTGACATTAAATATTTATTAGTACCTATTGTAAATAAATAATCTTCAACATTTTCAGAAAATAGAACATCTCTTACTCCTTCATATAACACACTAGTGTCATCTTTTGTAACTACCTTGGTAACGATATACTCTTTTTCATTTATAAGATTTTCTTGATATTCCTTTCCTTCTTCTAAAGTGCATCTTTTATCTCCACAAGTAGTATATTTTTCTAAGTAATTAAAATTAGAATCACTACTCGTATTTACTTTATTATATTCTTCTTCTATTTCATCTAAATCTTCAGTACGATGAATATTAGCAACATCTTCTAAACTCCTTATAAGAGTTCCATCATCAGAAGCATGATTTGTTAAAATATCTTGTACATATTTTTCTAAGTTTTCCCTAGTTTCATAATCTGTACTAGAACTTCTAGAAACAGAATAATATGATATTTTTCTTGCTTCCTTTCTATCAATTAAACTAGTTTTTTCATCAAGAACATACTTAACCTTAAGCATCTTTAGGAAAATATCATAATCAACTTCTTTATTTATATAATCAGTATAATCACAAGTAAAATATTCACTATCTAACTTTCCAGAAGTATAACCGTCACCGCACAAAACACTATATGATTCACTTCTTAAATACTTAACCACCAAATCTTCATTAAACTCACCATCGTATTTATATGTTTCATTATCTACAAAAGTTTCTTTAAAATATTCATTTAAATATTTTTCATATAGTGACATCATGTCAGTATCATTATCTATATTTAATTGCTTCTTCATAACATCTTTAAAAATATTTTTAGCAATTACTTCATCACTATTTTCCCTTAAGTAATCATAAACTTGACCAATTGTTAAAGCATCACCTTTATTAGAACTCAAAGCTTCATCTTTATTGCTAACATCTGCATAAGTATCCGCTACCTCATCTTTACCACACCCGAAGATAGAAACTAAAATTATGAAGCAACTAATAAATAATTTAAACTTTTTCATTATTCGCCACCTCCAGAACTATAAGCTTTAAACCCATCTTTATATGTATACGTACATCCTTTATTATCTAAGCATTGTAAAATAGGAATTTCTTTTTTAATAACTAAACTATCTGCATACTCCGCTGAATTAGAATAACTCAAATAGCCCTCTGAAAAAACATTACTAATTTTAGTCTTAACATACTCTTTTTGAGCATTAATATATTGTTCAATAACATTTTTAATTTTCTCATTTTTAATTTCAAATTTTACCCCACTATATGTTCCACCTAAATAAGACTCAAACATATCATAACGAATAAAATCTTCATTTCCAGCAAAATCACTATTATCACTAACTTTCATAATAGCGTATTCTTCAGCAAAGCCTTCTAATTCTTCTAATCTCGTTTCATAATCACTTTCATCAATAGCTTTTTCTAAATAATTTTTATAACCATCAGTATTATCCACTTCTTTTGAATAATATTTTAATAACTCATCTTCCCCAACAAAAGCCGATTTAGTAATTGATAAAAAATGAATTCCTGAGTCGCTTCTAACAACTAAAATAGGAATACCTGATTCGTTTACTACTACATTTTGAGTACTCGCACTAGCAAATCCTGCTTCAGCCGTTAAAGGCATTCTAATATTATCGTAAGATTTAACGCTTTCTGTCCCATCAGATTGAAGAAATCTAAATGTTCTTGAATTAAAAAGGTTATTGAAAATAATTGATCTAGTATAAAATCTTGATGAAGAAGATATATCAGATCCCGTTGAAGTAATATTAGAATCTGTCTTATCTGCTTCTTCGCTTAATTTAGTAATGTAAATTTGAGGAATGGCTTCAATTCCATTACCATAAACTGCTTCATTAACATAATTAGGTATACCCAAACTAGCATTTTCAAAAAGAGTACTATAACTAGCCAAAGCATACTTAACTTCATCAGAAATAGAAGTATCATTTAAAGTAACTAACCCTAAATCACCACCATTATTTTTACTATTAGAATCATCGGAATATCTTAAAGCAACATTATAAAAACTTTCGCCACTTATTAAAGAATCAACAACATTTGCTAACTTCTCAGCAGTATCTTCACTTACACTAACATTAAAATAATCGGTATTACCACTCGTACTTACACCAACTAAAATTTGACTAACATGATAAACATAATAATTATTCAAATATTCTTTATAGTAATTTTCTTTAGCATTAGTCCAATACTCATTAGTAATAATTTCTTCTTGTAAAGCAAAAATTTTCTTCTCAATCAATTCATCTTTACTTGCTACTCCTTCTTCTTCCAAAGCCTCCGCTAAAGCATCTTTATATGATGTCCCGCTAATCGTAGCATTTTCTTTTATATCTTTGTCCCATTTTTCAACTTCGTTAACAATACGACTTCGCATACTATCAGTAACTGGAACAGCCGTTTTAATTAAAAGATCTTCTAGTTGTTCATAAAGATATTCAGCACTAATGTTAGAACTCACTAAACTATCATAAACTTGATCTGCTGTATAATTAACTCCATTGATTGTCGCTATGACTTCCTTACCATCTACTACTAAAACAGATTCTTCCTTTGACTCATCTTTACAACCAACAAAGCAAAAAGCAACTATAAGTAACATCATAAACGATAATATTTTTTTTCTCATTGCTTCTCCTCCTTTAATAAAACAAATAAATTAATCAACAAATATATCAGGATATTGTGTTTTTAAATAAGCATAAACCTCTTCATCATGCACACTAATATTGTTTTTATTTTGTTCTAAATAATAATTAACACTATCACTAACTAATGACTCATTAGTAGCTAACACTTTAACAGCACGATAAATTAAATCTTCATTAGATTCACTATTAATAACATCAACCTTAACCAAATAATATTTGCTATTTGAAGTATCAGTAATTCTAATATCACTTGCATCAACATTTGACCCTGCAAGAGGAGAAACCAAATAATAACTATTATTTATCTTAATAGTCTTACTAACATTTGCATCTAACACGTTATCGCTCAAGATTCTTTCTACTAGAGTAGAATTAAGTATACTATTACTATCGCTAGTTATAACAACATCATCGTAATAACTTTCTTCATACACTTCTTGCTTCTTTAAATGTAGCCCTTCTTCTTTACTATATTTATACCCACCAGTATAATCAGATAATATACTACCATTAGAATCTTCACTTGTACCAATTTTAGCATACTCTTCACCAATATCCGTAATTAACTTTTCAACCCAGCTATCCTTAATTTCTTCTAAAGTCAACGTTGAATCGCTCGCAGCTAATTCATTAACTTTTTCAGTAATAAAATCCCAAGCATCTTCATCACTACTAGATATTGAAACATACTCTACTACTCTTGCTTTTTTAGTAGTAAGTAAATTAGTTTTATCTTTCAAAACCTTATCATAGATATATTTTTCATTCAAAATCTCATTTATTACATCCACCTTCAAAGCTTTTTCTTTATAATCACTATAATCACACAACAAATATTCATCCACTGTTACACCATCCGTTTTATAAGTCGGACCATATTCATTATTCTCGCAAGTAACATTATATAAACTAGCTTTTAATGACTTAACCAAAAGTTCTTCATCAAACTCACCATCAACTTCATAATTACCACTTTCAATCAATTCATCCATTTTTTCAGCCATTTTAGCATCATATCTAGCCTTCCAAGTAGCATCGCTTAAAATACTATCAGAAATAATTTGAATTAACTTATCTGCCACTACTTCATTACCAGAACTTGACTTTAAATTTTCATATAACTCTTGCAAATTCAAACTTTTAGTGCCTTCCGTTAATCCAGAAACAATTTGATTTTCACCATTACTAACATTAGCTGTTATACTTTCTTTTCCTGTATCATTGCTACAAGAACACCCAGCTAGTACAAATGATGCACAAGCAAGCAAACCTAAAATTTTCTTATTTCGTCTCATTTACTTTCCTCCTACTCTACATTTTCTATCCATTTAGCATACAAAACAATCTTGTTTTTAGTAGAACTTCTACTTGTATCAATAGATACAACTTTCGTTCCTTCTTTATAATCACTAGTTGAATACCAACCATCAAATGTATAATTTTCACGAGTAGGTACTGCTAATTCAAAAGCAGAATCACCTATATGATATGACTCAACATATTCAGCAGGCATTGTACCATCATTCTCATCATACTCTAACATTATCTCAAAGCCATTTTCATAACTATATTTACACAAACTTTTACCATCGCCATTAGCAACTACACTACATTCCATAGGAATCTTTCTACTAATAATTTCTTCAGAATGAGCAAGACTAACTAATTTATAATATTCACTCCATCCTTCAACAATTGAATTCATACTCTTTAAATCTATTAATTCTTTTTGAGCAGCAATATAACTTTCTACAGCCTTCTTAACATCTTCATTAACAATAACAATGTTACCTTTCTCCATAAAATACTCAACCATATCATATGAAATAAATTGATCTTCCCCAGCAACTTCACCAGAAGTAATTCCTCTTTTAGCATATGTCTTAACAATTTCCTCTAACTCATCAATAACATCGTTTCTATCAGTTTGCTTTTCTCCACCTTTAAGATCAACGTATGTTTTATATTGCTCTAATTCATTCTTATATGCTGTAATTTCAGTATTAATTTCATCTTCACTCTTACCTTCATTTACTAAAACTTTTCTTTTTTCTTCAACCATTTTCTCAATCATACTATCTTGATCCATTGAGAAAAATAACTTCGCATTCGTATCAAAAGGAGAAACATTAACTGTTAAGAAATGTATCCACAAATCACTGCTACTACCTCTAGCACATACTACAAACACAATGTTCCCATTTTCATCAGTTAAAACGTTTTTACTAACCCCGTTAATATTAATAGAAACAACATTCTCAGGTGCGTCTTCATCTAAATCATAAGCAATAACACTAATACCTGGATTATTAAAAGTTTGATTAAATATTATTGATCTTGAATATAAAGAATTATATCCATACGCATTATAAATTGTATCTTTACTTTCAGTGTCATCGCCTTCATACATACGAATATCTTCATAAGAAGAACTCTCACTACTATCTCCTAAAGCCTCTATATCACTAGCATTTATAACTCCAAAATTATAACCAGTCGTACTACTACTATACAAACTCAAAACATCATTAGTTAAGCCAATTACTTCTGAAGTTTGATTTTTCAAAAGAGCATCAAAAACAAAAACACCATGCAAAAACTCACTAACGAAACTAGTAGTTAAATCCATATGATACCCAAGACCTGTATCTTTGCTACCAGTATCTTCAGAAACCTGATTCATAATATAAGAAAATTTATAACCATTAACAAGCATATCATATACTTTATGTAAAGCTTTAGCATCACTACTATCAATCGTAGTCGCATACATACCTCTTGTACTATTATAACTAGTCTTAACTAAAACATGCTTAACGTAATATGGTAAACGAGCTTCAAAATAAGCATCATAATACTCATCCTTTTTCTCTTCCCAATACATATCTTGCACTTTATCTAACTTAACTTCATAGTAATAAGCGTTTTTCATTTCTTCAACTGAAGAATACCCTTCATCAGAAAGCAATTGCGTTCTTGCTTCATCTTCGCTAACACCATTTGAACTAGCATAAGTTGCAACTTCCTCCTCAAAAGCATCAAGTTTTAATTCCCAACTCGCTTCCATATTAGAATCAACTTCAACACTGCTCTCCACAACCATCTCTAAAATCTTAGAATATGCACTTTGAACACCTACACCAGAATTAAGCATATCACTAAATAACTCATCAGCACTATATGTCTTATCTCCTACTTTTAAAATAATATCCTTGCCATCAATATTTAATTTATCAACGACACTATTATTCTCATCCTTACAGCCACCTATAAAACACACACAAAAACAAAACAGCAATACAAGTGGCAACCATCTTTTCTTCATCAATAAAATTCCTCCTTATAATATGCACACTTCATTTTATATTAAAACAAATTTTACTTCAACAATTTTAACACTTTATTACATAAAACTTTATTTGACTTTTATCTTCAAATAATATATTCTTTATGTGAACATAAATAGGAGTTGATTATATGGAATTTAAATTTAAAAGAAAATATACTTTTTTCTTTTTCATAGCGTTACTTTTACACCTTTTAGTAATATCTTTTTGGTTTTTCTTCCCAAATGATTTACTAAAATCAGCACATGAAAAACAAACAATTACTCTAATTGCCTTAATAAATTGTGAACTAATACTAATTTTTTATTTAGGATTATTTAGACAAAAATATTATGCCTACCATGATAAATTAATAATAAAACGTTCACTTTTTAAAGATACGACAATTAACTACTCAACAATAAACAAAATAAAAGATAACCCTCGTGACACTATCTTTTTGGTCTTTGGTCATCGCCCTTCTTTCACAATATATTACACTGAAAAAAACAATAAAAAGAAAAAAATAATCATTCGTTCAGACAATTCTAAATTATTACAAACAATCATAAAAAACGAAATAAACATTTCCACATTAAATAACAAAAAACTCACAAAATAATAATGTGAGTTTTTTTATGTAGGAGTGATCATTATAAATATTATTATCTTTAAAAATATCTTAAAACATTTAACTAGTGAACGAACAAGTCTGCATGCTGGAAATCTCTCTTATTTAACCTTTGTAGCACATGTTCCCTCCTTTATTATAACCTTATCTATCTTTAAAATTTTAAGTAAATACTTACCCATAATAGAACACCCCTATCTTGCCCAAATCTCAGATATTTTAAGTTTTTTAAACTTAAACAACATAACAAGCATCGTGATAAACATCATCTGTATAAACCTCTTATCAAGTGGCATATTTTCCCTTCTAACTACTTTCCAAAAACTATATAAAATACCTTTCAAAAATTACTTACACAAAAAAATATACTCCCTAATGCTCGCTATAATTATCATCTTTATCATTGTCTTAAGCCTCTCTGTCTCCTTCACCATCCAACACTACACCATCTTTAAAAACATCACCTTTTTCATAGACCTAGCAATAATCTTTTTATCACTTCTAATTTTCTACAAACTATCAACCTTCCAAAAAATAAAAAACATATACACCGGCACCATAATAAGCTCCTTAGTATTAACCATTTTCCTACACTTATTCTACACTATAATCACAAACTTCACTAAACTAAAACAATACTATGGAGCAATAACTCCTATCATCATCCTACTTCTACTAATTTATTACTCCTGCTATATCATATATTTAGGAATAATTGTAAATTATGAAACTTCAAGAATAAAAATAATAAAAAAGCAAAAAATACTAACAGGCAAGATTACCAATGCCTAAAAACTCATTTCCCAAATAAAAGAGTGGTCACCCACTCTTTTATTAATTCTCCAAATATTTTTCAAATTCATAAATACTATTATCTTCACCTATTAAATATAAAATATCATCTCTCTGTAACACCGTCGAAGCATTAGGCATCACTAAACCATTCTTCTTCCTAATAGCCACAATATTAAGATTAAAACGATTTCTAAACTCTAATTCCATTAAAGGTTTATTAAATAATTTCTCATTATCAATCTTAATTTGAACTAACGAATGTTCATCATCCATACTAACAAAATCAGAAACTAAACGATGCATTTTTCTCTTCGCCACCATAATTCCAACTTCCTTCTCTGGCTTAACAATATCTTCAACACCTAAACTCTTTAAAACAGAACTCAACTTATCACTACCAGACTTAACCGTAATATTTGTAACACCAATATTCTTTAAAGCCATAACCGTCATAATACAACCCTCAACATCATCACCAATACCCACAAAAACATGATCTACATTTTTAATACCAGTACTCTTTAAAGCCTCCTCATCCGTAGTATCTACAACACACGCATAATCAACTTTATTAGCAATTCTTTGTATTTTTTCTTCATCACTATCAAGAACCATAACACTAACACCATACTTCAAAAAAGTCTCCACAACACTAAGACCAAAACTACCTAACCCAATAACACCAAACTCTTTCTTTACTTTAAAACCCATACATTTCTCTCCTTAAATACTACAAATATTTACCGAACTATTATATAATAACAACGTATTTAAATCAATTTAAATAGAATATATTTGTGAGGTGCCTTATGAAAGAATTTTTAAACAAAATAAATTTATTCAACTGCAAAACATTACCAAGAAAAATCTTTACTTTTTACTTTGTATTCCTTTTCTTAGGAACATCTTTACTCCTTCTACCCATCTCTCAAAAAAACGGTGTAGAACAAGTATCATTTATAGATGCTCTCTTCACAGCCTCTAGTGCCTTCTCTGATACCGGTTTAACATCCGTAGCAATAGATCAACAATTCAATGTTTTTGGCCAAATAATTATCATGTTACTAATACAAATTGGAGGAATTGGTCTAATGGCCTTAAAAGTTATGCTTTTCTTATTTATAGGCAAAAAAATAGGCTTAAAAGAAAGAATGTTTGCTTCTGCTGAAAGAGGAACAGGAAAACTAGGTGGTACAGTTGATTTATTTAAGTCTGCACTTATAGGAATCTTTGCCACTGAATTAATCGCTACAATCATTTTATCTATAAAATTTTATTTCTCCTATTATGACACACCTTCCTTCAATGGCAATATCCTAACAACCATTTTCCAAGCACTATTTATCGCTATCTCCAGCACAAACAATGCCGGTTTTGACATCTTAATAGGAGATGATTCTATGGCTATCTTTGCTAATGACTACTTAGTTCAAACAGTTATCATGATATGTTTAATAATAGGTGGCTTAGGATTCCCTTTCTTTTATGACATAAAAAACTACATAACATGTAAAAAACAAAAAACCAAATTCACTATGTCTTTTTTCACTAAATTCGTCTTAAGAATCTACTTTTCAATATCTCTAATTTCTTTATTAATTGTCTTTATCATTGAATTAACAAGTGGCACTCTCCTATACAACGAAAATATATCTTTAACACAAAGAATTTTCTATGTCATATTCAATACAGTTGCTACTCGAAGTGCCGGTTTCTGCACTATAGATTTAAATAGTTTCACTCAAGGATCACAAGTTATCTTTGCCCTATTAATGTGGATAGGAGCAGCCCCAGCATCAACTGGAGGAGGCATACGTATAACCACCTTCTTTATTTGCATACTTGCTCTAATTGCTTACGGTAAAAATCGTAAAGAAGCCGTTTTTTTAGGAAGAAAAATACCAGAAGAAACAGTAACAAAATCTCTTCTAGTAACCTTTATCTCGCAAATTCTATTATTCACGGTATCAATCATCGTTATCACAAGTTCAACAAACATCACCTTTTTACAAGCATACTTTGAAGCCGCAAGTGCCTTTGGAACAACCGGACTAACACTAGGAATAACCCCACACTTAAACGTTTTAAGCAAACTATCAATTATCTTATTAATGTTCATTGGCCAACTTGGAGTAAGCAGCACCATTCTTATGTGGACTAGCAAAAAAAACAATGAAATCACAACTACCTACCCTGAAGAAGACATCCTTATAAACTAAACATGTAAATATTTGTAAATGATAGTTAAATAAATTCATTGTATTAACTTAAAAAATAATTTATAATTATATAGGTTAAATAGGAGTTGAAGTTATGGGATTATTTGAAGTTTTACCTACTAATTTGTTTTCTGTTTTTAATTCCAAAAACAAAAATATCTATGTAAGTGCATTATTTGTATTAAGACAAGCATTTAAACAAGAATTAGTTATCGAAAAAGATACTTTAATTCACCAACTATCTTCTACCTTATCTACTGAATTATTATCACTAGATACTGACGAAGAAGAAGTTTTTAATGATGGAAAAAAATTAAACAAAGATGCCCTTTCCTTATCTAGATTTATGGTAAAAAGATTATGTGAAACAGGTTGGATAGAAATTGAATATGGAGTAGACACTTCTTTCAAAGAATATATTGCTCTTGCACCTTATTCAATAAAGATTATTAATACATTGTACGCTATCATGAAAGAAGATGAACAAGCTTACAATACACATATGTACTCCATTTACTCTAACCTTATACAAGCTGACACTGACCGTCAAGACTTCATGTACACAGCTTTACTAAATGCTTACGATCGCACTAACGAACTAGAAAACGACTTAAAATCTTTATATCACAACATCCGCCGTAAATATAATAAACTTGGCTTTTTAAACACTGTAAACGAAGTCCTAGTAGATCACTTTGACAACTACCAAAAGAAAATAATAACTCAAATATACATGCCTTTAAAAACAAAAGATTCCTTAAATAGATTTAAAGGAAACATTGTTCAAATACTTTTAAAGTGGTTAAGAAATAGTGATTATATTGAAGAAATAGAAAAACAAGCCTTCAACTTTCAAAAATTTAATTCTCTTGATGAAGCTAGAGAAGATGTAATCACTAAGATTTATTTTGTTGTAGACAAACTAAACGAACTAGAAGAAATGATCGATAAAATAGATGAAAAGAACACAAACTACGTAAGTGCTACTACCGAAAAAATGAAAGCTTTGTTAAACAACGATAAAAGTATTAAAGCCAAAATGTCTAAATTACTTGATAAATTAGCAGACTCTCTAGTAGATAACACGCAAGATGAACTACTTCAAACATTTTACGATAACTTAAACTTGACTCAAACGGCATACTTAAGTGAAAGTAGTTTATTTGTAAGAAGTTACACTGCTCCATTCTTATCAAGTGAGCCACTAGAACTAGATGATACCTCTTTTGATCACATAGATGACATCGCAAGCAGTTTCATTGAAAACATGAACAACACATATTCTCATAAAAATGTCTTAGCCTATGTAGAAAACAAAATATTAAACAACAAAAATGAATTACCTTCTTCACAACTAAAAATAAATTCAGATGAAGACTTAATACTAACAATTCATTCAATGTTAAAAGGCTGGGATAAAAACATTTTCTATAAAATTGAATTAGAAAACGGAAATGTAGAAACAAGCGGTTACAAAATACCAAAAATGACATATTTAAGAAGGAGGAAGTTATAATATGTGGCTAGATACTTACAACAATTTAACTAATGGGGAAAAAGAAAGATTTGCTAAATTAACAAACTATTTACTAAACAAAACGTTTGTAACTAGAGAAATCTATGAAGTGAAAGATCGCTTAGGAAAAATAAATGCTGATTATCGCTTTATAGAAAAGTATTATGATTTATTTGAAGGATATCTAAAAGTTATAAATTATGTTTTAAAAGTAGATGAAGTATTAGGAGTTATTTATATAGAAAATGACTATGGTTATAACAAACTACGTTTAGACAAACTAACAACACTTGTTCTATTTACTTTAAGAACAATTTATGATGAAGAAAAAGAAAGAAACGCAACAAGTAGTGTTGTCTACACCACAACTGCAAGTATCCTATACAAATTATTAGAATTAAAAATCGTACTAAAAAAACCAACAATGAAAGACATGGTCGATAGCATTCGTTTATTAGTAAATCAAAATATCCTAACTAAAATAGATGGATCAATTGATGATTCTGCTTGTCAATTAGCTATTCTTCCTACTATTCTACTAGTAGTAACCAATGAAAAAATTGATGCTATTTATTCAATGGTTTTCCAAGAAGAAAAAGAATTACCAATTAACTTAAATCAAGAAGTTGATGACACAGTCTTCAATTTAGAATAAGGAGGAAGAAAAATGAAATTATTAAAGAAAATAGTTTTAATCAACTGGCATTATTTCCGTTTTGAAACTTTAGAATTAGATAAAATAAATTTCTTAACAGGTAAAAATGGTGCAGGTAAAACAACGGTAATTGATGCTATCCAACTATTAATGCTTGGAGATACAACTGGACACTTCTTTAACAAAAGTGCTTCTGACAAATCAAGTAGAACCCTAAAAGGATACTTAAGATGTGAAGTTGGTGATGATGATAATGGAAATATGCTATATTTAAGAAATGGCCGTTTCACTTCTTACGTAGTAGGAGAATTCTATGATGATGTAAACAACGAATACTGCACGATTGGTGTTGTTTTTGATAACTATGAAGATGGATCAATTGATTATAAATACTTTAGTTATGATGGCCCTGTACCTGAAAACAAGTTCGTTATCAACAAACTACCTTTATCAATCAAAGAATTAAAAGTTTACTTATTAGAAAACTATTATAAAAGCCAAATATCTTTCTTTGAAACAAACTCTGCCTACCGCGAATTCATTAAAGAAAAATTTGGGCATTTATCTAATTCATTCTTTGGCTTATTCAAAAAAGCTATTCCATTTTCACCTATTTCTAACATTGAAACATTTATTACAGAATACGTATGTGATGTAAACTCTACGATAGACATCGCTTCTATGCAAGAAAACATCCGTAACTATAAAAGATTAGAATCTGACACAGAAACACTAGCTAAACGTGTAGAAGAATTAAAACAAATTAAAGAAGTATATGAAACATGGAGAAACCAAGAAGATTCTTTCTTAACACAAAAATACATTTATCACCGTAGTGATCTACAAATCAAAAACAAACAACTAGAGCAAAATAAAGAAAAATTAACCGAAGGAAAAGAAGATCTAGGACAATACTCTTTATTAATTGATAAATGTGAACAAGAAATCAAAAATACGATTGCCGCTAAAGAAAAATTACTTGAAGAAAAATACTCCCTAGATATCTACAAACAACAAGCTGTAATTGAAGATAAAAAAGCTAAAATAGATGAACAAATAAAAGAGTTACAAAACAGTGTAGAAGCAATCGTAACTAACATGGACAACTATCAACTACAATGGATGGGATCCATCAATAAAATACTTGCTTGTGATGTACACGACAACGAAAACATCAATGAACTAAAAGCTATTGCTAAACAATATTATAAAAGAATTGAAGAATTCAACACTAATATAGATTTAGAAAACTTAGACTTAGATTACTTCGTTGAAATGCAAAAAAATATTAACAATCTAAAAACAGAAATAAGTGGAGTTCTACATTCATTCAAAGAAGAAATCAAGAAAAACAATCGCCGTCTAGCAGAAATATCATCTAATATATCTAACCTAGATCGCGGAGTAAAAAACTATGACCAAAGATTATTAACACTAAAAAGAATTATTGAACAAAAACTAAAAGAAAGACATAACAAAACAATTGAAGTATCCATTCTAGCCGATTTACTAGAAGTAAAAACACCACAATGGAAAAACGCAATTGAAGGATACTTAAATACTCAAAAATTTTATTTAATCATTGATCCAATCTATTTTGATGAAGCATTAAAAATATATGATGAAGTAAAATTTGAATATAATTTATATGATTTTGGATTAGTAGATTGCTTAAAAGTAAAACAAGCCAATCCTGTACGCATAAAAGGTTCTCTAGCAGAAGAATTAACTACTACGAACGATTATGCTCGTGCTTATATTGATTCTTTACTAGGTAACTTAATGAAATGTGATAAAGTAGAAGATTTAAGAAAATATTCTCGTTCAATCACTGAAACAGGTATGACTTATCAAGGATATGTAGCAAGACAAATCAACAAAGAAAGATGGCGTAATCACTACATCGGCATAAACTCTTTAGGCAATGAAAAACAATTCTTAGAAAATGAATATACTGATATTCAAAAAACTAACACTAAGTTAGAAAGTTTAATTACTACTTTTGAAGATGCTGCTCATGTAGAGGTTCTAAACACTAATGAGATAAAATCAATGAGTGAAATAAGTGTCGTATATAAGAAAATGCCTGATTTAGTTCACCAAAAAGATGAATTAGATAAAGAACTTGATAAATTAGATTTAAGTTATGTAGAAGTCTTAGAAGCCAAAATAGATAAAATGCAAAATAAAATTAGAGAATTCGAAGTACAAAAAGACGAATTACTAACAAGTCAAGTAAAACAAAGAAGCGAACTAGAAAGACTAGAGCAATTCGATATCCCTATGTATACAGATCAAGTAAAAGAAGCTAAAGAAGTTATTTATAACATGTTTAATAAAGCTTGGATCATGTCAACAGGTGAACCTGCCTTCATTGAAGAATTAGAAAGAACTAAAAACATTACGACATTATTAAACTTCTATAAATCTAAGATAGACCACGTTGATAGTCAAAACAAAGGCTTAAGAGACAAACTAATCATGTTAAGAAGCCAATACAATTCAGTATACCATATTTCTTACAACCCAAATGCTGGAGACAATACACTATATGATGAAGAACTAGAAGAATTTGAAAGCAACAAACTAGTAGACTATCAAGAAAAAATCAAAATAGCTAAAGCTAACGCTATCGCTCAATTCAAAGACGATTTCCTAGCTAAATTAAAATCTAACTTTGATACAGTAAAAATGCAAATAGATGCTCTAAACGATGCTTTAAGTGGCTCTAAATTTGGAACAGATTCTTACCACTTCATAATGAATCCACGTACTGAATATAAAAACTATTATGATATGATTACCGATCCTCTTTTAATGGAAGGATACAGTGTAAACGAAGATGCTTTCCAAGAAAAATACAAAGACACAATTGAAGATTTATTTAGACAAATAACTTTCGCTGATACTACTTTAGATATAAATACTCGTAGTGAAATAGAAAGAAATATTGCTAAATTTACCGATTATCGAACTTACTTAAAATTTGACTTAATCGTTACAGATAATGAAGGAAGAAAACAACACTTATCAAAAACATTATTAAAGAAATCAGGAGGAGAAACCCAAACTCCATTCTACATTTCTGTACTTGCTTCATTCGCTCAACTATATCGAACTAACGATACATCAAATACGAAAAACCAAACAGTTAGACTTATCGTCTTTGATGAAGCCTTCTCTAAGATGGATAGTGAAAGAATTCAAGAATCAGTTAAATTACTTAGAAATTATGGCTTACAAGCTATACTAAGTGCCCCACCTGAAAAAATGTCTGACATTGTCCCTCTTGTAGATAACACCGTATGTATTGTAAGAGATGATCAAAATTCATTTATTAGAAATTATCAAAAAGAACTAGTCACAGCCTAGTTCTTTTTATATACTATCTCAACTTTCATCTACCCATGTTCTTTTTATTTTCTTTAACTTTATAATTAATAACTTTTTTCCATTTATATTCCATTTTTTGAGAAAAAATTCTCGTAAGTTCTAAACGTTCCTCATCATCAACATCAGGCTCAATCATTGAACACACTTCCCTATACGCAATCGTATCATAAAGACGCGTTTCAATCTCCATAAAATCTTTATTTGAAACATCCCCAAAATAAATTGTATTATCATTCACAACATTAAAATTAAATTCCTCATCCTTACCAAAATCTAACTTCATTTCCTCAAAACCAAAAAAAGCAACTAAAACATCACAAATATTCTTAATTGTAATCTCACGATGTTTCTTAGACAAATTATTCCATATAGGTATATAAAAAGCCATAATTGAAATTGATTGCTCATCAATACCTTTAGAATTCTCTATTTTCTCACAATAATCTTCCAAACATTTTTGTTCATTATTAATCAACTCAGAAGCCATAAAAAAATAACCATTAACAAAATCTACCATCCTAGAACACTCTCTAGCCTTCATAATTTTCCTCGATATTCTCTTCAAATCATACACAAATTTTTTAAAAACACCAATAAACACAATTTTATCCAAAAAAGAGTAACCTTTTATAAAATAATTAAAATCCATTCTTTTAAAAAGCTCCACAAGTTGTTCATTAGCATAACAAAAAGCATCGCTTTTCCTAGGATTAAAAAAATAATAACCATATCCCTTTTTAAAAGGAATACTCGCAGGAAAATCCGAAATTGGAGAAACAAGAAAATTAAACTTCAACCGTTCAAAATCTTCATCACTATAACACCCTTTATCATTCCTACTAACACAAAGACTCTGATACTGCTCTCTTTTAAAATAAAAATACCTAAATAACACATCATAACCAGATGTAAATCTTTTCTTTTCTCCTATAAAAATATCTTTATATCCTTTATATTCCTCATTTGTTTCAAACACAAAATTAGCCCTAGGCATACCCGTAGACTCACTCACTATCTCATCCAATTCCTCTAACAAAACCCTAATCTCATCTTCTTTTTTATACAAAAAATTAATGTCTACAAATTGATACACAACATTTCTTACATTACTCCCAATTAAACTATATCCCAAATTAAAATTCTCAATTATCATACAAAACTACACCTACCACTTAAATACTAATCTTCTACTTAAATGATACAACCCTATTATCAACCTGTCAAACACTTTTTTCTAACATCAATGATTAACAATAATCGGCTCCAACACCATCACATCATGCTTCTTATTTTTCACAGCCTCTAATAAAAAACAATTAGAAAACTTTTTATTACTATCATAAATAAACCTCAATCTCCTAACACCAAAATTATTACCATCCAATTCTTTAATCAAATCAACAAAATGACTACTCTTATACACCACCATAAACCTACCATTACTCTTTAAAAGACGACTACACGCTCTAACTAACTCACTAATACTCAAACTCTCATCATGCCTAGCCAATCTCAAACTACTATTATCATTAACTAAACTATTCTTAAAATATGGAGGATTACACACAATCACATCAACCTTATCAATATCTAAATCCTGCACCCTTTTACAATATAACTCATACTTCTCTATCTTATTTAACTCCAAATTTTCCTTACATAACTTCAAAGCCTCTTCATTAATATCTACACCAATCAACTTACCATATTTAAACTTACTTGCATACAAAAGCAATGCCCCATTATTAGTACCAACATCTAACACAACCTCATTTTTCTTTATCTCTATAAACTCCCCCAAAAAACAAGTATCACTATTAATCTTAAACATCTCACTATCTTGATATAAATAAATATCACTATTAGGCAAATAATCTAAACTTCTCATTTGTACACAAACTCCACCTTAGCTCTACTAATTCTTTTTAAGTTTCTCCTTCTATTATAATTCGTAATAATATTTAAAAGAAGTTCTTCTCCTACTTCCCACAAAGCAACCCATCCTAAAATAGAAATACCCTCCATAAATACTTGCATCACCTCATTAGAACTCTCCACATTAGAAAAAAAATAAACCCCAAGCAACAACACTCCAATAAAAGAATATCTTAAACACCTAGAAATAGAAGTATTCAACACATGCTTATTCCTATCTAACAAATAACTAAAATAAGACTTCATCGCAGCTTTAACATTCTTCTCTTTTACACTATCCTCTATCTCCTTAGGCAAATACAAATTAAGTTCAATATTATATTTCATAGGAATATCTAAAGAAGAATCCACCACATAATCAATAAAATCTTCCTCAATATCCCTTTTCCTAAAAGGCGTAGGATCCCATTCATTATAAATATCTTCATAATTATTCAAAGCAATATCAATTTTATAAGCATTATCCCTTTTATCATAATTATATAACCTATCCAATACACTCTTCTTTTTCTTCATAATATCACTCCTCATAATTAACACAAACTAGATATAACCCACAAGCATCTACCTTATAATTACTTCTCTTTAATTCCTTACTATCCAATCTCTCTTTAATAAAACTCTCATCCTTAAACCCTTTACCAATCTCTAATAAAACCCCTACAATCATCCTAACCATATACCTCAAAAAACCATTACCCTTAAAATTAAAAGCAATTATATTATTCTCCTTATTAATATCTATATTATAAATGCTACGTATATAATCTTTAACCTTCTCCTCTTCACTCGCACAAAAATTTTTAAAATCATGCTCACCTAAAAATAATTTGCTTGCCTCAATCATCCTAAAAAGATCCAACTCCCTATTATATTGATAAACATAATCTTTCATCAAAGGATCGTACTCCCCAACATTTACTAAATATCTGTATTCCTTACTAACACTACTATATCTAGCATGAAAAGACATCATAACTTCCTTAACATCCTTAACATAAATATCCTTAGCTAACAAAGAATTAAAAGCCCTTTTAAACTGCTCTCCTGTCATCTTCAAATTACTTTCAAAGTTAAACACTTGCCCTAAAGCATGCACCCCTTTATCTGTTCTCCCGCTACCAAAACTCTTCACTTCATAACCATGTATTTCTTTTAAAACTCTTTCAATCTCCCCTTGAACACTACGAAGCTTATCCTGTTTCTGATACCCATTAAAGTTCACTCCATTATAACTAACAATAACCTTAAAATTCTTCATTAAACCACCCCATTTAAAAATACAATAAGCCCTAACAAACAACCAAAAACCACAACACCCATAACATCTACTAGCCTTATCTTAAATCGCTTATACTGACTACGCTTATTACTACTATCATAGCCTCTCGCCACCATCGCATTAGTAAGCTCATCTGCTTTATCAAAACATGAAATAAATAAAGGAATAATTAAACTCGTTAATCCTCTTAACTTATCTCTATATTTACCATATTTAAAATCAATCCCCCTACTAGTTTGAGCCTTTTTTATCCTTTCTAATTCTTCAAATAATGTAGGAATAAATCTCAAAGCAATAGAAACCATAATTGCAATCTCATACACATTAACCTTAAAAATCTTTAAAGGAGTTAAATAAAACTCTAATGCATATGTTAACTCGCTAGGAGTAGTACTAGAACTAAGCAAAGTAGAAATCATTAAAATCATTACTAATCTTAAAAAGATATAAATAGTTTGTAAAATAGCTTCCTTATAAACATAGATACCCCAAATCTCAAACCAAACTTCCCCTTTAATAGTAAAAAGATTAATAACTAAAAGCATTAAAAACAAAAACCACATATGCCTAATAACCTTCAATAAAGGCTTAAACCTCAACTTCCCTATTACCATAAACAAACATAACAACAAAAACAAACAACCAAAACTAACAATATTAAAATCTAAAAAGCAAAAAACTAAAAGCACAACCATCAAAACAATCTTAATCCGTGCATCAATCTTCGTTAAAAGCGAATGATTATTAACATATCTCCCAAAACTATCCATCTTTAAGCACCTCTTTTAAAGACTCAATACTCTTAATTTTTTCATCTTTAATCCCAATCTTATTTTTAACTTTAAGAATAAAAGGCTGCTCTAAACAACTATCCTTCAACACTCGATAATCTTCAAAAGCTTCACACACTGAACAATCTTTTATAATTTCACCCTTATTCAAAATAATAACCCTATCAGCATACTCATAACACAAATCAGTATCATGACTAATCACAATTACTAACTTACCTTCTTCTTTTAATCTCTTCACTAACCCCATTATATCTCTAGTAGCAATTGGATCTAAACTAGAAGTAGGCTCATCTAAAATAACTACTCTTGGGTTAGAAGCTAAAACACCCGCAATTGCCACCTTACGCTTCTCACCACCTGATAACTCAAAAGGAGATCGATCATAATATTCTTCACCCACACCCATTTCCTTTAAAGCTTTAATGGCTAACTCTTTAGCTTTTTTTTCATCTTTAAAAAAGTTGTAAGGCCCAAACATCACATCTTTTAATACATTTGTTTCAAACAATTGATATTCAGGAAACTGAAAAACAAATCCCACATTTTCCCTTAATTTATTAATATTTTTCTCCTTATAAAACTTATCTAAAATAAATTTTTGATTATCTATTTCAATACTAACTTGCCCTGAAGTAGCTATAAGTAACCCATTAAGATGCTGAACTAGCGTAGATTTCCCACTTCCCGTAGACCCCATCACAAACACTATCTCACTCTTATTAAATAATAAATTAATCTTTTTTAAAGCATAATCTTCCTTCTTCTTATTATACTTAAAACTAACTTGATTAAACTTAATTTCCAAAGTAATCACCTAATTTCTTTAAAAAATCTTCTTCATTATAAACTAATGATGAATAATGTAAAAACTTTTGAATTTCAATAATCTTAGGTAATCTCAAATTATACCTCTTAACATCAAGATTATAAAAACCTTCCTTATCACCATCATAAACTATTTTACCTTTATCTAACACAATTACCTTATCAGCCTTCAAAGTCTCATCTAAATCATGAGTAATAGAAATAATCGTTAAATTTTTCTCTTTCTTTAACTTTAAAATATTTTCTTTAAATTCTCTTTTAGAAACAGGATCTAACATACTTGTAGCCTCATCCAAAATTAATATCTCTGGATTAAGTGCTAGAACTCCTGCAATAGCCCCTTTCTGTTTCTGCCCACCTGACATCGCATAAGGTTCCTTACTCAATAAATCACTAACCCCACACAAATCACTAACTTCCCTAATAATATCATACATCTTACTAGGCTCTACTCCATGATTCTCTAACCCAAAAATAATATCATCTTTTAAAGTAGTCCCCACATACTGATTATCAGGATTTTGAAAAATAACCCCTATTTTCTTCCTAATAAGACCCATATTCTCATTACTAAACAAAATATCATCAATATAAATCTGACCATCTTTATACTCTAACAAACCACTAATCAATTTAAGCAAAGTAGTCTTACCACTCCCATTAGAGCCTACTATACAAGTATAAGAATTTTTTTCTATCATAAAAGATAAATCTTTAATAAACTCTTTATCATCATAAGAAAAACATAAATTTTTAACTTCAATAATGTTATTCATTCTCTAACCTCTCTCGATACTATAATTTTAAATCATTTACCCTTATTTATTAACTATTTTACAATAATTTTATAAAATAAAATTAGGTGATAACAATGAACAAACAAATAACAACTCCTGGAAAACTCTTGAACGAACAAGGAGAACTAACAAACCCTGGATACTCTACTTCCTTAATTCAAGAATATTCAAGAAACGATATCAAAGCTAATAAACTAAAAATAAAAGAATGGGATTATTATTTAATTTATAATGATAAATATGCAGTAGCCTTAACTATCGCTGATAACTCATACATGGGACTTGTAAGTGTTTCATTAATTGATTTCACACAAGCAAAAGAACACACAACATCCTTAATGAGTTTCTTCACAAATGGCAAAACTAACCTACCCTCTACTTCTAAAAAAGGAAATGTAGAAGTAAAAAATAAAAAAGTGCATATTCAATTTTTAAATAATGAAAAAGAAAGAAGATTACTCTTAAAAATGAAAAATTACTATAAAAAGAAACCTTTAGAATTAGAATTTAGATTATTTGATGAACCAGAAGATTCCATGGTTATCGCTACTCCATTTAAAGAAAATAAAAAAGCCTTCTACTACAATCAAAAAATAATTGGAATGAAAGCTGAAGGTTATGTTTTATATGATAATGAAAAAATAACTTTTTCTAAAGAAAATACTCTCGCTTTATTAGATTGGGGACGAGGAGTGTGGACCTATAAAAACACTTGGTATTGGGGTGCAGGACACGGATATATAAATGATAAACTAATAGGTTTTAATATTGGATATGGTTTTGGAGATACTAGTAATGCTAGTGAAAACATGCTTTTTATTAATGGAAAAGCACATAAACTAGATCAAGTTACTTTCAATATTCCTGTTAACAAAAAAGGAAAAGAAGAATATTTAAAGCCTTGGACTTTTACCTCTAATGATAAACGTTTTGAAATGGATTTTATGCCTATTATTGATCGTAAAGCTAAAACAGATATTGGTATCATTTGTAGCGATCAACATCAAGTATTTGGTAAATTCACAGGAACAATAATTCTTGATGATGGCACCAAAATACACTTAAAAGATTTTATTGGCTTTGCCGAAAAAGTTTATAATAAATGGTAGTTATTCTTTTTTCATTTTCTTGTTAATAAATAATAAAAAAGGATATGAAATAAAATTACCTAATAAGTAAACTATCTTCATAATTGTCTTTTCATATACTTTGCTACTAATATTACCATAAACAAAAACTTGCTCTACAAAAATACATACTCCACTTAACAAAATAATTAAATTAATTAGATTAAATAAAGAACTAAAAATAAAAGACACTTTCCCATCAACCATTGAAATAGAAGTAAAAACAGTAACTACTAAATTAATAATAAAATAACTAGTATAAATACCCGCTACTTTCTTAAACTCTAATTCATTCTTTTCTAATAAATAAAAAATTAAAAACGTAAGAATAAAAATTAACCCTTTTACCATCACAAACAAAAAAGAAATAAAACCATTAATACAACTATAATCACTTAAAAAAGTAAATAAAATAGCTAAAATTGAAATAATCGCAATCGACATCTCTTTATCTAATCTAAAAAAAGTTTTATGCATTATAATCACCTAATAAATCATATTTATTAATAAAAATAAATATGCTTGTAACTAAAAAAGTTTTTACCCAACACTAAAAATTAATAGACATTTTATTTTTATACTCTATTTATTATTTTCTAACAATGTTATAATTGTAAAGGAGTGATAGTTATGAAAAAATTTAAATATTTATTATTATGCTTAATAAGCGTTTTTACTTTAACTGCTTGTAATCTGTATGTTCTAGATGATTATACTAATAATGGAAGCGATAATAGCGATAGCACCAATACTTCCACTAGTACATCCCCTAGCACTGGAACCACTATTATTACAAGCGGCATTAATTATACTGGTTTCATTAATTACACTGAAGAAATACCTACAACTAATAATTCTTGGGATGATATCTACGAACAAGTAAGAAGTTCTGTCGTAACTATACGAAACATTGTAAATGGAAACACATCTTCTACTGGAAGTGGTGTCTTCTTTGCTGAAGATAGCATGACTAATGGCTATGCCTACATTTTCACTAATGCTCATGTTGTAACCGGGGCAACTTCTATCGAAGTATTGTTATCAAATAGCACCCTAGTACAAGGAACAATCGTTGGTTATGACACTAATGAAGATGTGGCTGTAATCCAAATACCTAAACGAAATGATTACACCATTGCAACTTTAAGAAAATCTAGCACTTTAAGAATAGGAGAAGAAATTTTAACTATTGGTAGCCCACTTGGTGAAAAATACTCTGAAACAGCTACTTCTGGAATTATTTCTAACTTAAATATCGCTATAACCCCTGATGAATCAACAATTGATTTATATTTAATCCAAATAGATGCTGCTCTAAATCCTGGTAACAGCGGAGGCCCTCTATTTGATAATAATGGTAACTTAATAGGCATAAATACGATAAAATTAGTATCTTCTGAAACAACTGATAATATTGAAAGTTTTAACTATGCTATACCTATTTCTCATTTTTCTCTTGTAGCAAACTATCTTTTACAAGGTAGCTTATATTATCGTCCTTTCTTGAATATAACCATTATTGATATTCGTCTATTAAACATGAGTGAAAGAAGTTATTATGATTTAGAAATAAATAAAGGATTATTAATTACTGACATTGGAAATACAAGTCCACTTAAAAATAAAGCAACAAATGGACAAGTTATCACACACATTGAAAATGTTGAAGTATCTAAAGCCACAGACTTTAGTGTAGAGTTACTAAAATATGCCCCAAATGAAACCATAACTCTAACCATCTGTAATGCCGATGGAACAAACTCTAAAAATATTGATATAACTCTACTTAAAAGATAATTTCGTCTTATAATTGCCTATAGTAATATTATTTTGACTCAAAGTATAATCAAGCAAAATAAAGTTATCATTTAATTCTATATTTAAAGCAAAAGTGGTGATTTTAAAAACATAATCACCATTTTTTATTTCTCCTTCCATAAAATGCTTATCTTTAAAATTATAACACGAATCATTAAAAAATACTTTCATTACCCCTTGACTATAAACGTATTTAAAACGATTATCACTATTAGTAAAATACACTACAATTTCTTCATCATTACTCTTATAATAACCATTCCCTATAATCTCTTCCTTTTGAATAACACCATCAATTTCACTATTAATCTCTAAAACACAATCTACTTTTCTCTGCACTAAAATCACCATTTAAATTATACTATTAACCAAATAAAATGTATATCTTTTAAATACATACCCATACTACAAATGGTGATTAAAATGAAAAAAGGACTAAAAATTTTCTCCGCTATTACCATAATACTTTCATTATTTATTTATTCCTTAACTTATTTCATCCCTTCACCCACCCTAAATAAAACAAACTATATTGCTTTTTACGATAAAAACAATAATTTAATATACTCTGAAGTTTACCAAAACAAAAGCGAATACATTGACTTAGAAAATTTAAACAAATACACCTACCAAGCCTTCATTGCTATTGAAGATAAAAACTTTTATAATCATAAAGGTTTTGATATTAAAAGAAATATTCAAGCCTTCTTTATTAATTTATTTTCTTTTTCTATTAAACAAGGTGCTAGCACAATCACCCAACAATATGCCCGAAACACCCTTTTAACAAACAAAAGAAATCTATCTAGAAAAATAAAAGAAGCCTTTTACACCATTCAAATAGAAAGAAAATATACTAAAAATCAAATACTAGAGGGATATTTAAATAGTTTATATTTTGGACACGGTCTAACAGGAATTGATGCCGCTAGTAAATATTATTTTAATAAAAGTCCCTATGATTTAACTATTGCTGAATCTGCTATGCTCGCTGGCCTTTGCAATGCACCTGCAATTTATTCTCCCCAAATAAATAAAGAAAAAGCCATTCAAAGGCAACGCCTTGTACTCTATCAAATGTTAATTCAAGATTATATCACTCAAAAGCAGTACCAAGATGCTTTAAAAGAAGAAATATCTTATTATTTTCAAAAAGAAAATTCCTCTAATTTAAATTATTATACAGATGCTATTATAACTGAACTAGAAAAACTAAACATTTATACAAAAGATAATTTAAAAAAAGGCTTAAAAATATACACTAACATTAACATTGAACTAACTAATAAAATAAATGATATTTTAAAAAAATACATGCCATCTGACAAAGACACTCAAACAAGTATAATTATCATGGAGCCTTTTACTAACAAAATTATTTATCTAACAGGTGGCTTTGATTACAACGAATCTTCTTATAACAGAGCAATAAACTCCACAAGACAAATAGGATCAACCATAAAACCTTTACTATATTCTTTAGCACTTGCTAATGGCTTTTCTCCTAACACTTTATTAACAAGTGAAGAAACTACCTTTAACATAGAAAACATCGGAACATATTCCCCTAAAAACCCTAACAACAAATATGCTAATACAGAAATAGATATGATTCAAGCTATTTCCTTGTCAGATAACATATATGCTTTAAAAACTCTTTTATTACTAGGAAGTGAAAATTTGGTAAGTTTATTAAAATTATTTGATATAGAAAATATAGAAGCACTCCCATCTATAGCCCTAGGAACAGTAAACACTTCGCTATTAAAACTAACCTCTATCTACAACACCTTTGCTTCCCTAGGCGACTACTACAAACCTTCTTTTATAACAAAAGTAACGGATGCTAACGATAACATATTATACACTTCATCAAACACCTATAAAACGATTCTAGATCACTCAAACACTTTAATTCTAAATCAAATGTTAACCTCAACCTTTGATGAATCCTTATCCTCCTATCTCTCACCAACCATGGTTAACTACAAACCTTACAATATTTATGCTGCCAAAAGCGGAACAACAAAAAATGATGCCTATGTAATGGCCTTTAACCCTAATTACACCATCGGCATCTGGACAGGCTCTGATTCTAATAACGGCCTAACAAACTACACTCTCTCAAAACAACTATTTAAAGAAATAAGCAATATCTTAGAAGAAGGCAAAAATCCTTCTTGGTATAACACAAACTACCATCTAAAAGCTCTAAGATATAATCCAAACACTCACACTTTTGATAATACTGGAAAATTATATTACTTCAAAAAATAAAAAAAGCAATGATTTCTCATTGCTTATTCTTAATATAATCTCTTTTTATAATCAATAATCTTTTGCGTAATAATCAAGACACAACTTACAATTAAAACAACCACTAATGCTAACAAAATTAATTCACCAAAATCATAATCAAACAAACCTGTATCACCCGTAGTTGAAGTATCATTAGTAGGAATATTCTTATCATCAGAAACATCTTGACTCTCCATGTTATATTCAACAAACTTAGAATATCCATTACCTGTTCTTGCTAAAACATAAAGATATTTATATGAACCATCCGTAGGTTTTTCAATTTCTACAGCTACACTACTAGAAAGAGAAAATGCTGGAGCACCAGAAACTATACTATCAGCTTTAGCTAGCAAGAAGTCACTTGCCGTAGTGATATTCCTTTCATCAGCAGAAAAGAAATAATCAACATTTGTAATAATACTTGTTCCAGCACCTGATGCATCAGAAACAGCTATATTTGCACTATATTTTGAACCAGCATCAGATATAGAAATGCTTGGAATATTGTATTGATCATTTGAATTATAATAAATTACTTTTATAGTTTCATCTTTCTTTTGATCCCAAGTAATAGGCCAAAGAGAAGCATAATATTTAAGGTCAACATAATATGTACCAGCAGGAGCCACACTATTTCTACTTGAAATATCTGCAGTTTCAGTAAAAGTTAACTCCCCAAAAGGAATAGTAAACTTCCCTTGATTATCTACATATGGAATCTTCTTACTTTCCTTTGTAGCTCTCCCATCAGGTGCAATAACACGATATGTTACATACGTATCCCATTCTTTAACAAGTGAAAATTCAGCCTGAAACTCCCAAACATTAGAATTAGAAAAGTAATACGTATTTTCCTTGCTAGCACTTCCTACAACAGCTTTATTTGAATTCAACATAACAGCATCTGCTGCTGCCGCAGAAATTCCACCAAATAAAAACATTGCAAAAATCATACAAGGAATACACATAAATACCCATTTAAACTTTAAACGCATTTAAAACCACCCCATCCATCTGACTTTAGTATATCACCTAATAATCAATAAATCAATCTTTTTTTGTTCAAGGCAGTTCTCTATAATACTCTTCTTCATTAATTTACTTTTCTCTAGAAATAATTAAAGAAAAAAAACAATCACTCTTTACCTTCAATAATTAATTACCTAAAACATTATTTATTCATATAGTTAACATTAATGCTATTAATATCATCACTATTAACCCACTCATCCTCACTATTAGTAATTTGAACTTTTAACTTCGTTTCACCAATAACATCTAAACTTAACTCTTTATCAACCTTAACGGTAACCTTCCCATCATCACCTAAAGACAAAGCACTACAAGTAGGATATTTCACACATTGACACACTAACTCACTACTATCACTTAATTCTTCACCACTTTTTAATCTAATATTAAATTCATCAATATATTCTATCGTATCACGATGTATAAAAGTATCACTATCATTATTATAGCCATACCAAACATGCAAATCGTACTTCCCTTTAGCAAATACTTTCCCATTTTCATAACTACCAACATAATAATGATTAATAATCCAACACCCTAAAAGTTTACTAGGAACATTTGCTAAATTTAAAATAATATCACTCGTATTAGCAATCTTCCCCTTACCAATAACAGCTTTAGTAACTATCTCTCTATACATTAACAATCACCCTTTCAGTTAACTATATGAGATAGCCTCTTTCATTTATTCGCTTTTATTATCTTTTAATAAATCTCTAATCTCTCTTAACAAAACAACTTCATCACTATCAACTTTTACTTCTTTTTTAACCTCTTTAACTTCTTCTACTTCTTTCTTTTCAAGTTTCTCTAACATCGCTTTAACTCTAGCTATTATCCTTATAACAATAAACATCGTCGTAGCCACTATTAAAAAGTAAATAATAGACTGCAAAAAAGCCCCATACCTAATAGAAGCACCTTCACCTAGCTTAACCTCCAAATCTTCTAAATTCATATCACCTATAAAAAAGCCCATAAGCCCACCAATGATATCTTTAACAAAAGAGTTAACTATTGCCGTAAACGCACTACCTACCGCTACTGCCACCGCTAAATCAACGATATTACCCCTAAAAATAAACTTTTTAAATTCCGCTCTTGTCTCTTTTCTCTTCTCTTTTCTTCTTTTTTTCTTTTCTTCTTTTTTTCTTTTACTCTCTTCGTCCATATTACCACTCCAAAAAAAAGTTTGCTAATATAGCAAACTACTCAAAAAATTGTTCATTATTTTCTCTAGCAGTTAAAGATGCATTAAAGACACCCTTTTGAAGTTCATGATTATTTTTCACCGCAGAGATTAAATCATAAGTTAAATATAAATAACGATCCAAATTATGACCCTTATCAATTGTCATCTGTACTACCTCTCTATTAATAAATCGCAAAACAATCTCTGAATCACAATCTAAACCAAAACCAGGTGTAACAATTGAATAAGAAATAACATCTTTAAACATATATGTCGCATACTCTACTGACTTACCAGTAACTTGCCTATAATCGATGTACAATAACCTAATATTAGTAAACACCATTATATCTCTTATACCCTTTAATGCAAAAGCAATCTTCTCATTAGGAAACAAAAGTCTATTAACAATTCTTGGAACTCTTGTTTCTCCCATCAAATCTAATTTTAATGTAGCTAATTCACCTTCCATATTTACCCCTCCTATTAAATTTTCCTAGCAAGATCTACTAAATCAATATCGCCAATAAAAGCCAATATTGCCAAAACTATAATACAACCAAAAGCAACCCTCATACCTAATTTATATTTCTTACTCTTACTTGCATTAGGATTCTTATATGGTATAAGAGATTGAAAAAGTGTATACAACAAAATTAAAATACACAAACAAATATAAGACATAAAAATTGATAACCCTTTACAAGAAAACCAAATATATATAAATAACAAAATAGATAAGAAGAAATCAATCCACATCTTTAAATGATTCGTTGAAGTCACTTTAATAATTCCTAATATTGATTTAATCTTCTTTTTAGGCTTTCTCTCGGCTTTGGACTGCTCCGTACCACACATACTACAAAAAGTCTGCCCTGGCTCAATCTCAAAACCACATCTTTGACATCTCATAACACTACCCCCAATACCCTATACATTTTTAATTATCGCATAAACATATTTGTTTTAAAAGTATTTTTTTTAGATAAAAGACAAAATGTCACTAACTTCTTTCAATAAATCATATATTTCTTCTTTACTACTTTCATATTCTTTAACTAAAATATGATCCTTATATTCCCTCTCTAACCTATAATACTCCTTCACCTTTTCTTCATCTCTACTCTTACAATTATCTCTTTTAATCTTCTCCATCTTTTCTCTTAATTCAATCAAAAAAACATTCTTATCTACTTCTTCTTTTACTTTTAAATAATGCTTATAACTCTCATTCTCTTTTAAAAGAAGATTAAGAGATTTAGCTAACTCATCCATCAATTGCTTCCCCCTCTAAGGTCCATGTTTTAGAAGTCGTAATCTTAACCTCTACAATCTTCCCAATCATCTCTTCTTTACCTTTAAAATTAACTAACTTATTCTCTTCACTATAACCCGATAAAATATTTTTATTCTTCTTAGAATACCCTTCCACTAATACCTTCAAAACTCTACCAACATAACCATCATTTCTCTTTTTCGCAGACTCACTAACAGCATCTACTAACAAATTAAAACGTCTCTTCTTCTCCTCTTCACTAACATTATCTTCCATCTTAGAAGCAGGCGTACCCTCTCTAGGAGAATAAATAAAAGTATAAGCACTATCATACTCTAACTCTTTAACAGCCCTTAAAGTATTATTAAACTGCTCTTCAGTTTCATTTGGAAAGCCTACAATAATATCCGTAGAAATACTACACCCTTTAACTTTATCTCTTAAAGAATTATATAACTTTTTATACTCTTCATACTTGTAACGCCTACCCATTCTACGAAGAACCTCATCATCTCCTGATTGAATAGGTAAATGAATATAAGGCATAATATTATCGCACTTAGAAATAACATCAACCATCTCATCAGTAAAATTCCAAGGATGACTAGTAACAAAACGAATTCTCTCAATACCAACTTTACTAACTTCTTTTAACAAACTAGCAAAATCATATCCCTTATTCAAATCATTACCATAAGCATTAACATTTTGTCCTAACAAAGTAACTTCCTTAAAACCTTTATCTTTTAAATCTCTAACTTCCTTTAAAATATCTTCCATTAACCTGCTTCTCTCTTTACCCCGAGTATAAGGCACTATACAATATGTACAAAACTTATCACACCCATACATAATGTTAACCCAAGCTTTCAAATTATTACTCCTAGCAACAGGCAAATTCTCATAAATAACACTCTTATTAGAAAAAACTTCTACTACTCTCTCTTTATTCAATAAAGCATCTTTTAATAATAAAGGTAACCTATTAATATTATGCGTACCAAACACTAAATCTACTTGAGGATAAGACTTTAAAATCTTCTCTACTACATGCTCCTGTTGTGCCATACACCCACATATTCCAAACACTAAATCAGGCTTAACAACTTTTAATTTTTTTAAAGCCCCAATTTCCCCAAACACTTTCTCTTCCGCATTCTCTCTAACCGCACAAGTATTAAGTAACACAACATCCGCATCTTCTACCTCATTGCTCTTCTTATACCCCAAAAACTCTAAGATACCAGCAATAACCTCACTATCTGCCTCATTCCCTTGACACCCATATGTACGAATAAAATACTTCTTATCCTTCCCTACATTAACCATATCGCTAGGAACATCTAATCCATCTTTATTAATAATAATCTCTTTTTTCCTATCTACAGCTTCTTTTAAAGAAGGCTTATGAAAATATTTACTATAATCTTTACTCATTTTAATCCACCTTGTCTAATAACTTATTTTCATTTCTCTTAAACAAGTATACAACAATACCTAACAAAACAACAAGAACTGCACTAACAATAAGCGACACTATCCAATAATTCAAAGTAACTCCAACCTTATAACAAACAAAAGCCACTACGCCAAAAAAACCACACTCTGCTAAAGTAACAAGCATTGAAAAGAAACCATTCAAATTACTTTTGACCGCAGCATTTTCATCCGCCCATTTAATCTTAGGCCTACGTAAATCAATATAAATATTAAAATAATTACTTAAAATAATTACTAAAATCACTGGAATAAGCAAACTAATAATTGCCCCAATATCCATCTTCAAAACATATGCCATAATAGCTACTATAAGAATGCCAATTACATCAAGAATGCACGCAAATAAAACTTTAGCATTTATTTGTTTAAAAGCACTCACTGGTATCACTTTCATAAACCAAGCATTGCTACCTTCCCTTGAAATAGAAGTAGAGGCCGCCATTGATGAACAAGTAAAAAAAGTTAAACTAGCTAATGCTATAAAAAAGACATAAACATTATCATATTGATTATTTAAAAATGCTAAATTAAGCATACTTTCTTCCTCACCACTAGAAGAATAACCCATAATAAAAGAAAATAACATGATAAAAGGAAATAACACTACTATCAAAACAATATTTAACATAAAAACAGGAGTCCTCTTAACAGTTAACCACTCTTTCATTAACAAATAACCAAAACACCCACGATTATCACTTATTTTTAATTTATCAAAATCCGTTTTTTTCTTATTACTACCCTTAACTACTGTCAAAGTTTTAAGATAAAGTTTATCCCCTAAAAAATAAATAAATAATAAGGCTATTAAATTAATCCCAATAAACGTAATCAAAGAAAAAACTCCACCCAAATCATTATAATTAACTAACGCACTAACCCCACTATTATAAAAAGGAAAAAGACGTCTAAAATAAGGCAATAATTCACTCTCTAAATTAGCAACTGTTCCCCCAATATTATCCATATTAATTTCCATAGCACTTCCAAGAATTTCATTATATCCAAAAGAAAAAGCTAAGATTAAAATCATTGATACATACATAAAAAGATCTTTATTCTTCATAACTCCTGTAAACCTTGTAATTATTAAAATAACAAAAGTCACCACAACCGAAGGAATAATAGGCAATAACAAAAAAACAATTAACATATAAACATAATACAAAACACCTGCATCAATTCCAATTCCTACCCCTATCAAACAAGGCAAAACAAACATAAACAAAATATAATACTCAGTAACTAAAGAAACTAAAAACTTACTAATCATCAAATCCCTAGGCTCAATAGGCAAAGGCAGCAAATACTCACTATCTTTACTCAAATAAAAAACACTAACCACTGAAAATATTGAAAAAATAATTGTCGTTAAACCCGCTAAAGGAAGAATAAGACCTAATATAATTTTTCTAATATCTATCGCTTCTAAAATATTACTAATAACTAAAGCAATCGGAACACCCACACTAGCTATTACAAACACAAATAACAAAACTATTAAGGCTCCCCCTAAAACCTTACTTTTTTTCTTTTTATCATCCGTTGATCCCACAAACAAATTAGTCTTTAACAAGACCTTAGTTAATGCCCATATCTTACTCATCGTCCACTAACTCCAAAAACATCTTCTCTAAAGACTCATCTTCTCCAACTTTATTTTTCATCTCATCAATAGTGCCATCAAACACTAACTTGCCCTTAGAAATAATTGCTACTTTATCACACAACTTCTCTGCCACCTCTAAAACATGCGTAGAAAATAACACCACATTCCCCTTTTTAGCATGTTCTTTCATCATTTCCTTCAAAGTAAAAGAAGACTTAGGATCTAACCCCGTCAAAGGCTCATCTAAAATCCAAATCTTAGGCTCATGAATTAAAGCCCCAATAATAGCTATCTTCTGTCTCATACCATGCGAATAACTCTCAATTTTATTATTTAAAACTTCATTCATCTCTAATATCTTCGCATACTTAAAAATATTTTCTCTTAACTTAATCTTATCCATTCCATACACAGAACCCACAAAATTCAAATACTCAATTCCCTTTAACTTCAAAAATAAATCTGGATTATCACTCACAAACCCAAACTCTTTTTTAGCTAAAGTAGGCTCCTTACTAATATCTATATCATTAATCAATATCTCGCCTTCATCAGCCTTTAAAATACCCGTAATCATTTTTAAAGTTGTTGTCTTACCCGCCCCATTAGGCCCTAAAAATCCATGAATAAAACCCTCTTCTATTTCTAGACTAAGATTATCAACAGCCTTAAAACCCTTTCCAAAAGTCTTACTAACATTACTCAATTTAATCATATTATCACCACTAACAATTATAAAACAAACATTATCTATTTATCATTATTTTTTTATAAAAAAAACAATAAATTCGTATTCTATAAGAAAAAATATGTTAGTATATATTCGAGGTGTTTTTATGCAAACAAAATATACAATTATTGTACCAGTTTTTAACGAAGAAGAAACAATCCCTTTATTTTATAAAAGAATTATACCAGTCATGGAACAAACTAAAGAACCATTTGAAATAATTTTTATTAATGATGGAAGTAAAGATAATACGTATAATATTCTTAACTCTCTAGCTAAAACAGATAAAAGAATAAAAGTAATTGATTTTTCAAGAAATTTTGGGCAACAATCTGCGATACTATGTGGATTTAAAGAAAGTAAAGGAGAAGCAATTATTAATATCGATGTTGATTTACAAGACCAACCTGAAGCTATTCTAAAAATGATTGAAAAATGGAAAGAAGGATATGAAATCGTTCATGCTAGAAGAGTAACTAGAAAAGGTGAAACTTTCTTAAAGAAATGGACTGCTAATGCTTACACTAAATTCTTTAAAAAAGTAACTAATTTAGATGTCCCTTTAAAAGTAGGAGATTTTAAACTATTTGATCGCAAAGTAGTAAATGCCATCTATAATTTACCTGAACACGATCGTTTTTTAAGAGGTATAACTAGTTGGGTAGGATATAAACAAACTTTCGTTGATTTTGAAAGAGAAAAAAGAGCAGCCGGCACTACTAAATATAATTATAAAAAATTAATTAAGTTAGCTAAAGATGGCCTAGTAGCCAACAGTGACTACCCTCTAACCCTAACTCTTAAAAACGGTATCTTTTTCTCATTTGCTTCTTTATCATGTTTCTTAGTTTTTATTATTCTTGCTTGCTTTAAAATAACCTTACCATTAACGGCATGGTTATTTCCAACAATTACCCTACTATTTTCTATTATGATGATACATAACGGTTTAACTAATTTATATATTGCTAGAATATATAAAGAAACACAAGGACGACCTAATTATATAATTAGAGAAAAAATTAATTTTTAACTTCTTTCTTTTTAATAAAAGCTCGTAAAATATAAAATAAAATCAAAACAACAAAAAGCACAATAAACACATAAAAAATAATTAAGGCTTTATCACCTAATAATTTACTAACTAAAGTCATAATTAAAGCTGCACAAATAGCTCCAACGGAAACAGAAGTAAAACTCTTCCAAAAACCCATTTGAAGGAAGACAGCTACTGCACTACCTGTCCATACTCCTGTTAAAGGCAAAGGAATAGCTACGAAAGTCATAACACCTAACCATCTTTTCAATTCACGGTGTTTTTTCGTTTTACTATCTTCTTCAATCTTATCACTTTGCTTTTTAAATTTTTCTTCAAACGACTCAACAATTCTTCTAAAAAACTTTGTTTTCTTTAAAAAATTAAAAATAGGAATTAATAATAGAATAATGATAATCGCTGAAATAAACGACCCCACTAAACTATACAGACTAGCTTCAAACAAACTTAAAGCATTATCCCCCCATATTTCTTTACTACTCCCAAAAGGAATTGCCCCCCTTAATTCTACAATAGGAACCATTGCAATAAATATCGTTGCTAAAATAGCATTATCCCCAAAAATCTTCAAAACTATTTCTTGTATTATTTCACTCATTACTTTAATCCTCCAAATCTTCTATTTCTATTTTGATATTCAATTATAACACCTTCTAATTCTTTTTCTTTAAAATCTGGCCAATATGTTTTTGTAAACACTAATTCACTATACGCTATTTGCCATAACAAAAAATTAGAAAGTCTCGTTTCGCCACTTGTCCTAACTAATAAATCAATCTCAGGCAAACCATATGTCATCAGATAACTCTCCACAACACTTTCATCTATCTTAGATATTTCCTGTTTATTACACACACAATCATTCGCTACTTTCTTAACCATCTCCACAATCTCGCTTCTAGCACCATAATTAATAGCAATATTTAAAATAATACCCGTATTATTTTTAGTCTCATCCATCGTCAAATACATTAAATCACTAAACTTCTTATCCAACTCATCAATTTTTCCTATAAACATTAACCTAATAGCGTTTTTCATAAAACTTTCTTTACCTTCTTTTAAAAATTTTTCAAGTAAAGAAAAGATATAATCAATTTCTTCTTTAGGTCTTTTCCAATTCTCTGTAGAAAAAGCAAATAAAGTAATGACTTTAACCCCAAATTTCTTCGCACTTAAAGCTAAGCTTTCAATCCTTTTTGCTCCCTCTTCATGACCCTTAGCTCTAGGTAAGCCCCTTTTCTTAGCCCATCTACCATTGCCATCCATAATAAATGCAATATGCTTAGGAACCTTATTTGAATCAATTTTATTTTTCTTAAACATTCTCATTTACTTCTTCCTTTCTTTTCACAAAATATACCCCAATATAAATACCATATATAACTAACCCGACAAAACTACAAATAAACCCTTCCTTAACACCATTAGGTTTAAAAGAAACAGAAACATCTATCTCTTTAATCTCGTTTTTAACAACTATCCCTAAAAAACTCCCATTAACCCTAACCAATTCATAATCAGGATTATCGCATACCCACTCATCACTATATGTAACTGGAAGCACAACCACTTGATCATACTCACTTAAAGAATCTCTAGTATACTTAACATTAATAACAGATTTATTATAACTTAAACTTTTATTTATACCAAACATATTACTATAATTTAAATATTTATCTAAATCTTTTTCTTGATAAATAAGCTTAAGTTTAACATCACTATTAAACAAACCACTATTTAATTTCAAATATTTAGGAACAAACTCTTTTAATGAACAAAACCCATTTAAACAATATCTATAATTATTTTCCTCATCAATAAAAACTAATTCATACATCCCTTCATAAAAATTAAGATCAAAAGAAAGATATGTATCACTACTAATCTTCCCTTCTACATCCAAAAGCAAATACTCTTCATCATTAACTTCATCTTTTAAAATCACCAAATATCTTACTCCATCTATTTCCCCATCACTATCTATAACAATCTCATCTATCTTATTAGAAAAATTACAAATATATACTCCATCAAAAACACAACGATCACTCTTACCATCACTTACAATACTTACCTTTTCTATGTTACTATAATCATCTGCTTTAACAATAAAAGAACCACTAAATCCCTCTTTAACTATCCCTAACTCACTAACATATTTCCCATCATCTTCCTTAACTAACTTTAATTCTTCATCCAAATAAAGCACTTCACTATCATCTTTAATATAACTAAAAGGTATTTCTTTTAAATTATATTCCCCATCCAAAATAACTCCATCAAACAACTTATCTTCAAACTGCACCAAATCCCCATCTTCTACATTCATAACTTCACTATAAAAACTCTCATACACATAAAAAGGATTATAATTCTCATTCAAATAAACAATATAGTTATCATCCTTATAATATTCCTTTAAAAAATCTAAATGATAATCCCTACCATCATTAGAAACCATCACATACTTATAATCAAGCACTCTACTATAATATGGATCATAACGATTAAAATAATCATTAATTAACTCCCCATCTACACTATTATCATAAAGACCACTAAAATAATAAGAATACTTAGTAAAAAAAGAATGAAAACTAAATTCATTAACAAAAGCACTATCCACAAAACGATTATTATTAAACCTAATTAGAGAATCAACATGAACTCTTTCTAAACTTCCTTCATCAATATCTAACTTTTCTAAACTATCATTTAACTCACTTCTTTTATCTACTATTAACTCCTTATATGGTTTTGAAAAAGGAACCGAAAAATTAAATAAAAGCACAACTATCATCTCAGCCCCAACAACTAAATATAACATATCATAATGCTTAAAAAAGTAAAACAAGCCATACAATAACATAAAAACTAACGTTATCACACACATAACAACATAAAAAACATAATACAAACTACTAACATCACTTATTAACTTATAAATTCCATACCCAAAAGACACACTATATAAAACCAAAAAACTAATAAAAACCTTCTTTTTGTCTTTCCTACTAAAATCACCAATTTTACAATTATTCAAAACATGCCCTAAATAATATAACAAAACAATATTAATAAAAGAAAACCATCTTGTATAAGCAATCCCTACACCCGAAAAAATCATCGAAAAAATTGGGAAAATCATAAAAACCAATATAACACCCAAAGACCATTTATAAACCTTACTAGCCTTATCTTTCATAAAAAACAAAAAAGACAAAACCACTAAATTAAAAATTCCTATATAATAACTATAATGCCTATCAAAATACACCCCTCCATCTGGAGAGTTCAAATTCAAACTAGTAACCCCTGTTTCATACACGAATAAATGATAAATTAATTTAAAATAAAAATGTGGATAATAAAATAATTTAAAATCGCTATAATCTCTAGAAGTATAATTAAGTATATATAAAATGCTTGGTAGTAAAATAAATAAGCCCATTACTACCCCTAAAACAATATGCAAGCCAAAAACAAATATCTCTTTTAATAATTTTTTAAAATTAAAATAATTATCTCTAATAAACGAAACAACATACCCAAATAACATAAAAATAAATAACGTATACGCATTATAAAAATTATATAAAATAAGTGCTACACAATATAAAGGTAAAACCCATTTCTTTCCTTCATTATAATACTTAACCATTAATAAACTACATGGCAAGTAAAAAAACAAAGAAAAATAAGTAGGATAAGTAGCAAAAGCCCATGCCCCACCACAACAAAAATAAACTAACGAAATAAACAAAACGACCCATCTCTTATAATTACACTTCAACAAGAAATAAGCAAAAACAATAGTCCCCAACACGACCTTTAATAACTCAACACACGAAAAAGCAATAATATCATCACACAAAAAACTAAACAAAAAAGTTAATAAAGAAAAAATATCTATTGGTAAATAATAAATATCAGCATATACAGATGCCCCACTATTATTAGAATAATTAAACCAAGATAACTTACCCTCTTTAAAATATCTAATATATTGCCCTAAAATAGGACTATATTGAACAACATCATCAGAATTACTATGAAAATACGAATCATTAAACAATAAAAAACTTTGATAAATAACCATAACTAAAAAACAAACTATTGCAACAAACAATAATAAATTTTTGTTATTACCCAATATTTTATCTTTAAACCATTTCATCTTTTCAACCTCATTACTTAACCATTATACAATCTAACTACCCTAAAAGCAATTCAACTAAAAAAAAAGAGTTCTAAGAACTCTATAAAAACTTAACAACTAATTTAATAGCCGTTTTAATCTGACCTTCAATCGTCACTTCCCAAAATGAAGGAATTACCACAATCTCTTTACCACTTGGAGCCACAAACCCCCTAGCAATAGCTACCGCTTTGATTGCTTGATTTAAAGCACCTGCTCCAATTGAATGTATCTCTACATTCTCTTTTTCCTTTAAAATATTTACTAATGCTCCCGCTACTAAATTGGGATTAGATTTTGTTGATACCTTTAATATTTCTGTCATTATTATTTCCTCCTTATCCTAATATATTTTTTTCCTATCCTGATTATGATATTAATTTGGTATAATATGAATTCTTTCTATACTCTTACTTTTTCCATCCTCTTCATCAATATCCAAAATAACTGCACAAACTTCCCCTTCATTTTCTGCTGGAGTATGTTTCTTAAAATCATAATCTTTAGAAAATGCTATCGCATCATTAATTTCTATGCCAAGAACACTCTCATATGCCCCACAAAAACCAACATCGCTAATATATGCAGTCCCTTTAGGCAGTACTCTATTATCAGCTGTTTGAACATGAGTATGCGTACCTAACACCGCACTTACTCTACCATCAAAATAATACGCCAAACTCTTCTTCTCCCCATTAGCCTCTGCATGAAAATCAACAATATGCACTTTCTCTTCACACTCATCTACAATATCTTCTAAACAAGAAAAAGGATTCAAACACTCAAACTCTCTAATAAAAACCCTACCTAATAAATTAGTAATCCTAACTTTTCCTTTTACTGTATCTATTACAACACTACCTTTGCCTTCTACAACACCATCAATATTTAACGGCCTAGCAATATTATTAACACTATCTAACCATTTTAAAATATCGCTATTCTTTAAAAAATGATTACCCATCGTAAAAGCTTGTACTCCCATACCCATCAACTCATCATATATTTTTTTAGTCATCCCTTTGCCATGTGCACTATTTTCACCATTAGCAATAACTAAATCAACAGCATATTTTTCTTTCAATATAGGCAAATACTTCTTTATAACATCTCTACCACTCTTACTATATATATCACCAAAAAACAAAATCTTCATATTAACTACTTAGCAACCTCATTAGCTCTTGTTTCTCTTATAACGGTAACTTTAATTTGCCCTGGATATGTAAGTTCGTTTTCAATCTTATCTTTTAATTCCCTTGCAATTTTAAAAGCTTGTAAATCATCAACCTTATCAGGTATAACCATAACCCTAACTTCTCTACCTGCTTGAATCGCATAGGCTTGGCTAACACCATCAAAAGACATTGATAACTCTTCTAGTTTCTCTACTCTTTTAATATAGTTTTCTAATGTTTCACTTCTAGCACCTGGTCTTGCCGCACTTAAAGTGTCCGCTGCTGATACTAAATGAGAATAAACATTATTAGCCTCAACATCACCATGATGTGACTCAATCGCATTAATAACAATTGAATTTTCATTATATTTTTTAGCTAAACGAGCCCCAAGCTCAACATGACTTCCTTCAACCTCAAAATCTAAAGCCTTACCAATATCATGAAGTAACCCTGCTCTTCTAGCCAAGTTTTGATCTAACCCTAGTTCAGCTGCCATAATTCCTGTTAAGTATGCTACTTCCATTGAATGTTTCAAACCATTTTGCCCATAACTAGTACGATACTTTAACTTACCTATCGTTTGAATCATCTCATTACTCATTCTTGAAATACCTAACTCAAAAATAGCATCTTCTCCAGCTTTCATAATAGACTCATTAACTTCTTCTTTTGCTTTCTCAACTACTTCTTCTATTCTACCAGGTTGAATCCTTCCATCCTTAATTAAATTCTCCAAAGCAACACGTGCTATTTCCCTTCTAATAGGATCAAAACAAGACACCGTAATAACCTCTGGAGTATCATCAATAATCAAGTCAACCCCCGTAAGTTGTTCAATTGTACGAATATTACGACCCTCTCGCCCAATAATTCTACCCTTTAACTCATCATTAGGTAAACTAACCGTGCTAATTGTACGATCTGCTGCCACTTCTTGTGAAAACTTTTCAATCGCTATACTTAAAATTTGCTTTGCCGTATCATTAGCCTTTAACCTAGCCTCTTCTTCCTTGTTTTTAATATACAACGCTGTTTCATTAGAAATCTTTTCTTCTACTATTCTAAATAATTCCTTTTTAGCATCCACTACCGACAAAGATGCAACTCTCTCTAACTCCTTAATAATAGACTCACTTTTAATATTAATCTCATATTCTCTACTATTTAATTGTTCTGTTTTTTCATTTAATTGTTTTAATTTATTTTCTAAATTTTCTTCCTTAACTAAAAGAGCATTATCTCTCCTATTAATGTTATCTTCTCGAACATTAAGCTTATTCTCAGCTTCAAGAATTTCACTCTTCATCTCTCTAATCTCTTTTTCAGCAACTTGCTTCATCTCATAAGTAAGTGCCTTAGCTTCAACCTCAGCACCATGTAACAAATCACTAGCCTTCTTCTCAGCCTCTTTTATCGTAGCACTTACCTTAGAATCTAAATTCTTAAGACCAAACATCGGCCTAACCCTCATTAAAACAATTCCACCAACAACACCAACAACTAAACCAAGTAGGATCCAAACAAACACCATTTATTCTTCCCCCATTCATTTAGTGATTATTTATAAAACGTATATTTCTATACATTATTATTCTAATATATTTTTCCTCATTTTAACAATAATTACTCGCTCATTATTTACACTTTTTTATATTTCTTTCCTTAATCTCGCCAAACATAGCCCCGCTTATCTTACTAGCCAACTCTTTTTCAAAATCGCCATCAATCAAAACCTTCTCTCCTTTCCACAACTTTTTAAAAATATCCCCTTTATTACTCACATAAAACTTCTCAAAATCATCAAAAAATCCAGAATAAAGACTACTTGACTCATAACAAGGATCCTCATTAAGACTAATATTCAAACCCTTCTCACCTATATTCACACTAATATCATTAGCCATATAATCAATCATTACCTCATTAACATTCTTATCCTCAAAACAATCTTCACCTAAAGAATGCAACAACACATGAACAAAAAAAACATTACCCCTCTTATCAGCCAAGCATTTCAAAGTCAAAATAATATAAGACATACCACCATCTTTAACACAAACAGGTTCATCCTCAACATATCTTTTTTCAAACCCTAAATCAAAAACACTATTCTCTCTAGCAATACACACCCTAATATTCCTAGCTCTTTTAAAAATCTCTTCCCGATATTCTTCACCAAAATAATCTACAAACTCTTCCAAAAAAGCACTAATATTATTCACAATTTTCCCTTCAACATATTCCTTAGTCATAATTTCCTCCTAATATCTGCTCCTTCAAAAGCAAAAATTCTTCCCAATTATCAGGAAACTTGTTTTGTATTTTATATTTTCTCTTCTTATGGTTAATCTCCACCACTATACGATACATTTCCCCATTAACACTCCTGCATCCAATATACTCTTCTTTCCACCCAAAAACTAACCTTGAAATTTCCTTACCAACTTCATTAATAAAACTAATATCCTTACTAAGCACCTTCTCAAAACAAGAATTACCATCTATTAAAGAAATACGATCATTCCTTATAATAATAGTCTCTTCCTTCTTACTAAAATCCTTAATATTAACAATTGAAATCTCCATACACTTACTCCCCACTAAAAGACAAAATCTTTTCCTTAATCATCATAAACTTTTCCCAATTATCAGGAAATTTATTCTCTATCTTATATTTCTTCCTTTTATGATTAATATTCACCTCAATCAAATATCTCTCACCATCATATACCCTATTACCAATATATTCCTGCCTCCATGAAAAAATAATTTTATATATTTCTTCACAAAACTTTTCTACCATAGCACCACTATTTAGAATAACCCTCTCATATCTACCATCATCATAATATATTTTATCTGCCTTCAAAGTTATAATTTGCATCGTATTTCTCAAAGGCTTAACACAACGAATAACGCATTCCATAATTAAACAAAAAGGCTACTATTATAGCCCCAATTTACTCCTAACTGATTTTTCTAGTTCTTCTAAAACAACAGGATGCTCCTCTAAATACTTCTTAACAACCTCTCTACCTTGCCCAATTCTTTCACCATTATAATCATACCAAGAACCACTCTTCTTCACCATATCATTACTAACAGCTAAATCAAGAATCTCTCCTTCTTTACACAACCCTTGTCCATATATCAAATCAACAGAAGCCGTCTTAAAAGGAGGAGCTACCTTATTCTTTACTACTTTAATATTCATCACATTACCAACTACATCCGAACCATTTTTAATAGGTTCTCCCTTACGAACATCAAGCCTAATTGTCGAATAAAACTTTAAAGCTCTACCCCCAGGAGTAGTTTCAGGATTACCAAACATTATCCCAACTTTTTCTCTTAACTGATTAATAAAAATAATGGTACACTCACTTTTATTTAATAACCCTGTAATCTTTCTTAATGCTTTAGACATTAACCTAGCTTGAGCACCAACCTGAGCATCAGACATTTCCCCATCTAACTCTGCTTGAGGTACTAAGGCTGCCACTGAATCTACTACAATTAAATCTACCGCTTGAGATTTAATCAAAATCTCAACAATTTCCATTGCCTGTTCACCTGAATCTGGTTGAGATAAAATCAAATCATCAATATTAACCCCTAATCTTTTCGCATATTCTGGATCAATCGCATGTTCAGCATCAATAAACGCTGCTCTCCCACCTTTTTTTTGTGCAGAAGCAATCGCATGTAATGCTACTGTTGTTTTACCACTTGACTCAGGTCCATAAATCTCTACTACCCTACCTTTAGGATAACCCCCAACACCTAAAGCTACATCTAATAAAAGAGAACCAGAAGATATCGCATCAACTTTTACTGAAACTCTATCTCCTAACTTCATTATTGATCCTTGCCCATATTGCTTTTTAATAAGCTTTAATGCTTCATCCAAAGCATCCTCTTTTTTTACGTTTTCTATAAACAACCTCCATTTATATTATCTATACACTAAAAAAAATAATTTTAACTCAAAACATCTTCTAATAAAACTTTTTTATTTTTCCAAAAATAATCAAAACCAGAAATTAAGGAAATTAATGCTGCTAAATAAGTTACCCACTCAACACCTTTTACTCCAGGTAAAGCTAACACCAAAATCAAAGCAACCATTTGACTAATTGTCTTTAACTTTCCTAACTTAGAAGCTGCAATAACCGTGCCCCTCTCAACCATTATAAGCCTAATAACATCCACAATAATATCTCTACCCACCATAATAACGGTAACTAACCAATGAACGCTTCCTAAACCAGTTAAAATAATAAATAAAGAGTTAACCAATAACTTATCGGCAATAGGATCCATAAACTTACCAAATGTAGTAACCAAATTATATTTTCTAGCAATATGTCCATCTACAAAATCACTAAAAGAGCCAATAATAAATAATACTAAAATACTAACACTCCTATAATCATACTCTAACTCCCAAAAGCCAAACTTCTTACCCTCAGGAAGTAGTGCCAAAACAATAATTACCAAAACAATAATCATTCTTAAAATTGTTATTTTATTAGGCAAATTCATTTTTTTCTTCATAAAAACACTCCTTATTTCAAACAACTTTATTATAACTTTTAATTAGTAAATATAAAAGAAAAAGCACTCAAAACTATGAATAAATAAAAAAGAAACAAAGAAAAAACAAAAAAACTAACTATCATCACCAATATGATAATCTCCCTTGTATAAGCAAAAGTATAATCTCCTACTTTTTTACCAATAAATAATTACTTTTTACTTCTCTTAATCTCTACCCAAACTCCTAAGAAAATACATAACGCCGTAACAACAATACACCCACCAACAATCAAATAAGTTACTAACCTACTTTCTCCTTTCACAATAATTACTCTTGAAACCTCATTAGAAACATTACCACTACTATCAACAGCCCAATAAGTAATCACATAAGAACCAGGTTTAGTACTATCAAACTCCGGCTCATATCGATAATTAATAGTCAAATTATCATCATAATTATCAGAAACATTTACATAACTCTCATGATCCGTTAATTCAGAACCCAGTTCCACTTTCACTACATCAGAGACAACCAATCTAACAACTGGAGCCTCCAAATCCTTAAATGAAACCTCATATTTAATAGCAAAACTATTAATACCCCCATAACTATACCAAGAGCTAATATAATAAGTCCCAATCTTAGAAGAATCCACATCCTCCACATCAACACAATTTTTATCTCCCGAATCATAACAAATACTAGTATGCAAAACGACATTATCAACATCACTAATAACGGCATTAAAACTATTCACATACTTATAATCATAACCTACATACTCACTATTAATATTAAGTTGCCTCTTCTCCTCAAAATTACTTATATGAAATTTATTCGTATTATCAACAAGAATTATCTTAATATATCGAACTTGCTCGGCACCTTTAGACTTATATGAATACTCTAAATACAAATCAATATTACACTTCATGGAATTTAACCCACATGTCTTATACTCATCCCCACCAATAAGTTCAAAAATATCCGTAGTCGCAGGAAATTCAAGTAAATCATCAACATTATCAATAATTAAAAGTTCCTCGTCTTCCTTAAAAAACAACAACCTTTTCTTTTTATTAGAAGCATCGCCTATTTGCTCCCAAATAAACTTATCTAATTCACCCATAACAAAACTATCAAAAACAACCGCACTCTGACTACTAAACACCCTATTATACACATTAATTAACCCATCATAATCTTTATCATTATATTTATTTAAAGTATACTCACCCAAACTCATAGTGCCCTCTTCTATATCACTATATTTAAAATTCTCATATTTATATACTTCACTATTACCATACAAATCAATTAATACCACACTAATATCAGCCTTAAAATACTGATTTGCAACCTCAAAACAATTATACACTTTTTTAGTTCCCTCATCCTCCAAATACAAACATTCCAAAGGATGCTCACTATCCTCATTAAAATACATCTCTACCTCAGAAACATTATAAGCACTTTCAACCTTCACTACCAATTGCTTACCAACATTCCCCTCCGAAGAAAAATCTCTTTCCTCAAAAATATTCGCTTCTCCATCTACAATAACATTATCTACAATATAACCATACTTAACACCGATATAAACATGACCCACTTTATCTACAGCCTTAACATAAACAGCTACTTTTTCATTATTAAATTTTCCCCAACTATCATCAATCTTCACCACAAACTCACTATCACTACTAACCATTGCCTGACTAAAATCAAATGTATCACCATCATTACAAACTCCATCAACAACATTAACACATTCACCAACATGATAATAAACTTTATCCAAATTATTTTCCTCTATACTAATTCCAACTTCATATGATGACCTAGGATTACTATCAATATTATCCCCCGTAAAAGATATCACAGGACTCGTAACATCCACACTAAAATCAACATACGAAGCTACCGTCAATCTCATATTCGCCCCATCAACATTAACAATCGCCTCATTACCAGCATTAAGTGTACTTAAAATAATCGTACCATCTACAATCTCACTATCAGGAACAACACTCTGTAAACTCAAAGAATCCGTAGTTAAAATGGCATCCTCTATCTCTATATAATTATTTCCACCATCCAAAGAAAAACGCAAATTTTTCCACGTAACATCCGCTGTAAACTTAATCGATATTCTAATAACATCTTCCTCTTTATAATATTGCTTATCTCTTAAATTATTCCCTTGCTCATCAACTAAATAAGCCAACGCATAAATAGTATCTACAATTTTAAACCTCTCTTGTATAGAGCTTTCCGCCTTTACTATATCACCATCAACAACCTTCACAAAAAACTGTTTACTTAAACTAGAAGCATACTTAGTAACATCATCAAGCACAATCTCCTTTGAAATATTATAAATAGGACCTCCATTCATTTCTTCACTAGTAAAAGCCGAAAATTCCGTATATTCACCAAGAGTACCAAATTTATAATAATACTTATAATTCCTTAAATCATAACCATCTGATAACTCTAAAGTAAAAGAAAAATCCTTATAAACATACTCATTTTCATCTGAACTAAGAGAAAAAGAATGCACATCTTTTGTAATATAAACATACTTAGTATATATATCGTCTCCCTCAAATTCATATACAATCTTATACAATCCCTCATCACTTAAATCATATGTTTCCGTTACATTACGCCTCTCCACAAAAAAAAAAAAAAAATCATTTCTAAC
>CALVUJ010000015.1 GCA_944363575.1 uncultured Bacilli bacterium
AGAATTAGAACTTCCAGAAAAATAAAATTATGTCCAGAATAGATACTTTAGTATCTATTTTTTGTTATACTAACCTAGCGGGGTGAGATACTGGTTAAAGCATATTTAGATTCATATAATCAAATAACGATTTATGTATCAAAGAATTATTATAATGGAAAAATTAAATCAATATATCTTTTAACAGATTACGGCCCTGAGAAATTATCTGAACTTTCTATAAAAAACAATTCTAGTTCTTATATAGAATATAGTGTTGAGATAAATAATATATCGATAGAATTAGGTAAAGAATATTACTTAGTAAATGAATATGGTTATAAAACTCTTTTAGAGTACCGCTATATTACAAAAGAAGAGAGATTTCAAGAAGAAACATATACTGATGAATATTTAGGGAACATATACAATGAAGAATATACAACTTTTTCTTTATGGGCTCCTGTTAGTAGTGAAGTAATACTTGTGTTAAATAAAGAAAAGTATTATCCAATGGAAAAAGAAAAAAATGTATATAGATGTATGGTAGATGGTAACTTAGATAAGAGTGAGTATTATTATCTAGTTAAAACAAATGGTGTCTTTAAAAAAGTTTTAGATCCTTATGCTTATTCTTATAATTTTAATGGTGATAGTAGTGTTATCATCAATTTAAAAAATACTTTAGAAAGTAAAGAAATGCTTTTAAAAAAACATAGTAAAGTTATTTATGAAATTAATGTAAGAGATTTTTCTAGTTCAAAAAAAACGAAATATAAAAGTAAGTTTTTAGGAGTTATAGATGAAGAAAGTTTAGAATATTTAGATAATTTAGGAATAGAGTATCTTCAATTAATGCCTATTAATTATTTTAATGGGGATGTATATAATAGTGATAGTTTTTATAATTGGGGTTATAATCCTTATTTATTTGGTGTATGTCATCCTAATTATGTTTATAATTTAGAAGATTGTTATGCAGTAGTAGATGAGTGTAAAACAATGGTTAATAGACTACATGAAAAGGGTATTAAAGTAGTGATGGATGTCGTGTTCAATCATTTAGAAAATAGGGAAGATAATATTTTAAATATGATTGTTCCTTACTATTATTATTTAATGCAAGATGAAAAAATAAGTAATGGTAGTTATTGTGGGGTAGATTTAGATAGTAGAGCACCTATGATGAGAAGACTTATTAAAGATATGTGCAGAAGATGGGTTATGCTATATGGAGTAGATGGGTTTAGATTTGATTTAATGGGTATTTTAGATTACGAGATTATAAATGAAATATATGAAGAATTAAAAAGTATTAAAAGTGATATTGCTGTATATGGTGAAGGATGGAATATGCCTTGTTTAAAAGAAGATAAAGATAAAGCTATTATAGCTAATGCTAGTAAGATGAAAAATATTTGCTTTTTTAATGATTATTATCGTGAAAGTTTAAAGTACGATTATATAGGAGAAAACATAATTTGTGGTAACTACTTTAGCAATAACATGATTTATTTTAATTATAATCAAAGTATTAATTATTTAGAATGTCATGATAATTATACTTATTATGATTTACAAAGATATGTTGAATTAAGAGATGATAAGATAGCCATAAAAAGGCAACTATTTAAAAACTTAGTAATATTAATTAGCAATGGTTATGCTTTTTATCATTCAGGGCAAGAGTTCTTTAGAACTAAGCAAGGGAGTAGCAATTCTTATTGCAGTTTAGATAGTATTAATACTTTTGATTGGAATAAACTATATAAACATAGTAAAGAAGTAAATTTAATTGAAAAAATGATAAAAATAAGAGAAAAACATAGCCTGTTTGATTTAAAATATGAATATAAAAATGATAATGATGTTATTTACTTAGATAGTAAAAATATAAAAATTGTAATGAATTTATCTTTGAAAAAAATAGCATTGGAAAATAAAGAGATTTTAATAACTACTAGTTCTAAATGTTTGGATAAATATGATCTAGTTATTTATAAGAAATAAAGGAGAAGTGTGTATGCAAGAAGAATTAAACAAATTTTTACATGGATATAGTTTAGACTCTCATAAATATTTTGGGGCTCATAAAGATGGTGAAGAAGTTGTTTTTAGGGTATATGCTCCTTGTGCTAAAGAAGTAGAAATCAAAGGAACTTTTAATGGGTGGCAAACTTATAAAATGGTAAAAATAAGTGATGCAGGAGTCTACGAAATAAGGCTAAAAAATGTTAATGAATATGATTCTTATTTATTTAACATTTTAACTAAAGATAATAAATGGATTGAAAAGATTGACCCATATTCTTTTTTAATGGAAAGAAGACCTGGGCATAATTCGCGTTATTTTAATATTGAAGGTTATCCTTGGCATGATGGTAAGTGGATGAATAAGCGGGACAAAAACTTTGATAAAGCAATGAATATTTATGAGTTACATGTTGGGAGTTTTATAAAAATAGAAGGAGAAGAATTCATTGATTATGAAAGACTAGCACCTGTATTGTGTAAACATTTAAAAGAGCATCATTATACACATGTTGAATTAATGCCTATTTTAGAACATCCAATAGATGAATCATGGGGGTATCAAGTTAGTGGCTTCTATAGTGTTACTAGCCGTTATGGTAACCCTAAGCAATTAATGTATTTAATCGATTATTTACATCAAAATAATATTGGGGTAATCATGGATTTTGTTAGTGTTCATTTTGCTTGTGATAGTTATGGCTTATTAGATTTTGATGGAACGCAAGTTTATGGATATGATAATGATTTGAGATATAGTCAATGGGGTAGTCCAAGTTTTGATTTAGGAAGAGATCCTGTTAGGAGTTATTTAATGTCTTGTGTTAGTTATTTCTTAGAGTATTATCATTTTGATGGTGTAAGATTTGATGCTGTAAGTAACATGCTTTATTATGATGGAAATAGTGAAAGAGGAGTTATAAATGGAGCATTGGAATTCATCAAAAGAATGAATACGATGTTAAAAGAAAGATATCCTGAGGTTATGTTAATTGCGGAAGATTCTACTAGTTTTCCAAAAGTATGTGGGGAAATAAAAGATGGATGTTTAGGATATGATTATAAATGGGATTTAGGGTGGATGAATGATACTTTAAAGTATTTTTCAATGGATCCAATATATCGAAAAGGAAATCATAATCTTATTACTTTTTCCATGCATTATTACTTCAGTGAAAGATTTTTATTACCATTAAGTCATGATGAAGTTGTACATGGTAAAAAGTCTATTATTGATAAGATGTGGGGAAGTTATGAAGATAAATTTAAACAAGCACGTTTATTATATACTTATATGTATACTCATCCAGGAAAGAAATTATCTTTTATGGGAAATGAGATAGCTCAATTTATTGAATGGGATTATAAAAGAGAAATAGATTGGTTTTTATTAGATTATCCAATACATAGACAATTCAATGATTATATTAAAGATTTAACTAATTTGTATGTTAGTGAAAAAACTTTAAATAAGAGCGACTATATTGATAATGGGTTTGGATGGATGATGGTAGATAATAAAAGACAAAGTATTTTCACTTATTATCGTAAATATCGAACAGAATATTTAGTAGTTGTTTTAAATATGACACCAGTTGCTTATGATAAATATGAAATAGGAGTGCCTCAATATGGCTATTATGAAGAAATATTAAATAGTGATGATGTAAAATATGGAGGAAATACTAATCCTAGTAAAGAGTTTTATATTACAAAGAAAAAGGCGATGCATGGTCAATCTTTTTCCATGAATATTAAAGTACCACCATTTGGTGCGATTATATATAGGAGGGTGAAAAATGTTTAATAACAAAGAAGAGTTTAAAGCAGAGTTTACTAAAAGAGCCGTTGAACAGTATGGAAGGGGCGTTAACGAGATTCACATTAGTGAAAAATATCTTATATTAGGAGATATGGTTAAAGATTATGCTTCTTTTAACTGGAAAGAAAGTAAAGAAGTATGCACTAGAGAAAGTAAAAAACAATTAACTTATTTATCAATGGAGTTTTTAATAGGAAGACTATTAACCAATAATCTTTTAAATTTAGGAATCTACAACATAGCAAATGAAGGCTTAAAAGATTTAGGAATAGATATTGATGAGTTAGAGAAAATAGAAAGTGATGCAGGATTAGGCAATGGAGGATTAGGTCGATTAGCAGCATGTTTTCTAGACTCAATTGTTACTTTAAATTATCCAGGTCATGGTAACACTTTAAGATATGACTTTGGCTTCTTTAAACAAAAAATAGAGAAAAATAAACAAGTAGAAGTTCCAGATCAATGGATGAGATACACGAATGTATGGGAGACATACAAACCTAAACATGCAGTTGAAGTTAAGTTTGGTGGTAAAGTTAATGTAGCATGGATTAATGGGGAATGTAAATACAGTTTAAGTGATGCAGAATGTGTTAGAGCTGTACCTTATGATATGCCTGTGATAGGCTATAAAACGAAGGTTACTAATACTTTAAGATTATGGTCAGCAGAACCAAGTGAAGAAAACTTACCATCTAATAAGAATTTTGGTAATTACTTGAACGAAATTAGAGAAATATGCCAATGTTTATATCCCGATGATTCTACTGAACATGGAAAAATTTTACGTTTAAAACAACAATATTTTTTAGTAAGTGCAACAATGCAATCGTTAGTTAAATCACATAAAAAAACCTATAATAACTTAGATAATTTTAGTGATAAAAATGTTATTCAATTAAACGATACTCACCCTGTTTTAGCAATTCCAGAATTTATGAGAATCTTAATGGATGAAGAAAATTATGGATGGAATCAAGCATGGGAAATAGTTAGTAAGACTTTTGCGTATACGAATCACACTCTTCTAGCAGAAGCTTTAGAAAAATGGCCATGTGAACAAGTAAAATCTTTATTACCTAGAATATATATGATTATTGAAGAAATAGATCGCCGTTTTACTAGTTACGTAAGAAAAGAAACAAAGAACAATGAAGATATTGTAAAAAAGGTTGCTATAATCAAAGATTCTATGATATATATGGCTAATTTAGCTGTTTGGAGTTGTTTTAGTGTTAATGGTGTAGCTAAGTTACATACAGACCTTATAACTAACCAAGAAATGAAAGAAGCATATAGTTTATTCCCTGCAAGATTTAACAATAAAACAAATGGAGTTACTCATCGTAGATGGTTAATGTATAGCAATCCAAAATTAGCGGAAATGATTACTTTTTTAATTGGAGATGAATGGATTAGAGATACTTCTAAATTAGAAAATTTATTAAGATTTAATGAAGATAATAACGTAAAAAATAGATATTTAGAAATAAACAAGGAAAATAAATTACGTTTAAAAGCTTATATTAAAAAACATAATGGTATAGATATTGATGAAAATTCAATCTTTGATGTTCAAATAAAAAGAATACATGCTTATAAAAGACAAAGCTTAAATATCTTAAATGTTATATATCAATATTTGAAAATGAAAAGAGATCCAAAGTATCGTATATATCCTCATACTTATATTATTGGAGGTAAAGCAGCACCATCTTACTACTTAGCTAAAAAAATTATTGAGTTAATTAATGCTGTAGCAGATGTTGTTAATAATGATCCTGAAACTAGTCCATATTTAAAGGTCGTTTTTATTGAAAACTATGATGTAAGCAAAGCAGAGATTATTATTCCAGCAGCAGATGTTTCAGAGCAAATATCAACAGCAGGAAAAGAAGCGAGCGGAACAAGCAATATGAAGTTTATGATGAATGGGGCTATTACACTTGGAACACTTGATGGAGCTAATGTTGAAATAGTAGAAAGAGTAGGATTTGAAAATGCCGTTATTTTTGGATTAAAAAGTGAAGAAGTTAGCAAATTAGAAAGAAATAGAACATATAATTCTCGTTCTTTATATGAAAAAGATCCTAATATTAAAATGGTTTTAAATAGTTTAATGGATGGAACTTTTAAAAGTAGTGATACAGATGGATTTAGGGCAATTTTTGAAGATTTAGTTTATCACAATGATCCATATTTTGTTTTAAAAGATTTTAATGAATATGTAAAGGCTCAAGAAAAAATTCAAAATTTATATATAAATAAAGATGAATGGGCTAAAATAAGTATAACTAATATTGCTAAATCAGGTTACTTTAGTAGTGATCGCACAATTGAAGAATATGTAAAAGATATTTGGCATTTAGAAAAAGTTAATGTTAATTAAAGGAGAAAAGAATAATGAATTATGATGAAACAATTAGATTTTTAAAAGAATTCACTGAAGCAAAAGGAATTTCAGGTAATGAAAAAGAAGTAAGTAGATTAATGAAAAGATATTTAGAAGGGTATGCTGACTCTTTTGAGTATGATAATTTAGGTTCTCTTATTGCTAAGCAAGAAGGAACGGGAAATGTTAAAGTTATGATTTGTGGTCATATAGATGAAGTTGGCTTTATTGTTAGTAAGATTGAAGAAGATGGCTTTTTAAGAATTAATCCAGTAGGTGGATGGTGGGCACATGTTTTACCTTCCCAAAAGATGAGTGTTGTTACTTATGATGGTAAGTGTTACATGGGTGTAGTGGGTTCTATTCCTCCACATGGTATGAAACCAGAAGTAAGAAATAAAGTAATGGAAATTAAAGATTTATATATTGATTTAGGTGTAGCTAGTAAAAAAGAAATAGAAGAGTTAGGGATAAATATAGGTGATAGTGTTATTCCTTATACGGAATTTATGGTTATGAATAATCCAGATTATATATGTTCAAAAGCTTTTGATGATCGTATAGGAGCAGCCGTATGTGTAGAGGTTATGCGTAGACTAAAAAAAGAAGATCATCCTAATACTTTGTATAGTGTTGGTACAGTTCAAGAAGAAGTAGGCTTAAGAGGTGCTAGAACAGCGACATATCATGTTAAACCAGATGTAGCAATAGCTGTAGATGTTTCGATGTCATATGATGTTCCGGGTGGAGGCCAAGGCGATTCTAAACTAGGTGCAGGAGTGGCTCTTTCGGTAATGGATTCAAGTGTTATTGCTCATAAAGGATTAGTAAAGATGATGGTAGATATTTGTAAAGAAAAGAACATTAAATTTACTTATGATTCTTTAGTAGCAGGAGGAACTGATTCAGGAGAAATAAACAAATCATATGATGGTGTTATTAATATGACTTTATCTTTACCATGTAGATATTTCCATTCACATAATTCTGTAGTTAACATTAAAGATTATGAAGCATGTGTTAATCTTCTAGTAGAATTTATTAAAAAATTAGATGAAAATAAATTACAAGAATTATATGAATCTAAAAGATAAATATTGATTTCAAAAATTTAATAAAAAATACATATGCTAGCGTGGTGCAGCAGGTAGCACACAACATTGGTAA
>CALVUJ010000016.1 GCA_944363575.1 uncultured Bacilli bacterium
AGGGAAAAGGGAAGTAAAAACAATTTATATAGAAAAAGAAAAAGAAAAAAGTATGCTAAATGATTTAAAATACTTGATTAAACAAGGAAAAAAAGTTTATGTAGTATGTCCTTTAATTGAAGGAATAAATAAAAAAAGTGTTTTAAATACCTATGAACAATATCAAAATATTTTTAAAGATGAAGGAGTAGGTTATTTACATGGTAAGCTTAATGATGAAGTGAAAATGCAAACACTTGAAGATTTTAATAAAGGAAAAATTAATGTTTTAGTATCTACGACGGTTATTGAAGTAGGGATAGATATTAAAGATGCTGATGCGATTGTTATTTATGAAGCTAATAATTTTGGCTTAGCACAATTACATCAATTAAGAGGAAGGGTAGGAAGAAGTGGCAATCAAGGCTATTGTTATATACTTAATGAAGACGAAGATAATGAAGAGAGATTAAAGTTCTTTTGTAATACAAGTGATGGATTTGAAATTAGTAAATATGATATGCAGACAAGAGGAGTAGGAGACATTATTGGTACTAAACAAAGTGGAGTAAGTGATCTTAAAATAGCAAATATTATTGATGATTATCATATACTTGAAGTAGCTAGAAAAGATTGCAAAATGATTTTTTCTAATTTAGATAAATTAGAATATAAAAAATATGTCGATTATATTAATAGTAAACTTGATAAAAATATGGAAGTAATAGGGTAATTTTGTTAAAATGAAAAAAGAGGTGTTGAAAATGATAAAAATAGCTGTAGATGCCATGGGTTCTGATAATGGGCCTAGTATAGTAGTAGAAGCCGTTAAGCAATTTTTAAATGATTATAAAGATGTTGAATTAACAGTATATGGACGTAAAGATGATTTAAAAGATTTAGAAGGAATAGTAAAAATTGTTGATTGTCCTGATATAATGGGCATGGAAGATGGAGCACTTCAAATTATGCGTAAGAAAGAGACAAGTATGATTAAAGCTATTGAAGGTGCTAAAAATGATAATTTAGATGGTGTAGTTAGTGCTGGATCAACAGGTGCTTTTTTAACTGCTTCAACAATTTATTTAAAATTAATTGAAGGGTTACAAAGAGCAGCTCTAGTATCACCATTTCCTACAAGTGGAGAGAAGAGTGTTATTATTCTAGATATCGGTGCCAATAATGAAAACACAGCAGAACATTTAGTGCAATTTGCTAAAATGGGTAAGATTTTTTCTAAAGTATACAACAATGTTCAAGAACCACGAGTATATTTGCTATCTAATGGAGCAGAAGAGAAAAAAGGCTCACCAGTTGTAAAAGAAGCACACCAATTATTAAAAAACAGTAATTTTGAAGGATTTAAAGGCAATGTTGAAGCACGTTATGTTTTAGATGGTAAAGCAGATGTTGTTGTATGTGGAGGCTTTGAAGGAAATGTTTTTCTTAAAGGAGCAGAAGGAACAGCAAAATTAGTAACAGGGATGTTAAAACAAGCTTTTAAGAAAAATATTTTTACTAAGATAGGATACTTATTTGCTAAATCAGGAATTAATGAAATGAAAAACAAAATGGATTATAAAAGTTATGGTGGAGCGATGCTACTTGGAGTTAATAAAGTGGTTGTTAAAGGGCATGGTTCAAGTGATGCAAGATCGTTTTATAATGCGATTAGAGTTACTTATGAACTAATTAAAAAAGATATGGTAAATAAAATAAAGGAAGAACTAAAAAATGAACGAACTTCTAAATAAATTAAACATAACTTTCAACGATAAAACAATATATATTACAGCCTTAACTCATCCATCATACATTAATGAACACCATAAGAATTATGGTGATCTTGAACGATTAGAATTTATGGGAGATGCCGTTTTACAACTATTTGTTTCTTATTTAATTTTTAATGAGTATCCAAAATTAAATGAGGGAGAAATGTCATTAATTCGTTCAAGATTAGTTAGAAGTGATTCATTATGTAAATTAGCTAAGGAATTAAATATAGGAGAATGTTTAATTTTAGGGCATGGTGAAGAAAAAACTGGTGGTAGAGAAAGAAAAAATATTTTAGCAGATGCTTTTGAATCACTTATGGCAGCAATTTATATTGATCAAGGACACGAGAAAGCTTATAAAGTTATAAAAAAGATTTTCTTGCCCTTAGTAAAAAATATTGATATTAATGATTTATTAGATTATAAAACGAAACTACAAGAAATGGTACAAGCTGATAAAAGAAAAACAGTAGAGTATCGAGAAGTATCAAGAAATGGTACTAGCAATAATCCAATATATACTTTTGAAGTTGTTTTAGATGGGAAAATTGTTTTAGCAACAGGAACAGGTAAGTCAAAAAAAGAAGCACAGCAAGATGCTGCTAGAAAAGCTCTTGAAAAGTGTGCGTTATAGTGAGGTGAGAAGATGGGTTTTTTTGGAAAATTAAAAGAAAAAATATTTGGAAAAAACAATAAACAAAGTGATAAATATGTAGCAGCACTAGGTAAGTCAAGATCTAATTTTGCTGATAAATTAAATGCTCTAGCAGCTAGATATCGAAAAGTAGATGAAGATTATTTTGATGAACTTGAAGAGATTTTGGTGGAAGCAGATATTGGGGTAAAAATTGTAATGGAAATTATTGAGGAAACGAAAAAAGAAGTGCGTTTATCAAATATTAGTGATCCTAAAGAAATTAACGAGACTTTGGTAGATAAAATGTTCGTTTATTATGCTAAAGGTGGAGACGATATGGATACTGAGATTAAACTTAATAAAGATGGATTAAGTGTAATCTTAGTAGTAGGAGTTAATGGAGTAGGTAAAACAACAAGTATCGCTAAACTTGCTAATTTATTAAAAAAAGAAGGGAAAAAAGTGATGTTAGTAGCAGGTGATACCTTCAGAGCAGGAGCCGTTGAACAATTAGAAATATGGGCTAATAGATTAGATGTGCCAATTATTAAAGGAAAAGAAAAAGAAGACCCTTCAAGTGTATATTATCGTGGTGTAGAAGAAGCTAAAAAACAAAATATGGACATTGTTATTTGTGATTCAGCAGGAAGACTTCAAACTAAAGTTAATTTAATGAATGAATTAGCAAAAATGCATCGTGTGTTAGGGAAAGAAGTAGAAGGAGCACCTCATGAAGTAATGTTAGTAATAGATGCTACTACTGGACAAAATGGGGTTCTTCAAGCAAGTAGTTTTGCTAAAGCTACAGGTATCGACTCTATCATTCTTACTAAAATGGATGGAACTAGTAAAGGTGGGATTATCCTTTCTATAAGAGAAGAATTAGGAATACCAGTCAAATATATTGGTGTAGGTGAAAAAATCGACGATTTAATTGAATTTGATTTAGAAAATTATATTTATGGCTTATGTTCAACAATGGAGGAAGAATAAGATGAAAATAGATATTACTAGATTACTATTAGTTATTGTAGGTTTTTATATAGCACAAATATTATTGCATTATTTTTTGGTATCTTTAGGTTTTAGCGGGTTACCTCTAGTTATCACTTATAATATTCTTCTAGCCTTTATTGCAGCACTCATTTACTTTCCCCCATACGATCGAAAAGGGATTTTTAAAAATCCAGAGTTTTATAAATATGTAGGTATTTTTGCTTTAATATTTATGCTTCTTTCTTTAGTAGGTATCTAATATGGAACTAGAAAAGACTAAAAGAGTTAATGATTTAATTGATCTATACGGCATATTATTAACAGGAAATCAATTAAATATTTTAGAGTTATACTATATGGAAGATTTAACTTTAAAAGAAATTAGTGAAGAATTAAAAATATCTAGAAATGCTGTTTTTGACTCTTTAAAAAGAAGTTTAAGTATTTTAGAAGAATATGAAAGTAAGTTACATTTAGTAAAAAAAGATGAACTAAAGAATCAATTATTGAATAAATTTGATAAATTAAGTAAAGAAGAAATAAAAGATTTAATTAAAAAGTTATAGGAGGTTATAAAATGGCTTTTGAACAGTTAGGAGATAAATTACAAGCAATTATTAAAAAGGTTAAAGGGCAAGCTAAATTAACAGAGCAAAATATGGAAGAAATGTTAAAGGAAATTAGAATTTCTTTATTAGAAGCCGACGTTAATTATAAAGTGGTTAAAGAATTTACAAGTAGTGTTAAAGAACAAGCTATTGGGCAAAACGTTTTATCAACTCTTTCTCCTGGACAAATGATTTTAAAAATTATTAAAGATGAGTTAGTTAAATTATTGGGAGAAGAAAATGATGCCTTAAATATAACAGGATTAACTGGTATTATGATGGTAGGTTTGCAAGGTAGCGGTAAAACGACTACTAGTGCTAAAATAGCTCATTTATTACGTAAAAAACAAAACAAAAAACCTTTATTAGTAGGATTAGATGTATATAGACCTGCTGCTATTGATCAATTGATTACTTTAGGAAAGTCTATTAATGTTGATGTTTTTTATGATAAAGAAAGTAAAGATGTTGTAGATATAGCCAATCGTGCTTTAGCATATGCTAGAGAAAAGGGATATGATTTAATAATTTACGATACTGCAGGTCGTTTACACATTGATGAATCATTGATGCAAGAATTAAAAGATGTATCTTTAGCAGTAAAACCAAAAGAAGTTTTATTGGTGGTAGATGCTATGAGTGGTCAAGATAGTGTTAATGTTGCTAAAGAATTTAATGACAAATTAAGAATAACGGGACTAGTAATGTCTAAATTAGATGGAGATGCTCGTGGAGGAGCAGCTCTTTCCATCAAACATTTAACAGGAATACCTATTAAATTTTCTGGTATTGGTGAAAAAATAGAAGACATTGAAATTTTCTACCCTGAAAGAATGGCTGAAAGAATTTTAGGGATGGGTGATGTGCTAACTTTAATAGAAAAAGCAGAGGAAGCAATTGATGAAAAAGAAGCTAAGAAAACAGTCAATAAAATGATGAGCGGGACATTTACTCTTGATGATATGTTAGTGCAAATGGAACAAATTAATAGACTAGGCTCAATGAAAGGAATTATGCGTTTTATTCCTGGTATGCCTAAAGTAAGTGATGAGCAAATGGAACAAGCTCAACTTCAATTAAAGAAAACAAAAGCTGTTATCTCCAGTATGACTAAAGAAGAAAGAATACATCCAGAAATATTAAAAGCAAGTCGAAAAATACGAATCGCCAAAGGATGTGGATTACAAGCTAGTGATGTAAATAGAGTTATAAATCAACATGAAAAAATGAAAGAAATGATGAAACAAATGAAAGGCATGATGAAAAACGGAAAAAATCCATTTGGAGCATAATAAAAAGGTCAAATGACCTTTTTTAATTACTCTTATATTTTCTTTTAAAACTTTCCATATAATCACAATCAGGATATCTAGAACAACCTAAAAAATTACCATACTTTCCTTTCCTTACAATAAGCTTTCCTTCTTTACATTTTGGACAAGTCTTGGCTTTTTCACTAATAACCAATTCTTTAGGTTTAATATAATCACAAATAGGGCGATTTTCACAACAAATATATTCACCATATTTACCTTGCCTTTTAACTAAATCTTTACCACATTTAGGACATTTTTCCCCTGTTTTAAAAGATTCAGGCCCACTCATATTAGCATATGCATAATCAATCTTATTTTTAAAAGGTTCATAAAACTCTTCTAAAGCACCAAGTTTTGTTTTCTCACCCTCAGCAATTAAATCCAAATCTTTTTCCATATTAGCAGTATACTCAACATTAATAATATCATTAAAAAATTCATCTAGTTTATGATCAGCATTATAGCCATTTAAAGTAGGAATAATATAATTTTTTTCTTCATAAATATAAGAACTTTTTTTCAAAGATTCAATTGTAGAAGCATACGTAGAAGGCCTTCCAATACCTAATTCTTCCATAGCTTTAATAAGTGTACCCTCGGTATATCTATAAGGAGGTTTAGTTTTATGCTCTTTTAACTCAACTTTCTTAACAGTATACTCCTTATTAACCTCAAACTCATTTAGTTTAACTTGACTATCTTTTTCAAATTCTCCATAAACTCTTTTATAACCATCAAATTTAAGAACATTTCCTTTAGTTAAAAATAAATAATTATCTTTTTCAAAAATAACTTTAGTAGTATCTATTTCCGCACTTTTCATTATTGAAGATACCGCTCTTGACCAAATAAGTTTATATAAACGATATTCATCTTTATCCAAATAATCTTTAATCATTTCTGGGACTAAATCAACTCTTGTAGGACGAATAGCTTCATGGGCATCTTGAACCTTAGCATCTTCTTTTTGTATTTTAGCAAAACCAACATATTCCTCACCATAAGCATTCTTAATATAATCTTTAGTAGCAAAAACAAAACTACTACTAACACGAATTGAATCAGTTCTCATATAAGTAATCAAACCTGTAGTCTCATCACCAATATTAACTCCTTCATATAATTTTTGAGCTATTTTATTAGTCTTAGAAGCTGAAAACTTAAATTGTGAAAAAGCTTCTTGTTGAAGAGAAGAGGTAGTAAAAGGAGCTTTAGCATTCCTTACACTAGTTTCATTAGTTATGTCTTTTACTTTAAGTTTGTTACCAATAAGTTCTACAATATTTTCAACTTCTTCTTTATTATCAACCCTAATAGGTTGAAATTTATCATCTACTAATTCAAAATCATAACTATCCTCGTTATAAACCTTACCACTAATACCATAACTAACTTCTTCTACAAAAGAATCAATTTCATTTTGCCTTTCAACAATCAACTTTAATGCTACTGATTGTACTCTTCCTGCAGATCTAGTATAAATTTTCTTTTGCAATAAACCTGATAATTCAAACCCAATAATACGATCTAAAATTCTTCTTGTTTCTTGTGAAGAAACTAAATCCATATTAATTGTTCGGGCATTCTCTAAAGCCTCTTTAACAGCTTTTTTCGTTATTTCATGGAACTCTAATCTTTTTGTCGTTTCAACATTCAAACCTAAAACATCTGCTAAATGCCAAGCAATAGCTTCCCCTTCACGATCTGGGTCAGTAGCCAAGTAGACTTCATCTGCCTTACTAACAGCATTCTTCAAAGCACCAATAATACCTTTACTCCTATCACTTATTATATAATCAGGTTTAAAATTATTATGAATATCAACACCAAGAGATCCCTCCCCATTAAAAGATAAATCTCTAATATGTCCTTGGGAAGCAATAACTTTGTAATCTTTACCTAAATATTTTTGAATTGTTCTTGCTTTTGTAGGCGATTCCACAATTATCAATTTCATTTTTTATCTCCTTTTCTTTTATTTATAATCAATTATCAATAAATCACTTACATAAATCTATTATAATTTTATCATATTGTCAACTTTTTATAACACCATTTAAAATTCTTCTAAAATATCAACTCCATTTTCAATTAGTTTAGCCCCTTCTTTAATAAGCTTATTACACCCACTATTCATAAAAATAGTGTCAGGAACACAAAATATTAATTTACCATCTTCTAAAGCATGACTAACCGTATTCATCGTTCCACTTTTAACATTAGCTTCCATAACAGCCACACCATCACAAATACCAGCAATAATTCTATTACGATTAGGAAAATTCTCTTTGCTAGGATCACAACCAAAAGGATACTCACTAATAATCAAACCTTCGCAACTAATCTTCTCATATAAACTAGCATTATTTTCAGGATATATAATATTTAGCCCATTACCTAAAACAGCAATTGTTTTACCATGATTTTTTAAACACTCTAAATGTGCAATTGAATCAATACCCTTTGCTAATCCACTAACTATAATAGTATCATGCTCCACTAAATCTTTACAAATTTTTTCCGTAACAGCCTTTCCATATTCACTATTATTTCTACTACCAATAACAGCTATTTTCTTTCTTTTATCACTTAACAAAGAAAGATTACCTTTGTAATATAAAACAAAAGGTGGTTTAAAAATATATTTTAAACATTCAGGGTAATTCTCATCAATAATCGTAACATATTGATTATTTAAGTTTTCAGTTACTTCTTTAACTTTGTCTTTATCCACAGGAACTTTATCTAAAATATCTTTATAAATTTTATCCCAATTTCCCTTATGAATAATTGATAAATAAACTAAAACTTCTTTCATAATTTTCTCCTTTCTTTACTTACAAAATAAAAACTTCTTGTATTCCTCCTTTATAATTTAATAAGAACAAGAAGTTAATTTGTAACGCGAATTTTAAAAAAATTATATTTTAAGTAAAGAAAGACCCACTCTATTTTTTTCTAAATCAATATCACAAACATAAACTTTTACAATATCGCCAACACTAACAACATCTAAAGGATGATTAATTTTATTCTCACTCATTTTAGATTTATGAATTAATCCATCATTTTTCAATCCAATATCTACAAATGCCCCAAAATCTACAACACTTCTAACTGTTCCTTCAAGTTCCATACCAATCCTTAAATCCTCAATGTGTAAAATATCACTTTTTAAAACAGGAGCAGGATAGTTATCACGAATATCTCTTAAGGGTTTTTTAATCTCTTCAATAATATCACTTAAAGTGTAAGTTCCTAAACTATATTTATTAGCCAAATTTTCTAATGAATAATTATCTAAAGCTTTATTAATCTCTTCACTTCCAATATAAGTGCTATCATAGTGAATATCTTTTAATAATTTATTTACTTCTTCATAATTATCTGGATGAATAAAAGTTTTATCTAATGGATTATCACTTTCATAAATTTTTAAAAAGCCTATTGCTTGTTCATAAGTCTTATCACCAATGCCTTTAATTTTAGCAATTTCTTTACGATCTTTAATTAACCCTTTAGAACTACGATAATCAACAATATTTTTAGCACTCTTTTTATTCAATCCAGACACATAACTTAATAAATCAATTGAAGCTGTATTAACATTAACCCCAACACTATTAACAACCTTAGAAATAACAAAATCTAACGTTTCTGATAATTTTGTTTGATTTACATCGTGCTGATATTGCCCAACCCCAATAGACTTAGGATCAATTTTGATAAGTTCACTTAAAGGGTCCATTACTCTTCTAGCAATAGAAATAGCACTTCTTTCTTCAACGTGTAAAGTAGGGAATTCTTCTTTAGCTTCTTTTGAAGCACTATAAACAGAAGCACCAGCCTCACTAACAATAACATAAGAACACGGTAAATGATACTTTTTAATAACACTAGCCACAAATTCTTCACTTTCTCTACTAGCGGTCCCATTACCAATAGCAATCAATTCTACATTAAATTTCTTAACAATATCTACTAATTTATGTTCACTAGCTTCTTTTCTTTCATCAGTAACAATTTCTCCAACACTTTTCTCATGAGGATAAATAACATCTTTATAAATAAAATCTCCATTCACATCAATTACAGCTAATTTACATCCCGTTCTAAAAGCAGGATCCAAACCTAAAATAACTCTATTTTTTAAAGGAGGAGTAAGTAGTAATTGCTCAAGATTTAAAGAAAAAACATTGATTGCTTGATCATGTGCTTTCTCTGTTAAATCATTTCTTATTTCTCTTTCAATTGAAGGTAATAATAGTCTTTTATAACCATCTTCAATAGCTTCTTTGATATATTTAGCCTCAGTTGTGGTGTTATTTTTAATCATTTTACGACAAACATAATCTAAATACATTTCTTCATTAAACTCTATTTTAACCTTTAAAATATCTTCATTTTCTCCTCTATTAATAGCTAATATTTGATAAGGCTCGACATATTTAATTGGAATCCTTTTTTCATAATAAAGGGTAAAAACTTTTTTCTCATCAATAGCATCTTTCTTCAAAGAAGTGCTAATTAAACCATACTTGCCCAATGACTCACGAAGCCCTTGTCTAAACAAAGCATTTTCAGAAAATCTTTCGGCAATAATATCTTTTGCTCCATTAATAGCATCCTCTACACTTTTTACATTTTCATTAAGATATTTTTTAGCTTCTTCTTCTACATTTATATTCTTGCATAATAAAAGCGTATCTGCTAAAGGCTCTAGTCCATTAGCAATCGCAGTAGTAGCCCTAGTTTTTTTCTTCTCTTTATAAGGAAGATAAAGATCTTCTACTTCACTTAAAGTTTTACATGCTAATATCTTTTCTTTAATTTCATCAGTTAATTTATCTTTTTTACTAATAGCATTTAAAACTTCTTCTTTTCTCTTTTTTAATTTTTCTTCATATTCGTAAATTATAACGATATTTCTAATTTGTTCCTCATCTAAATTACCAGTCATTTCTTTACGATATCTAGCAATAAAAGGAATTGTAGCTCCTTCTTGTAATAAAGATAACACGGCTTTAATTTGATTTGCCCTAATATTTGTTTTTTCTTCTACTAAACTAACTAAATCTTCAATCATTTTTTCATCCTCTTTTCCTAGGTATTATACAATTTTTGTTTCTAATAAAACTATTTTATCAGTCAAATTTTTAATAAAATCTAAATCATGACTTATTAATAAACAAGCAAAATTATTTTCTTTTTGTAATTTCCTTAAAAGTTCCATTACCATAATCTTAGAATGATAATCAATTGATGAAGTAATTTCATCAGCAATTATTAATTTAGGCTTTCTAATTAATGCTCGGGCAATAGCAATCTTTTGCCTCTCGCCACCACTAAAATTACTCGCAAAACAAAATCTCTTACTAATATCTAACCCTACACTTTCCATAACCTCAATTATTTTTTTATCTTTTTCTTCTTTATCTTTAAAAGTTAAACCCTCACTTATAATATAACTAATATTAGCATAAGGATTTAAACTAGTATAAGGATCTTGAAAAATATATTGAATGTCATTCTTATTAATATGATATATGATTTCTCCATCATACAAATTATGTAATCCAATAATCGTTTTAGCAATAGAAGTTTTACCACTACCAGATTTACCAATTAATGCCACGATTTCATTTTCTTTTATCTCCAAAGAAAAATTGTTAACAACATAATTCTTTTTCCATTTCTTTTTATAATAAATAGATAAATTATTTACTTGTAAGACTAGCATATAGTTTCCTCCTTAATTCCTTTAAGTTATATGGTAAATTTATTTTCATTGCTCGTTTATCTAAAAACCAACTTCTTATATAATGCGTTTCACTTAACCATGTAATTGGAGCACTCTCTAATAATTCTATATTCATTAAAGGACACTCAAAACTATCAATGTTTTCATAATATCTCATGTAATCCAAAAACAATTCAATAGTGTACGGATGCTTGCCATCTAAAATAATTTCTTCTTTATTACCAAATTCAATCATCCTACCTTTTCTCATAACAGCAATTTTATTACATAACTCAAATATCTCCTTAAAATTATGACTAATCACAATTAAACTAAAATGTTTCTCCTTTTGTAAATCTTTAATTAATTGCATAATTTCTTTTTTAGAATCAGTATCTAAATAAGATGTAAATTCATCTAGTACTAATATTTCTGGATTACATGCTAGAGCAATACACAAACAAACTTTTTGTTGCATTCCTCCACTTATTTCATAAGGATAATAATCATAAACTTTTTCACCATCTAATCCTACTTTTTTCATTAAAGATAATGTTTCTACTTTAGCAATATTCTTTTTCATTTTATAGTGATATATAAACACTTCTTGAATTTGCTTTCCAACTTTCATTAAAGGGTTAAGATAACTATTTGGATTTTGAAACAAAAGCACAATCTTTTTTCCTCTATCTAATTTATTAAAAGGTTTATTATCAATAAATATTTTTCCACTTTCTAAACAAACATTATTATCATAAATTTCTAAAAGAGCTTTAGCAAGTGTAGACTTCCCATCACCAGATTTACCAATAATTCCTAAGCAATCACCCGCACTTAAAGAGAAACTAATATCTTTTAACAAATATTCTTTTTTCTTGTTTACTAAGCAATATACATTTAGATTATCTGTTCTTAACATCTAAACCACCTCTTTTCAAAGCAAAAAAAGAAATTGTCTTTCCTATAAAATAGAAACACAGATTAATTATAAAAACAAATATAAAAGGAATTAAAATAAGATAAGGATATATAAACCAATTATTAGTATATATTGAATGGTATAAAATCTTCCCAAGACAAATATTTTGATTGCTTGATAAAAATCCAAAATAATAGATAGTTATTTCTAAAGAAATAATCTCTGGAACACTTATTGCAAAACTATTAAAAATTATAGGGATAATAGAGGGAATATAATTATTGATAACTCTTTTATGAAAAGGTGTTTTAAATAATTTACTAGCAACATTGTAATTTCTATTCCTAATTAAAAGAAAGTTATTTCTAACAAGACAAGCTATATTAATCCAACCAAAAATAACTAAAACAATTAATAATGACATCAAATTGCTATTTAGACTAGAGATGATAATAATATAGAAAAAGATGATAGGAATATTATCTAAAATATTTTTTATGAATATGAAAAAATAATCAAATTTAGGATTACTTCCCCATATTATTCCAATAATAGTACCTAACCCAAGATTTATCAAAGTAACTGCTAGAGATAGTTTTAAAGTGTTATAAATGCCTGTGAAAATCATGCAAAACATATCTTGACCAAAATCATTAGTGCCAAACCAATGCTCTTTATTAGGAGAAATAAATGAATCATCAAAGTTAATTGAAAAATATACATCCTTATCAATGAAAGTATCAATGAAAAAGCCTATAGTAAATAGAGAAAATAGAATTATACACGATATTAAAAAAGAAGGTTTCTTTAAAATGCTTTTCAATAAATCTTTATAATAATTATTTTTCGTAATACTTGTATCTAAAGATTTTGATGAAAATAAATTTTCATTCTCGCTCATAATCTCTCTCCTTTCCTAAATTTACACGTTTATCTAAAAAGAAAGTAATCAAGTCTCCAATAAAATAAGCTAAAATGGATAAAAAACTAAAAAAGATGATTAACCCTTGTACAAGATAAACATCTTGTAAGTTAATAGCGTTAACTAGAGTGTAACCAGCACCAGGTATGTTAAAAGTGGCTTCTAACAAGTAAAAACCACTGAAGCAAAGAACTAGGGATGTGGGAATTGTCCTAATTAATGGAGTTAAAGCATTCCTTAGAATATGCTTGTAAAATATTGTCTTTTCATCAAGACCTTTACTCATGGCAAATTTAACATAATCACTATCAGCTTCTATAAGCAAGTACTTTTTTACCCAATAAGCAATAACTAAAGAACTGCTAAGAGTAATTGAGAATAATGGGACTATGTAAGTAAGGGGATTATCTATATCAAAAGAAACCGGCAGATTACTAAAACTCATAAAAAATAATAATATAGCATAAAAATAAATCACGGAAGGCAAACTCGTTAAAGCAAGGTAAGAATAGTTAATAGCTTTATCTAAAAATTTATTTTCTTTACGTGCTATAAAAACTCCTAAAGAATAACCAATTAAACATTGTAAGATATAGGATATCGAACCAATAAAAAAAGAAGTCCCACATTTTTCTTTAATAATAGACCAAACACTAACATTTTTAATATAAGTAATAGAATATCCTAGATTAATAATTTTATATTCATAAGTAGAACAAGTCATAACACCATCTTCTAAGTGAGAAGAAGTGCAAACTTTCTTGGGAAAAGGGAGAATGTTATAGTAAAAGTCCAATAGTTGCTTAAAGATATTATCGTCAAGTAAAACATTATGATTGTTATCATTTAATTCCAAGTGAGTATAAAAGTATTCTTTAGGCATTATCCTTATTAAGAAAAAGACAGCAGTAATAACTAGAAACAAAGTAAATAGAGAGAATAGTAGCCTTTTAATAATATATTTAAAAGTCTTTGAACGAATTATAAAGCCAATACGAGAATTCTTAAATATTATGTGATGGTTAGTTAGAATAATTATTACGGAAGTAATAATTAAAATAAAAACAATTAGGTAATAAATAATCATGAAGAACTCTTCCCTTCGATATATTTTTGCTTTAAAGTAGCGATTTCTTCTTGAGTATAATCTTTAGTTCTTTTTTTGCGATATTTGTACTTGAAAGGAGATAGTCCATAACTTGCTGTCATTCTTTCAAAAGGCACTAAATTAGAAACAACAATTTGCTTGTTTGAATACTTTAAGGCTAATGGAATAACAAGACTTTGTTCAAAAATAAGATAATACTCTAATTGAGCACATAATTTATATCTTTCTACTAGATTATCATAGTGGTTATTAATACTGTCTAAATAGGAATCAATTTTTGTGGTATTGTTATTGTTGATGTAAGAGTTCAATTCTCCATAAGAACTAAAAGAAGATAAATATGTAGTAGGGTCATTATAATCAGGATATAGTCCAATTATAGTAGCGTTATATTCTTTATTCATAAAAGCTATATTAAAATCGTTAATGGAATTTACAGCATCATTATAAACAATCATCACTTTATCATAGGTACATGGATCGGTATTATTACAACCATTTAAAGCTCTATTCCATTTATCAATTCTACTTTTATCATAATTAATATAATTTTCATCATAATAATAGGTATATTCAATTTTTATTGGCAAACTATTTTCATTTAAATTTAATTCTTCAAGAGCTATATTTAAGTAGTACTGACCAAGATCGTATTCATACAAGGGATCTAAAGAAAATTTCAAAGAAGCTTCTTCGTAACTGATACCATTTTTCATAGAATACTCCTCTACAAAATATTCATAATAATCCTTATCATCTAAATTAATAAAGCCTTCAGGAACAATAGAAGAAATCATTAAATTTAAGTCATTATTAAAATAGTAAGAACGATTTAAAAGATGTGTAAGAGCTCTACGAAAAGATACGTTTTGAAGTGCTTTATTAGCTAACAAATTTTCTTCTTTGGTGAGGATGCTATAGTTGTAGTGAGTTCTATTTTGATTGAAAATAAGATAATAAGTTGTAAAATTATTTACCTTATTGCTGACATATGTGTTATTGCCTTTGGGATTGTTCTCATCACCAGTAGCATCACTTCCTAAAACATATTTATTCCAACCTTTTTCATCTAAAGAATTAACAACAAACTCATCTATATTACCAGATTCATAAGCAATTCTTGTATACCCTGCAGAGTGAAATGCTATAGATTTAGTAAAAACTAATTTATCAATAAACACATTATCTTTGTCCCAATAATTATGGTTCTTGATGTACTCTATTCTGCTATTGTGGGAATATGTATCAAGAAGATACGCACCATTATAAAGTAAAGTTTTTTCACTAGTTCCAAAATTATTAAAACCTATCTCTTCGATAAAACGATCATTTGCGGGTAAAAAAGAGTAATAAGTTAATGCACTAAGAAAATAAGGAATAGGTTTAGTTAGGGTAAATTGCAAAGTGAAATCATCAAGGGCTTTAATTCCTACTATACTAAAATCATCAATACATTGTCCTGAAGCCAAACAACTATCAAAAATATTTTTAATGTTTTCATAATAAGATAACTCACTAACATTATCTTCACTTCTTAATCTTTCAATTGTAGAAGTTACTTCTGCATAATCAAAATTATTTATAAGTGTAGCATGATAATAATTCAAACCATTTTCTAATAAAGAACCTGCTAAGTTATAATTATTACTCTTAGAATTATAATTTAAACTATATTTAAGAGAAGTTACAAAGTCATGAGCAGTAACTAAAGCATACTTGTCGCCATTATAATCGCTCCAATAAACATTATCTTTTAAATAAAAAGTCCAAATTTGCTTACCATCAACAATTTCATCTTCCCAAGAATTAGCAATTGAAGGAACAATATTCCCATATTTATCATTTTCCACCAAACCATCAACAAAATTAGCAATGTGAATGATATCTTGGTATTCATTAGTAATCATATAGTTAAAAGTGGTAACATCTTGATCATAATAATTACGATAAACAATTAAATTGTCATCTTTAGAGCACGAGCAAGCACAACAAAAACTAAAAACAATAAGTAATAACAAAGGAAAAGATAAAAATTTCTTCATAGTACAACCTCTCTAAATAAGTAAATAAACAACAAGTTAATTTTAATATAAAATTTCCAGTTATTTCCAATTATTAACTAGATGTTATAAAAGTACAAGTTAATTATAAAGTGTAATGGTTTTTTAATTTACAATTAAAAACTTCTTTTTTATATTTATTTTTAATATATTACAAAAAATATGTTATCATAGAAATGGTGATTTTATGAAAACAGAATTACTTTCCCCGGTAGGAAGTTTAGAGGCATTTAAAAGTACACTTTATAATGGCGCAGATGCTATTTATTTGGCAGGTGAAAAGTTTGGTGCAAGGGAAAAAGCAACTTTTACTAATGAAGAATTAGTTGGCATTATTAAAGAAGCGCACCTTAATGAAATAAAGGTTTATGTAACTGTTAACACTCTGATATATGATGATGAAATAGAAGAGGTATTAGAGTTTGTTGATTTTTTATATAATAATGATTGTGATGCAATTATTGTGCAAGATTTAGGGTTAATTACACTTGTTCGTAATATTTATCCAGATTTAGAGATTCATGCTTCTACCCAAATGAATACGATGACTGTAAAAGAAGCCTATATTTTAAAGAAAATGGGGGTAAAAAGAATTGTTGTTGCACGTGAAACACCACTTGATATCATTAAAGAAATTATTGATAAAGTAAAGATAGAAGTTGAGGTTTTTGTTCATGGAGCAATGTGTGTTTCCTATTCGGGAGAATGTTTATTTTCTTCTTTATCAGCCAGGAAAAGCGGTAATCGTGGGGAGTGCTTGCAATTATGTAGGTTGCCTTATTCTCTGTACAAAAACGATCAAAAAATTTGTGAGAATCAATATTTACTAAGTATGAAAGATTTAAATACAATAGAATATTTAACGAAAATAAAAAAAATAGGAGTGGCTTCGTTAAAAATAGAAGGAAGGTTAAAAAGTGCAAGTTATGTAGGTTTAGTTACTAGATTATATCGAAAATATTTAGATAACGATGAATTGTTAACTAATGAAGATAAACATAATTTAAAGCAAGTATTTAATCGAGAGTTTACTAAAGGTTATTTATTTAATGAAAAAAATAATTTATTAACTAACATTTATAGGCCAAATCACCAAGGTCTTAAAATTGGGAAAGTAATTGATTACAAAAATGGTTATGTTCACATAAAGCTAGATAACACATTGTATCAAGGAGATGGTATTCGTCTTGTTGGTAAAGAAGATGTAGGTTTTTACGTTAACATGATGGAAGTAAAAAAGAAATTAGTAAATACGGCTTGTAAAGGGGATATTGTAAGCGTACGCGTAAAAGATAAAGTAGAGATTAATAGTGAAGTATATAAGATTAGCGATATAAAATTAATTGAAAGTATAGAAAAGAATAGCGTTAAGAAAAAGTTCTTCATAATGGTTAAAGTTAAGTCTTTTGTAAATGATTATTTTAAAGTTTATGTTAAAGATAATTTAAATAATGAAGTAGAAATTATATCTAGCTACAAAATAGTACCAGCTGATAAGAGTCCTACTAGTAAAGAAAGAATTGTTGAGCAGTTAGGTAAACTAAATGATACAGTTTATTACATTAAAAATATAGAAGTAGAAACAGATGAAAAAGGTATCATTCCTATATCTATTATTAACGAAACTAGAAGAAAATTTGTAGAGTTGCTTAACGAAAAAAGAAGTACGACACATAATAGGAAAGATAAGCAACCATTAAGTTTAGAGAGTGTTAAAGTAGCAAGAGAACCATTCAGTTTAAAAGTAAAAAGTAGCAATGAGAAGCAATATCAGTTAGCTAAGCAATTTGTTTTAGATAAGGATATTTATTATTACAATGAGAACAATATATATCCTTATCCACGTATTAGTGAAAATAAAATTAAAACTAGTAAAAATAAAGTTCTTTTAAATGAGTTACATGATATAGATGATAGTAAAGAAATGATTGCTAATTGTTACTTGAATTGCACAAACATTTTTACTCTTTATACTTTATATAAAATGGGGTTTAAAAGAGTTACTTTATCAGTTGAAATGACTAGAAAAAGAATATATAATCTTATAAATAATTATAAGAAATATTTTAATGTTAATCCTAATATTGAAGTAATAGTTTATGGGAAGATGGATTTAATGGTTACTAAATATTGCTTAATAAACAAATGTTTAAATAAGGAAGATAAAGAATGTGGGG
>CALVUJ010000017.1 GCA_944363575.1 uncultured Bacilli bacterium
AATTTATGCTATATTGAAACGATTACCTGATACTTCTTGCGGTGTTATGGGTTTTGATACCCTCACAATTTATGCTATATTGAAACACCGTCATAAGCATGTCTTATTAATTGCATGTTTTGATACCCTCACAATTTATGCTATATTGAAACAAATAGAAATTAAGAAAGGGGTTAATTAAAGTTTTGATACCCTCACAATTTATGCTATATTGAAACCATTTGTCCATCGTACGCATGCCTTATCAGGTTTTGATACCCTCACAATTTATGCTATATTAAAACTTAACAAGATCAAAGCATTTAACAATGAGTGTTTTGATACCCTCACAATTTATGCTATATTAAAACGTAAGCAAGTACATTGATGACATAATAACAGTCAAATTATATATAAAATTATTAGATAATTTTAATACGTTGCTAGTATTAGAATTATTTTTATATTGATATAGATTAGAGATATATTGCGTAAGAAGATGGAAAAAACTTTTTTATTTGGTATAATAAGACGAGTGAAAGAAAGGTGATATTGTGTTGTATTTTATTAGACATGGACAAACACAACAAAATGTTGAACATATATTAACAGGAAGGCAAGATATACCACTTAATGAAACAGGTATAAAACAAGTTGAAGAAGAAGCAATTAGGGTTAAAGATTACCATTTTGATCTAATATTTTGTTCACCATTAAAAAGAGCTATTCAAACATGTGAAGCTATAAATAAATATCATAATGCGCCTATTATTGTTACTGATGAATTAATAGAAAGAACATACGGGAAATACGAAAATAAAAGATTTAACAGTATTGATAGAGAAAAATGTTGGAATTATTTTTTAGATATTAATAAAGGTGGAATTGAAACACCAAAAGAAATTTTTGGAAGAGTATATGCTTTTTTGGATAAAATAAAAGAAGAATATAAAAATAAGAAGATTTTAATAGTAGCCCATAATGGAATAGGGAGAGCTATTTATTGCTATTTTAATGGTATACCTGAAGATGGTAATTTATTGTCCTTTGATATGCCAAATGCTAAAGTTATTGAGTATAAGTGGTGATAAAAAATGGGAATTAAAACTTTTTGGAACAAATACAAAAACATTTTTATAAAAGCAATATGTTACATTGTTATTTTTTGTGTACTAATGATTAGCTTTAACTTTAGTTTTCATAATTTATTTAGAAATGAATCTAGTCTTGTTAATGCACAAACAAACGACGAATTAATGAGTGTAACCACTAATGATAGTTATGAAATTATAGGAGAAACAAACAGAACTTTACCATCTACAACAGGCTTATATGAAACAAGTGATTATCCAAGTTCACTTAACATAATTACCGATGTTGATACCCAAAAAAGAACAAATATATATAACGAGAATATAGCTATATATGATGATATTGAAAATGCTATCAATGAAAATAGATTAAGCAAACATAAATCAGCAGATGGACAATTTTGGGGAACAGTTAGTGATAATGCACCTGGTATTATCAAAAAAACTTATGTAAATAGCAGTGTAAAAGGAAAACATTCATTAGGAGTTTATGCCCCCGCTGGAGAAATATTAACGATTGAAATAAGCGAAGAAATGATTAATAAAGGATTAAGTGTAACCATTGGGTATGAAATATCTCAAAATCAAATACCATTAGATACTTTTTTAACAGGCAAAATTGATAGAATGCCTTTAATAAGCAAAAGTTTTAACTTAACATCAACAAGCACTAAAATAGGAACGCCTTTAGGAGGAGCAGTAACCATAAACATACCTAATAATGTCACCAAAGATTTTACTGTTACAGTAAGTGGAGGAGTAGATAATCCCGTTTTTCAATTAGGAGTTAATACTCTAGAAGACTTAAAAGAAATGGAAAAAGCACCAGGATTAATAATGGAATACAAACTTCCACACATTCGTTTAGTAATGCCTAAAAGTTATGCTAGTTATAATGAAAACACCATTAAAGCATTAGAATTATGGCATAAAATGACAAGTCTAAGTAGCTATGCTATGAATAGAGAAGCAAACACTTTACCAATATCTCACTATCACGATTCTTATATTCCTGCAGGAGCAGCAGTAGCCTATGTAAATGCCTGGTTTAGTATTTTACCACTTAGTTGGGGAACCGATGCTTTAAATTATAACTCATTAATGCAATCAGGAAGTTGGGGAAATTTTCATGAATACAATCACCATTTTCAAAGCCCAAATTATAATACAATGGGATACTGGGGACTAGAATCACCAATTGAAGTAACAAATAATGTATTAACTACTTTAGGTTATATTTTATACACAGACATAGCCACGACACGAAGTGAAACGCAACAACCAGGAAATGGAGGATGGAACGTTTCTACCGACCCTTATTATAATTTAAAAAGAGTACTAGAAGTTTCTAATGAAAGCACATCCTTTAATGATTGGGGCACTAACCAACTATATATGTATGCGGAACTAATGCATGCTTTTGGAGCAGATAATTTTCTCAATTTTATTCATTCAAGTTATGGCTTATATGGCGAGTATAGTAAAAATTTATTAAGTAGTGTAGATGATTTTGCCCTAAGAGCAAGTGAAGTTTTTAAAAGCAATTTAACTTATTTTTTCACAACCATCTGCAAAATGAATTTAAAAGAGCAAACAATAACAGCTATTAAAAATCTAGAATATGAGCCATACTTACCATTACACAACCTATATAGCAATGGGATTCAAAACATTAATACTGGAAGAACCTATCTTTTGAATACTAACAAATACCTTTTTGATTTTAACAAATATACAATTTCACCATTAGAATTCACTATAAAAGAAGTTAGCAAACCTCTATATGGAAAACTAAAAAGAAATAATGATGGTACATACACATATACTAATAATAACTATAAAAAAGATTCATTTAGCATTACCTATAAAATTAATTATGAAGATAAAGAGTATTTAAAAACATTAGACTTCGTAATAGATTTTAGTTTAAACAAAACAGAATTAAAAACATACAATACCTCACATACTGAAATGAACGCAGCCTTAAATGACCTTAAAGAAGAAAATTTATTACAAAAAAGTTATTTAGATGGAATAAATTATAATACTATAAACGGAAATAATTTATCAGTAGCTAAAGGTAAAATAAAAGTAGAAAAGACAGGAAACTACACTTTTATTGTATATGGTGATGATAAAGTTAAATTAACTCTAAATGGTCAAGAAGCTTCCACAAACGCATATCAAGCTACAATTGACACAAGCAAAGAACAAACTTTCTTCACTACTTATTTAGAAAAAGATAAATTCTATGATTATACATTATATTGCTTAAATACTGGAGGAGAAGGCTCAGCAAAAGTAAAATATTCCTATGAAAATGAAAATAATTTTCAAAATATTAATGATAATTACATTTATAGTACAGGAGCAGATGACAATAATACTAAACCTAAAACAACTAATTATCCTCTAAAATATTCCATAACAAATAGTTTAGTAAATTTAAAATATCACTCTAATACATTAAATAAAATAGAAAGCATTGAAACAAATGCTAATTCTAATAACCAAACAATACCTAGCAACATGTATGATGGAGATCGTTCAACATATTACCATACAGCATGGCAAAACAATATCACAGAATTTCCTCATGAATACATTCTAACTTTTACTAAACAAGCTTCTTTCAATTATCTAAACATTGCTTTCTGGCGTGATGATCTCACTTATGCAATTGGCAACTATGAAATATACATTAGTGATGATAATAACGAATATAAGTTAATTAAAGAAGGAAGTAATGAACAAACATCTTTAAAAATAAATTTTGATCAAGAATATAATGCTAAATATCTTAAATTAGTAGTTAAATCTAATGCCGATAATCAAAAATTTACCGCTATTAGTGAAATAGAAGTAGGCATTGAAACTAATGCTAATAACTTAACTTACTATTCAACAAAGAACAATAAACTACATTATCGTGGTAACTGGGAACTTGAAACAATCAACAATCATTTTAATGGTGTAAGTAGTAAAACAAACACAAAATCAAGAATGGAATTTTCTTTTGAAGGAACAAAATTACTCTTATATACGAAAGAAGGTAGCCATTTTAAAATAAAAATAGATGGCAATAAATGGAAAACTATTAAAAACGATGGTTCGACAAATTATCCTTCATATATTAGTATTAATCTTAAAGATAAAGAACATAAAATTGTGATTGAAAATTTAGAGGAAACTTCTATTGAAATGATTGCAGTAGAGGGAAAACTATTAGCTCGCAATATATATTCTTTAAGTTTTCTAGAATTCTATAAAATAATTGCAAGTATCTTTTTAACTTTTATCTTGATACAAGGAACTTTATTCTTAATTAATAAAAGAATGATATTTACTAGTAAAATTAAAAAATTAATTAATAATATAAAAGAAAAAATATAATAAAAAATCCTTATTAGTGTGTATCTTTTCCCATAAAGGAAACAATAATAACTAGTGAGGGGTTAACATGACATTTAGTGAAATAATTGATAAAGTAGTAAATTGGTTAGTAACTGAAGGTGTTAAACTAGTAATAGCAATTATTGTTCTTTTACTTTCTTTTAAAGTAATAAATTTTATTAGTAAAAAAATAGAAAAAAAATTAAAAGTAAGTAAAAAAATAGATGAAACAATTAGACATGTTATATTATCTACTTTTAAAAAAGTATCAAAGTTTTTAGCTTTTATTTGCTTCTTAGGATATGTAGGAATTGAAACTAGTTCTATCGCAGCAACTATTACTTCTTTAGGAATAGGAGTTGGCTTAGCTTTAAAAGGCTTTTTATCTAACATAGCAGGAGGAGTAATCATTTTACTAATGCATCCTTTTAAAATAGGAGATTATGTTGAAATTAATGACATAGAAGGAACAGTTGAAGAAATCAAAATGTTTTACACATATGTATTCACAGTTGATAATAAAGAGATAATTATCCCTAATGGAAAAATTGTAGAAAATCATATTATTAACTATTCTTCTAAAAAAGATAGACGTTTAGATTTAACTTTTTATATTTCTTATAATAATGATATTGATATGGTAAAAAAAGCCATAATTACTAGTATAAAAAATTCTAAAAAATATAAAGATAGACCAAGTCCTTTTATTAACATAAAAGAATATAAAGATAATTGTATTGAAATGATTTTAAAAGTTTGGTGTGATAATGAAGTGTATTGGGATTTGTACTATTACTTACAAGAAGAAGTTAAAAAGCAATTTGATATATACGATATAAAAGTTCCGTATAATAAGATAGAAATTAGTATAAATAAATAAAATTGTTATGAAATAAAAAATAAGATAAAAAAAAAGAAGTACTGATTGCAAAATATAATTATTTAAAAGACAAAACAAAGATAGTTTAAAAAAAAGAAAATATTCCTAATTATATTTATTACCTTTTATAAAAAGTATAAAATTGTAATGAGGTGTAAGTGTATGGATATATTAGAAGAACAAAGAAAATATTTTAAAACAGGAGAAACATTAAGTGTTAATTATCGAATTAATGCATTAATAAAATTAAAAGAAAGTATTTTAAATAACATAGAAGATTTAGTAGAAGCTTTTAAAAGTGATTATAATAAAGAAGAATTTGATGTTTATTCTACGGAAGTAGGCTTAGTTTTAAACGAGTTAAACTATATGATTAAACATGTAAAAAGATTAGCTAAACCTAAAAGAGTGAGAACATCATTAATGAATTTACCATCAAAAGGCTATATATATAAAGAACCATATGGTAATGTTTTAATCGTTTCGCCATGGAATTATCCTTTTCAACTTACGATGATGCCACTTATTGGTGCTATAGCAACAGGTAACACGGTATACATTAAATGTTCAAGAAACACACCAATGGTCAGCAAAGTAATAGAAAGAATTTTAAGTGTATTTGATAATAAGTACATATATGTAATGGAAAATACTAAAGAAAATATGAAAAATTTATTTGATTTAAAATTTGATTATATTTTTTATACAGGATCTACTAAAATTGCTAAAGAATTAATGGAAAAGCAGGCCAAGTATTTAACTCCAATGACACTAGAACTAGGTGGAAAATCACCATGTATTATAGATAAAGATGCTGATTTAAAAAAGTGTGCTAGAAGAGTAGTGTGGGGAAAATATCTTAATGCTGGTCAAACATGTGTCGCGCCAGATTACATTCTTATACATAAAGATGTAAAAAGAGAATTTATTAAGTATGTTTTACAAGATGTTCAAGATTTTTATTATGAAAATGGTAGTTTAAAAGAAAGTTTTACACATGTTATTAACGAAAGTAGTTTAAATGTTTTATTATCTTTAATAGATAAAGAGAAAGTTATCTTTGGTGGGAAAGTTGCAAACAATACTCTAGAACCTACGATTATTGATGATGTAAGTTTTACAGATGAAATTATGAAAGAAGAAATTTTTGGGCCTATAATGCCTCTTATTGAATATAGTAACATAGATGAAGTAATTGAATATTTAAAAGAACTTGAAAAACCATTAGCCCTATACTGCTTTACTAAAAATAAACAAGTAGAAAAGAAAATTCTAAATAATCTTTCTTTTGGAGGAGGGTGCATTAACGATACTATCATGTATTTAACAGAAGAGAAACTTCCCTTTGGTGGTGTAGGTTATAGTGGCATGGGATCATATCATGGTAAAAAATCATTCGAAACATTTTCTCATCAAAAAAGTATCTTAAAGAAACACCCTTCATTAGAGTTAACTATGAAATATCCTCCATATAACCAAAAAAAGAAGAATTTCTTAAAATTTTACTTTAGAATAAAATAACTTAATCTAAATAGTTAATATAAAGTTGATTTATGGAAAGGTTTATATTTTTTACTAGAGAAACTATGGATTAAAAACATTCGTATTTTATTGTTTAACTGTTTCATCAAAATAAACAACAGCGATGCATTATTGATTATAATAAAAAAAGTGTCATAAAAATTGAATTAAGTGTAATTAGTTAGTAAAATATAATAAATGAAAGGGGATTAATATGAAAAAAATTTTTAAAGCTGGAGCAATTTCATTAGCTACTTTAATGGTTTTTGGCTTAACAGGATGTGGTTGTGATAACAGACCTGATACGTTTACTAATGCATCAGTAACAAGTGAATCAGATTATAAAGTAGTAAGTTCAGATGCAGATGATGTAATGGCTGCAATGAGCAAGTACAAAGGAACTTATTTACATGCAACTGTTAATGAAGATGGAAGTGTAAATGTAGGTTATTTCATTTATTCATTAAAGAAAGCAGAAGATGGAAGTTACTACATTACGCAAACTTTTGGAGCAAACGATGATGGGTCAGTTAACCAAACAGTTAAAAACTTAGAAAGAGAAAAGAAAGGAACAGCATACTTTATTTCTCATAGTTATGGTGAAATTACAGGAACTGCTAGAAATGTTTATGTAGCAGTAACAGGTGATACAGCACCAACATTTGCTACAAGAACATATTATTCAAAAGATGGAGACACATATACTTTATTAACTGCACAACCTTCTGATTGGGCAACTAACTACACTAGTTATTATAAAGTTGATCATGTAGAGTATGATGATGTTTCAAAAGTAGACTGGAAAGACGAAAACACTCCAGTAGTAGGAGCAAAAATGTATTATAATGTTGAAAAACTTGAATACAAAAAGGATAGTAATGATAAAGTTACATCAGTATCAGCAACATTAAAAGTCTATAAAATAGATCCAATTGTTTAATAAGAAAGGACAAGTAAAACTTGTCTTTTTTTATAAATAAAATAAATAAGTCAATAATATTAATAGGTGATTTTATGTTAAAAAGAATTTATCTATTAATATTTTTGTTTTGTTTATGTGGCTGTACAAAATATTATAGAGGAGAATATAGTTATGAAAATCCAGATAATAAAGAAGAAACGATAGGAGTAAAACTTAAAATTAAAATTGAAGATGATCTTATTAAAAAAATTGAAATAGATGAAGATACTAATTTTTACTATAATGCTTATGGTGTATGGAATGAAAAACAAAATTGGCTAATATATAGTTATGATTATATTAACTCTTTTTTAGATAAAAATATTAATGATATTTTAAATATAAAAATAGATATAAATGAAAAAGGACAGCCATATAATATCGATTATGATTTTATAAGTGGAGCAACATATAGTTCAGGGCAATTTATTTTAGCATTACAAGATGCCATTAAAAATTATCAAAATTAATTTTTAGTAATTATATAAACTAGTTCATAATCAAATCTTTTTTTACTAAATATATATTTTTTCTCTTCTAAAAAACGATCTAAATCATCGATTTCTTTTTGCCCACCAATATGCCTACTATAACCTACGACAACAATCATACCATCATCATTTAATAACTCATAAGCTTTACTTAACGCGTTAGTGGTACTATAACCATTCGTACATATTTTTTTATCACTACCAGGCAAATAACCTAAATTAAAAATAACAACATCAACTTTTTCCTTAATATATTCATCTAAATGCATATGATTAGCCTTAATCATTTTTACGTTAGAAAAATCTTTTAGTTTTTCTTTGCTTCTTTTAAGTGCTAAATCTTGAATATCAAAAGCAATTACTTCCTTAAATAAAGGAGCTAAAAAAAGTGTATCATTACCATTACCTAAAGTACAATCTATTGCTATTTTAGTTAAACTTGCCCTCTCTTTAATCAGATCATGATAATAACGTACAGTACTAGAAACATCTTTCACTTCTAAAGCTTTGCCTTGATAAGTATTTCTTCTAACCATTTCTTTATCAATATCATTAAGTAATTGAATTTTATCATTATTCCATAAAGGAGCAATTAAATTATCTTTTATAGGATCACTAGTTAATCGTTGCACAACAATTTCTTTTCTTAAATGCTCTAATTGTTTAATAACAACATCTATATAATCATTTCTACTCAATAATTTAAAAGGTTTTTTATAAAAATCCTTACCCATTTGACTATTTTTTAAAACATTAAGCAAATGTATTTTTATCCCTTGAATATCTAATTTATTAATATCTTTTACAGTTTGAATCATCATCTCTTTAGTTTCATTAGGTAAACCATTAATGATATGAACAGTTACTTTAATATTATGTTTACGAAGTTTTAAAACACTATCTACAAAAGTATTATAATCATATCCTCTATTAATTAATTTAGAAGTAACATCATTACTAGACTGCAAACCTATTTCTATCCATAACTCTTTTCTTTCATTAATACTAGCTAAATAATCAATAATATCATCATCTAAGCAATCAGCTCGTGTAGCAATAGCAATAGCTACAACATCTTTTTTATAAACAAAGGGCTCATAAATATCTTTTAAAACATTAACACTAGCATATGTATTAGAAAAAGCCTGAAAATAAGCAATATATTTTGCTACTGGCCACTTTAAATGAAGTATTTCTTTTACTTTTTCAAACTGAACATCTAAATCATCATGAATATTACCACCATTTTCTCCTCCCCCTAAAGAAGAGCAAAAAGTGCAACCACCATAACTAATCTTTCCATCTCTATTAGGACAAGTAAATCCTGCGTTTAAAGATACTTTAAAAACTTTTTCATGATATTTATTTTTTAAATAATAATCAAAAGTATGATATCTTTTATTAGTATTTGAATATATAAAGTCATTTTCCATTTAATTCACCTTAATATCATTATAAATCATTTAATTAAATTTCTTAAGTTTATGGCAAATGTTTATTTTTTTCATAATATGTAATGGGTGAAAACTATGATAGAGATATATAAATATGGGGGAACTTTATTAAAAGATGAAAATATTAGAAAAGAAATTTATAAATTCTTAAAAAGTAAAAAAGAACAAGGTATAAAAGTAATTATGGTAGTTTCGGCATTTGGAAGAGAAAAAGATAGTTTTTCTACAGATAATTTAAGTAAAAATATTGAATTATTAAGTGACTTGGATAAAGATCAGATTATGACTTTTGGAGAAATATATTCATCTTTAATAATCAAAAACGAATTGCTGAAAGAAGGATTTAAAGTAAATAATTTGTATTATGATGAAATAGGAATTATGTGTGATAATAATTATCAAGATGGGAATATTAAACATGTTGATATGAGTTATTTAAAAGAACAAATAGAATTAAATGATATAGTAGTAGTCCCAGGGTTTATTGGTGAATCAAGTGATGGTAAGGTCATTAGTTTAGGGAGAAACACTAGTGATTTAACGGCGATAGTAATAGCAGATTATTTAAACATAAATAAAGCTTATATTATTAAAGAAGTAGATGGAGTGTATAAAAAAGATCCTAAAAAAGAAAAAACAGATAAAATAATACCTTATTTAAGTTATAATCAAATGCTTTCTTTAATTAAGGCAGGAAGTAAAATCTTTTGCTATAAAAGTATAAAGTATGCCAAAAACAAAGGAGTAACAATTGAAATAAAAGGTCTTAACAGTAAAAATAGTACGGTAATTAGTGAAAAAGAAAGTAATGAGAATATTTTGTTAGTAGATATAGAAGAGGATAAAATGCATGTTGTTTTTAAAAACATGGAATTGTTTAATGAACTATTTAAAACATTAGTAGAACAGAAAATAAAATTAGATGATCTAGTAATTGTTAAAGATATTATTTATATAAGAGGAAATATAGAAAAAGTTAGCAAGATTATTGAAAAATATTTATGAGTTAGGAAAACACAACTTATTGTTAGTTAATATCTAGGCTTTTGTTACATATAATGTAATGGTGATAGATGTGAAAAAAGATATTAATGTTGGGGTAGTAGGAGCTAATGGATTAGTGGGTTATGAAATGATTAAATGTTTAGAAGAATTAAATGATGATAGAATAAATATATTTACTTATGCTTCAAGTATAAGTGAAGGGGAGACAATAGTAACTAACAAAACTAAATATAAAATAGAAAAATTAACGGAAGATAGTTTTAAAGGTTTGCATTTTGCTTTGTTTGCAGAAAATAATAAAATTAGTGAAAAATATGTAAAATTAGCCATACAAGCAGGATGCATTGTTATTGACAATTCTTCTTATTTTAGAATGCATAAAGAGGTACCTTTAGTGTGTATAGGTGTTAATGATGAGGATGTTTTTTTACATCAAGGAATTATTGCAAGTCCTAGTTGTTGCACAATTCAATTAATGAGAAGTTTAAAAATATTAGATGATATATTTGTTGTTAAAAAAGTTATTGTTTCGACATATCAAAGTGTAAGTGAAATAGGGAAAAAAGCAGTAGAAGAATATTCAATGAATCAGTATATTAACTTACCCGAGTACAACAGTTTTCCTTATTATGAAAGTCCAATTCATTATTCAATAAAAGATAATATAATACCTCAATTTGAGGTATTTAATTTAGAAAATGGTTATTCTAATGAAGAATTAAATATCACAAATGAAACAAAGAAAATATTAAAAGAAGATATAAATTTAAGCGCAACATGTGTCATAGTGCCTACTTATCGTGGACATGGAGAAAGCGTCTACATAGAAACAGAAAAAGAAGTTGATATAGAAAAGTTTAAGGAAGTAATAAAAAAAGATAATTATGTAGAATTAAAAGATGATCTTGAAAAACAAATATATCCACTTGTAAAAGATTGTTATTATAATAAAAAAGCTGAAATAGGTAGAATAAGGAAAGATTTATTTAATACTAATGCAGTTCATTTTTTTATAGTTGGAGATAATTTATATTTAGGGGCAGCATATAATACTGTAATGATTTTAAAAACATTGATTGATAAGACAATTATTGGTTAGGAGGGATAAAATGTTTGATGTTAACGAATTATATTCAGATAGAATAGGTGGTAAAAATTATTTAAATAATGGAAATATTTATCGATTTTCTAAAATAAAAAAAGCTAGAGAAGAATATAAAAAAAACGGTTATGAAATATTAGATTTTGGTATAGGGGAACCTGATAAAAAAGCAAATGATAAAGTAATTGATTCATTATATGAAGAAGCAAAAAAATGGGAAAATAGAGAGTATGCGGATAATGGATGTTTGAAGTTTAATAAAGCATGTAAAGGATATCTTATGGTAGAACAAGGAGTAGATATAGATTATAAAAGTGAAATAATGCATTGTATGGGTATAAAAGAAGCTTTAAATATTTTACCATTAGCTTTTGTAAATAAAGATGATTATGTGATAACTATTACTCCAGGATATAATGTGATGAGTAATATGGCTAAGTGGTTAGGGGCTAAAGTATATGAATATAAATTAAATAAATTTAATAATTACTTAATTGATTTTGATGATATTGATGAAAATATTTTAAAAAAATGTAAACTATTATATCTTAATTATCCTCATAACCCAACAGGAGCAGTAGCTACTAGAGAGTTTTTTAAAAAAGTAGTGCAGTATGCTAAAAAATATAATTTTATCGTAGTGCATGATGCTGCATATCTTGATTTGTGTTTTGATGAAGCGAGTAAAATAAGTTTTTTAAGTGTTGAAGGGGCAAAAGATGTAGGAGTAGAACTTTATAGTTTTTCAAAAGGTTTTAATATGACAGGATGGAGAATAGGATTCATTGCAGGTAATAAGGATATAATTAAAGTTTATGGAACAGTTAAAGAAAACTTAGATTCAGGTCAATTTTTGGCTATTCAAAAGGCAAGTATTACAGCTTTAAATAATTATGAAATTATTACAAAAGAAATGAAAAAAATGTATTTAAGAAGACATGAGTTAGTTAAAAATGTATTAGAAAAGCATGGCTTTAAAAGTAGTGTGCCTAAAGCAGGTTTTTATCAATATGTAAGTATTCCTAAAAGTTGCAATAAAGTAACTTTTGAAAGTGCTGAAGAGTTTGCTTTGTGGCTTCTTAATAATGCTTATATAGTAGTAATTCCTTACGATGTAGAAGAAGGTAAATATATTCGTTTTTCAATGACTTTTATTGCTAAAGATGAAGAAGATGAAAAAAGAGTAGTAGAGGAACTAGATAAAAGATTAGCTAAATACAAATTTGAGTTTAAATAACTTTTATTTCAATAGCTAAAACACCATCTTTTTTAATTTCTTCTTTATCATAATATTTACTCATATCATCTGGACTTGCTTTTTCTCCTTGATTATATCCTAAACTAAGATAATCATGGTTTTTATATAATTCGTTAAAATCTTTATAATGAAACAAATTAGTAACGACGACTGTTAAAGTTTCCTTTGTAACAATATTAGTAAACTCTATATTATCATTAACATTAACTAATTTTCTTTTTTCATCATTTAAACGCATTTCAATTGTTTTAGAACCATTTTTTATTTTACCAAATGGTTCATTTTGTAATTTCATATAATGTAACATTTTAATCACCCACGTAATTTTATCAAATCTTTTATAAAGAATCAAGTTATCATATAAACATTATTTAATAGCAAGGTATATAGACTTTATTATACTTATTATTAGTTTTTCTAAATTTTTCATAATTAGTACAACAAGTTCTAACATCTCATTATTAATTTCATAAAGTGAAATATACTTTCCTGACAGAATAAAAATCCTCTTTTTTTTACATGTTATATAGGAATTTGCAAAAACCATCAATTATCTTGTATATTATCTTGTATATTTTGTTACATATTTATTTTGAATGTATAATAAAAAAGATGAGCCTAAATTCATTCAAAATTAACATAAAGAAGAATTAAAATAAACACGTATTTATTCTTTATTCTCAAATAATTTATTTGAATACTTAGTATTTAATAATACTCTTAACTGTGACTTAGCCATAGTATTTAACATAACTAATCTATCACTTTGTTTGATGTTTTGCTCTATTAATATTGCATTATAACTTTCTAGATTAGATATAACTAATAATTGATTAATTGAAGCATAATCTCTAATATTACCTTTTAAGTCAGGATTCTCTTTTCTCCATTCACTAGCAGTTTTACCAAACAAAGCAACATTAAGAACATCTGCTTCACTTGCATATACATAATTAATTTGTTGTTTAGTTAAAGTAGGAACAATATGCTCTTTGATAACATCTGTATGTATATGATAATTAACTTTAGCAAGTTCTCTTTTAGCACTCCATTCAAGTTCTTTATTTTCTTGTTCCTTTAACCTTTGAAATTCTTTTACTAAATAAAATTCAAATTCAACAGATATCCAGCTTGCGAATTTAAAAGCTATATCTTTATGGGCATATGTTCCACCATGTTTACCCGCACTTGATCTTATTCCAATGGCATTAAATTCTTCAATCCATCTAGAAGTAGACATTGTAAAATCGTTTTTTCCTGTTTGGGCTAATAAGGGGTCGATTTCGACCCCTTTAAAATTAGGATTGAAAAAGTTCTCCCAAAGCGCAAGATATTCTAAAGTTGATCTACTTCTCATCCAATTTTTTATGACATCTTTAGGTTCTTTTGAATTTTTAGACTTGGCAATATCAGTTAAACTAATATAGTCTTCATCATTTACAACAGCATAATTAATTACATTTCCTTTAATATTAATTTGTTTTTTCATGTGTCCTGTCCTCCAATTAATATCTATACGGAGAAAGGTGCTGTTTTTATCGGAAAATTTAAGAAATAAAAAAATGAGCCTAAACTCATCCAAGCGCTACATCAAGAATCATCATTAGCATAAAACCTAATAATAATCCAATAGTAGCGTGATTCTTATGATTCTTAGTAGCTTCAGGTATTAATTCTGATCATACTACTTCTATCATTGCTCCTGCATTAAATGCAAGAAGGAAAGGTAATACACTTTGTACTTTAATAGCAAGTAATGCTCCTAAAAATTCTACGATTGGTTCTACTATCCCGCTTGCTTGACCATAGAATAAATACTTTTTAATAGGGTTAACCATCTCTTCTTAAAGGTAGGGAAACAGCGAAACCTTCTAGTTAGTTCAGTTTGTCAACTAATGCCAAAATGCTAGGGGTATCAATGCTTTTGCAAATTCTTTTTTGAAACATGGTTATTTTGTAGCCCCTTAAAATGCTTTTATTCTCGATTATTTAGTTAAATATTCCAATTATTATAAATGGCCTTTATAAAAATACAATTTCATAGCTTCCTCACTATAATCTGGTTTAGCTAAATCAACTTTTAATATTTTAGCAAAAACGTAAGTGATTAATTGGGATGCAATTAATAAATCATACTCTCCTAATATACCATCATATTCGCTTTCTATAAGTAAGTAAGACTTTAGGTAATCTTTTAAAGCATCTTCGTAATCGCTAGTATTTTTAGTTTTGAAATATATCGTTAATTCAGGCTGTTCAAATTCATAATTTATAAATCTACCATGAGAAAAATTTTTCTTTTCACTCAAGACAACATTAAAATATCCGGATTCTATAAATTTACTTTCGCTATCATATGCAGCGCTTGCAGAATTATAATCATACATGATATTTATTTTCATGCCTTTAGATACATATGTGATATTCTCTTGCAAATAATTTTTCCAATAATTAAATCTAGTATTTAAAAAAGTCTCTATTTCAATGTTATTATCGTTAAAATATTTTTTCATAAATATTGTACAAGGAGATAATGTGCCTTCGAATGATAAAAAACCTCTTTCCTTTCCTTTATTATTGCTACCATAATAACTTATTACATTGCTTTGGCTACTTTTCTCGAGAACTTTTTTTGATTGCCCTTTTGTTATTATATATGTATTTTTAATATTTGAATTATCAATAGCGTAAACCATATCTTGAGTAGTTCCCGAATAACTTACACAGATGAGATTATCTATATTATTGTTATTTCTTAAGGTTAACTCTCTAGGATATATAGCTTGAGTATTACTATTATAATGTGTATTTAAATAATGCGATATAAAGATAGCACTAGCATAACTACCTCCACTACCACTAACTAGCGTATTTGAAGATTCAAACTTTTTTAAATATTCATTAAATTTTTCTTCATTAACATTTTCTACTGCTTTTAATATCCTGTTAATCATATTATTTACATTTAAAAAACATCTGTTAATCTTTCTTTTCTCTTTAATCTCTATATCTTGACATGTACACTTATCTTTTTTTTCTTTTACCATAACCATTCTCCTTATATGAGATGTTGCTCCAAATAATTTTAAAATATTACTTACATATTGATTGCAAATATTTGGATAACTTTTATCAAATTTTAAATCATTTTTCACATATAAATCAATTAATTTAGAAAAATATCCATCTCCAGCACCAGTTTCATCTATTACTTTTTTTATTTCATTTACATTGTAATGCATTTTATTATCATCAATGATGAAGTCGTTTCCTTTGGAAGATAATGTTACATTAATTACTTTTGCATTGATAATTTCCGAAACTTTTTGGCCGTGAAATCTATTTCCTAAATAATTATATACTTTTTGATTTATTTGAACAATTTCATAGCCTATAGATAATTGCTCTAATATTTCATTATCACTCATATTTTTAAAATAAAAATCGTGACCTATATCAATAAATATTTTACATCCTTTATTTTTCAAATATTTTATAAAGGGAAAAGATATGTTATCCAAAATAATAAAATCATTGTTACTTAAATTGTCAAATTGTTTATTTTGAAAATATGTTTTTGAATAAAAAATTTTTGTTACAAATTGGGCAACGTTTAGTTGAATTTATTTTATTCTCTATTTAAAATATTTGCACAAGCAAATTGTATTTTATCCTAAGGCCATATCAAGAATCATCATTAACATAAAACCTAATAATAATCCAACTTGCAAATGTGAATGCGATGTCTTTGTGTGCATATGTTCCACCATATCGGCCACTTTTACAAACTATCCCTATTGCATTTGTTTTTCAACCCATTCCTGTGGGGATAAAGTAAAGGAGTTTAATCCTGCATCAATTTTAAACCTACCGAATTCGGTGGGTTTAAAGCTATTATTATACATTGATTCCCATAATCCTAAATATTCAATTGTTGAATGATTCCTCAACCAATTATTTATTATATGTCCTGAATGATTTGGATCTTTGAATTTTGCAATATCTGTTAAACAAATATAATCTTCTTCATTTATCTTTTTATAACTAATTTCAACATCTTTAACTATAATGTTATTTCTATTCATAAATATCAGTCCTTCTATTAATATCTATACGGAGAACGTATCTATTTTTATCGATTGAATTTAAATTTTAAATACGGTAGTGAAAATTTTTTGTGTCTTAAGTTGAACATTTAACAATATGATATTTAATTATGGCGCATTCGCCACAATTTAAAAAGATGAGCCTAAACTCATCCAAGTGCTACATCAAGAATCATCATTAACATAAAACCTAATAATAATCCAATAGTAGCGTGATTCTTATGATTCTTAGTAGCTTCAGGTATTAATTCTGATCCTACTACTCCTATCATAGCTCCAGCACTAAAAGCAAGAAGGAAAGGTAATACACTTTGTACTTTAATAGCAAGTAGAGCTCCTAAAACTCCTGCGATTGGTTCTACTATCCCGCTTGCTTGACCATAAAATAAGCATTTTTTAATAGGATAACCATCTCTTCTTAAGGGAAGTGAAACAGCTGCGCCTTCAGGAAAGTTTTGTAAGCCAATTCCAACTGCAAGTAGACATGCACTCATAATACTAGCTTCAGGAATACCTGCTACTATGCCACCAAAAGCTACACCTACTGCTAATCCTTCAGGAATATTATGTAATGTAACAGCAGTTACTAATAAAATACTTCTTTTTTTAGATTCGCTTTTACTAGTAACTTCTTTCTTTTTACTCATCATTTTATCTAAAAACTTATCTGCTAGAATAACAAATATTCCTCCTCCAATAAAACCTAAAGAAGGCAATAACCATTTAATATAGCCTAACTGTTCACTTAACTCGATTGAAGGAGCTAGAAGAGACCAAAAAGATGCTGCAATCATAACTCCACTTGCAAAACCCAACATTAAATCTAAAAATCTTTGATTAATATTTTTAAAAAAACAAACAATAAAAGCACCTAAAGCAGTCACAAACCAAGTAAATAAAGTAGCAAATAAAGCTTGGATGATAGGGCTTAAATTAATAAACCAGTTAAGCATCGATAACACCTCAAAATATCATATGAGAGTTAAATTTAGGAGTGCGTAATAACAAAAAAAATAGGCAAAAAAAAGATTGGTAATCCCAATCTTAACAAGCAGTAGTTGTTTTTTTAGTTGTTCTTTTACAAGTAGTAGTTTTCTTTTTAGTAGTAGTCTTAGTAGCTTTTTTAGAAGCGCTATAAGTCTCATAAGCATGAGCACAAGGATATTTTAAACTTTTATCACAACTAGCACAATAGTCGTATTTACCACAAGTATCATGATTTTCTTTTTCACTATCTACCCATTTTTTCAAATCTAACTGTTTTTGCTTTCTAGAATATTCCATTTATAATCACTCCTTTTATATTTAATGATTATAGTCATTTTATTGAATAAGTAAAGAAAACCCGATAAAATAATAGCTTGCCTCGTTATTTTCAAATATAAATTTCACATTGTATTAAATCATATAACTCGCCTTATACTTTTAGTCGATTAATAGTAAATTTAAATATTGCTATATTTTAATATAAATAGAGTTTTATATTGCTGGTTTATTAAAAATTTAAGAAGATAAAATATCTTTAAAAATGGTTTTCTTTTTTTTAGTATTTTAATATGTTATATTAATGATAGGAGGAAACAACCATGAATCCATTTATAATTATTTATATAATGATTTATTTAGGACTATTAATTAGTTATTTCTTTTCTGAAACAAGTGGGAACCTAAAAAGAAGAGCCACTAATAAAATCATTATGGCTTCGATGTTTTTGCTATTTGGATTTATAGCATTTGCTATTAATTTTAGTTTTTTCAGTTATGATATTTTAATGATTATTGGTATTATTTTTGCTTTTTTAGGTGATGTTTACTTATTATATAGTTTTCCTAAGGGAGGAATTTTATTTATTGTTAGTAATATATCTTTCTTTTTATATGAATTAATTTTAATTATAGATAAGCAAGTTCCTTTTTCTCATATTTGGTATGCAATACCTATATACCTTCTTATCATTTTAACATTTATCATTTTAGCTAAGAAAAAAATTATTGATTTTAAAAATTATGAAAAAGCCATTTTAACCTACATTAGTTCTGTTAGCTTACATGGTACACTTGGGATAACCTTAGCTATTTATTTTGGAACTACTAGAATGATTTTACTTGGCATAGGACTATTTTTATTTATGATATCTGATTATTTCTTAATGACATATAAGTTTAAATTTCCTCATAAAAAATGGATTTTAAGATGTAATAGTGCATCTTATTTTATAGGTTTGTTATTGGTGGTATTAAGCCTAATGTATTAAAGGAGGAGTAAAAGTGAAGCATGTTTTTATCATTAATCCTAGTTCAGGTAAAAAAGAACAAAAAGAAGACTTATTAGAAGAATTAAAAAGCCATGAAGGTAAATTAGATTTTGAAGTTTACACTACTAAGGGAGTTAAAGATGCGACTAGATATGTAGATGAATATTGTAATAATTATAAAGATGATGTTACTTTTTATGCTTGTGGTGGAGATGGGACAATTAATGAAATAGTAAGTGGAATGATTGGTCATGATAATGCTGTTCTAGCCTGTTATCCATGTGGTAGTGGCAATGATTTTGTTAAAGTGTATGGGGGAAAAGAAAAGTTTTTAAAATTAGATAATTTGCTTAATGGTAAAGAAACGAAGATTGATGTAATGAAAGTAAATGATATGTATGCAGTTAATGTTACTAATTTTGGTTTTGATGCAACTGTTTGTGATGTTGCTAATAAAGTTAGAAGAAAAAAAATAATTGGAGGTAAAAGATCGTATACGACAGGTATTATTGTTGCTATTTTAAAAGCTAGAAGAAATAAATGTAAAGTAGTAGCAGATGATGTTGTTCTATCTGAAAATAAAATTTTATTAAGTACTGTTGCTAATGGCAAATATGTTGGAGGAGCATACTATTGTGCACCTAAGTCAATTAATGATGATGGTCTACTTGAAGTGTGTGTAGTCAAACCTATTTCATTATTTAAATTTATTTCTATTATTGGGCCATACAAAAAAGGACAGCACCTAGACAATCCAAAATATCAAAAATTTATAAAATATTGTCAGGCAAAAAAAGTAGTTATAGATGCACCGGAAGGATTTAAAATTTGTCTAGATGGCGAAATATATACAGGAACACACTTTGAAATTGAAAATATGAAACAAGCTATTAGATTTGTAGTGCCGAGGGAAGAAAATGAAAAAGATAAGACTAATTAAAACGATTCAGGATATAGAAATTAATAGAGAAAAGTTTCCCTATACTAGCAAAGTATTATTAGTTACAGGTCTATCAGGAAGTGGGAAAAGTTACTTAGCTAAGAAACTAGAAAAGGAATATAATGCAACTTCTTTTCAAGTAGAATGGTTGATACATAGTAAACATGTATCTGATGAATGTAAAAATATTTTAGAAACTTTTTTATTAGAAAATCCTGAGATTGTACCATATGTAAATAATAAATGGAATAATTGTAAAATAGAGGATGAAAACGAATTATTAAAAAAATATATTAATAAATTTTTCTTGTTTTTTTTACAAAACAAAAATCCTCATAAATTATATATAATTGAAGGGCTTCAATTATTTACTTTAATTGATTTTGAATTAATAAAAGATTTTCCAATTATTATTAAAGGAACATCTAGTTTTAGATCTTTAAAAAATAGACTAAAAAGAGATTTATCAAAGCATAAAAATGAAAAAATTAGGTATTTCTTTAAAGCAATAAGACAAAGTAAACTATATCAGTTTAAACATCGTAAAGTTTTAAATAAGTTTATTAAAAAAATAAATGAAGGTGAGTAAATGAATGAAGAGGATATTTTAAAAAAACTTTCTTTATCTAAGTTTAGAAGTAGCTTTCATTTAAAAGAAAAAGATAAAGAATATATAAAAAAGCAAGGAATAGATACGATAAGAAAACATGCTTATGATTTTGTAAGTGAAAGACTAAAACCTAATAATATGAAAGATGGAAAACAAACACCTTACAAAGGACATCCCGTTTTTATTGCTCAACATGCGACAGCTTGTTGCTGTAGGCAATGTATCGAAAAATGGCATCATATCCCACACGATAAAGAACTAACTGACAATCAAAAAGATTAACTAGTTAATATAATTATGAAATGGATCTATAAAGAAATTAATTTATAAATAAACAATCTTTAAATAAAATACTTTATAATATATAAGTAGGTGATAATTGTGTTAGAAAAAAAAGAAAATATTAAATTATTCAATGCAATATGTCAAAACTATAATATTAATCAAAATATTAATTCTTTTAGTGATGATTTTTTAAGTCAAATAACATCACTTAAAATAGAAGATATAGATACCTTAAAAGGAATTGAAAAATTAAAAAACTTAAATTATTTAGAAATAGAAGGAAAAGAAGATTCCACAAATATTTTTGAATACAAAGAGATATATCGCCGCAATCGTGATAAAAATGATTTTGATATGGAAAAAGTTTTTGTTTACTATTATGGGGAATATACAAAAAATCAAATAAAAGAAAAAGATTTAACATATTTATATGCTTTAAAAAAATTGCATTATCTAAATATTTCTAGGCAAAGAGAACTAAAAGAAATTGATTTAGGTGCTTTTCCTAATCTAGAGTACATTTCTTTAGCAGAATGTCTTCATTTAAAAGAAATTCATAATTTTGATAAACTAAAAATACTTGATACAGATATAAGTAATTTATGTCTTGATTTAGTAGGATGCTATCGTTTAAAGAAAATTGAAGGAATAGAAGAATATATTTCTAAGAAAAAGAAAAATAAAGGAAAACCTAACATATATTTACCTACTATTTATTTTCATAAACTAAATAAAAATTTTATAAAAACTATTAATAAAGATAGTGATTATTTTAATTGGTCTGAGTTATGTCCTGGATATCGTAGTAATATTAGTGATTATAATATGCTAGTAGCATACGATATAGCTAAAGATATTGTTGATTATGTAACTAGAAACGATGTAGATAAGATGGATCGGGTAAGTAGTATCTATAAATGGATTTGTAATCACATTACGTATGATTATGATGGATTAAAATTAAATGAAAGTGCCCCATTACATGACGCTAGAGAAAAATATAATAAAGTTATCAGATCTTCCTTTACAACGTTATATTATAAAAAAGGGGTATGTGTAGGTATTTCAGGTTTATTTAATTATTTGTGTTCATTAGTGGATGTGGTAGCCCTTCCTGCCTATTGCTCTACTAAACAAATTGATTTTAGAAGAAAAACGTTAACGAATCATCAAATAAGCAAAATATATTTAAATAAAGTAGCATATTATTTTGATCCTACTTTTGATTTGGATGCAATTGAGTTTGATTTTTTTGGTAAAAATAAAGCAGAAATAAGTAACACTCATTTCTTAGCTATGGGAGAATATAATGAAAAAAATGGGAGAAGTATTCAAAACATACTTAGAGTAAATGGTTATATTCAAAATAAAAAAGGACATAATCGTGGAGAAACAAGAAGAAGTATGGGCTCTAGAGGCGGAAGATAAATCTTTATTACTTTTTTAGTTTAGTGGAAGCATATATGTTATCTACTAATTTTATAATATTTTTTAAATTATATGTTTGATAAATATAGTAATGCCAAATATTCTTATCATTATGATTAGTATTATTAGGATTAATACATATTGTATGACAACCCGTTTTACTAACGTAACGATCATTATGCCCATTACCTACAAAGATGATTTCTTCAGGTTTAGAATTAGTTTCTTTCATATATTTTAAAATGTATCTTGCTTTTCCTTCTTCATCAGAATCTGTTTGTGTTATCCCATTTAACTTACCTTGCTCATCAAAACTAAACATACAACACTTAATATCTTTAAAATATTTAACATTATCTTTTAATAAAGAATAAATAACATAATCAATTCCTCCACTTACAATACATAACATATATCCTTTATCTTTAAAATACTTTAAAGTTTCTTCATAACCATCCATCATTTCAATTTTATTAATTAGTTTATCTAACATGTTTTTTGTTAGTTTTTTATCAATAAAAACTTTTTCAATTTCTTTACACCAAGTTTCATAATTTAAAATTCCTTGTTCATACTGATTATATAAAAAATCATCAATATCCAAAGCATCTAATTCAGCCCAAATATTTCTCCATATTTCATTATTCTTTTTAGTCAAAGTCCCATCAAAATCAAAAATAACTGTTTTCATCTAAATCACCAGTTACATTATAGCATAAAAAAATTACTTCCGTAGAAGTAATCTTTTATTAGTCTGCCCAAACACTAACTTTTTTCTCAGTAAGAAGTGTATACAAATCAATGATAGATCCTATAACAGCAAATCCTAAGAAAATCCAAACGATACCAGAGATTATATGACCTTTACATAAACGATAAATTCCCCAACAAAGACCATCTAAGACTGGCAATGCTAGTATTATTTTGACAATAAAAGGCAAATCATCAAAAAATTTAACAACTTCTTTCATATGTTATATTCCTCCTATTAAATTATACGTATTAAGTAAAAGTTTATTCATATTTTTATTGAGATAATTTAAGTGTAAATAGTATACTTTATACATGAGGGGGATATGTAATGTTTTGTGTTAAGTGTGGAAAAGAATTAGAAGAGGGTGCAAAATTTTGTTCTGAATGTGGATATAGTGTTAATGGGCAAGTAACTAATGTAGAGAAAACAGAAAAAGAAGAAGCAGAGGTTGTTGACCAAACAATTAGTGAAAAATCTAGATTAGTAGCATTTTTATTAGCTTTTTTTGTGGGTGTATTAGGAATACATAACTTTTATTTAGGTAAAAAAGGTATAGGTATTACTCAATTAGTTTTAACATTAACTGTTTTAGGATCGTTCATTTCTGCCATTTGGGCATTCGTGGAAATGATTATTATCATATGTGGGAATGCTGGTGATGGAAACGGAAAATTTGTAAGAAAGTGGCTTGATTAATAACTTATAAATTATACAATTTAGAAAAAGTGAATTAAGTAAATAACATTACAAAAATTCACTTTTTTAATTTAATAATCTTTATTTTTAATATTAAATTATAATATAATAAATTAGTTAAATTGGGGCATAGCCAAGCGGTAAGGCAGAAGACTCTGAATCTTCCATTTCCCTGGTTCGAATCCAGGTGCCCCAGCCATTTTTGAAAAATTGAAGCCTCAAAATCCGAAAAAAAAGGGAACTTTGAGGCTTTTTGCTTGATTATAAAAATAAAATTGTGCGAATTTTAATACTTTAATAATTTTCAATGACGTTTTTAGTAGTCCATTAGTACTATCAGAAATTTTTAGGTGTTCAAGTCAATTATTACATTTATAAAAAATTTTTAATAATATTTTTAACTATTTGTGATAATAAAAAAATGTGATAATATTAAGTAAAGGGGGAAAGGAATATGACATTTGATAAGTGGTTTAATAAACAATCTAGATTAGTACAAATACTTCTTCTTTTAATTCCTGGAGTTAACTGGATTGTAGAAATTCTAGTAAGATGGTCATTAGCTTTAAGAACTAAAGATATTATACATGTTATTATTGCTATTTTGATTATTTTTATTGGTTTACCATTTGGATGGTTAGACCTTATTTGGATTTTACTTTTCAATCATATGCTTTTAGCAAAGTAGTACTTTTAAATTGTTATTCCTTTAGAGAGCTTAGGCTCTCTTTTTTTTATAAAAGAGAAAAATAAATCGCCTAAAAAGAGATATGAAAACATTGACTTATTTAATTAATTTTTATTTGAAATATTAATATGTATAAAATTTAATGATGTGCTAATATTAGCTAAAAGGGGAGAAAATTATGCCAAGTTTATATTTTAAGTATGGAGTTATGGGGAGCTCCAAAAGTGCACAAGCACTAATATGTAAGTTTAATTATGAACAAAAAGGATATAAAGTTTTGTTAGTTAAACCTAGTATTGACACAAGAGATTATGATAATGGTAAGGCTGTTGTAAAAAGCAGAATAGGTATCATGAGTGAATGTTTAACTATTAAATATAATCAAAGTATGATGGAATTATATAAAGAAGCTAGTAAGACACAAAAATACGATGTGTTAATTATAGATGAAGCACAATTTTGTAGTGAAAAACAAATAGATGAATGTAAAGAAATCTCTCTTGAAATACCAGTATTATGTTATGGATTAAAAACAAACTTTAAAAGTTATTTATTTGAAGGAAGTAAAAGACTTATTGAAATAGCAGATAGTATTACTGAAATAGAATCTATATGCAGTTGTGGTGCTAAAGCCACCATTAATGCTAAATTAGTAAATGGTAAGATTGTTAGAGATGGTAAAGAAATAGATATAGGTGGAGATGAAAAGTATATAGTAATGTGCTATAACTGTTGGAAAAAGATGCAAAAAGAAAACAACAAATATTAATCATTACTTTCGTTTTTTATTTTACTATAACATCTTCTATTTACCGTAAAAATACTACAAGTAAGTACTACTTGAGCAGGCAAGTAAAAAACCCATTCTAAACTAAAAGGTAGCTCATTTAAAACTTCAAAAGCATGAACACTAGAAGTAAGATAATCATTTAAAGATAAAAATAATAAACAAATACTATAAACAAAAAGAAGTAATAAACCAATAGGGAAAAAATTATTAAGTCCTATCTCTTTAATTGTAAATAAAATATTTAAAAATAAGTTAATAAAAAAGATAATCCATAAAATTGCCATTATATCTAATCTATCTTTTAAGAGTAAAACAGCGACAGCACTAACTAAAACAACACTAATAACTCTACTAAGAATATTTAATTTTTTATATTCACTATCTAAATATATCCTCAAAAAATAAAGAATCTCAACAATATTTAAACATATTAACCCTACAATATGTAAATTATCAAAGAAAATCATAAAAGTATCTCCAATAAGCGTAAATAATAAAGCTGTAAGCATTATAAAATAATCTTTAGTTTTACAAAACAAACTAATACCTAAAATAAAACACAAACAAACACTTAAATATTCTAATATTTTTTCACTAAATAAATTATTAAAACATATCAACATTACATAAATGTATAATTGTATAACTAGAAAGAAAATTAAGGATATTTGCTTATTTTTCATTACTTACCCCTTTAATTCTATCTAGCATTTCTTTACAATCTTTTTTAGACATTAAACGCGGATTACCACATAAACTACCTTCCCTTAAAATTCTTTTTATAAGTATAGGATAATCACTTTCTTTTATTTCTTTTATATGCTCTGGTATTTTCAAAGTCTTATTAAGTTCTTTCACTTTATTAATAAATTTAAGTGCTAGTTCTTTTTTATCTTCATTTTCATTTCCAAGTTTACAATAAAGGGCAATTTCACTTAGGGAATTATATGCCTTATCTAACATATACTCTAAAACATAAGGTAAAATAACAGCAATTGCTAAACCATGAGGAAGATGATAAAATTCTCCCATACGATGAGCAATAGCATGCACATAACCAATACTGATTTTTCTAAATGATAAACCAGCTTTATAAGAAGCAATAGCCATATTTTCACGATATTTAATATTAGTAGGTTCTTTATATACTTTTTCTAAATTATCAAAAATAAGTTTAATAGCTTCTAAACCTTCGTTTTTATCTTTTTTAAAAAATTTAGAATAAGTGCTTACATATGCCTCTATAGCATGAGTTAAGGCATCCATACCTGTATAGGCTGTTATATTTAAAGGTAAATTAACAGTTAAATAAGGATCTAAAGCTACTATTTGAGGGATATATTTGTTACTAAACATAGGATACTTTTGCTTTGTTTCTTTATTAGTGATTAAAGCATATAAAGTGTTTTCACTTCCTGTTCCTGAAGTAGTAGGTATAGCCATGAAAGGAGGAGTCTGTTTTCTAATTCCTCCAATCAATCTTTTCATTTTATAAATACTACGATTAGGATCACTAACCCTTGCTCCAATAACTTTAGCACAATCTATAACACTACCTCCACCTATCGCTAGAATAGAAGCACAATTATTTTCTTTATATTTATCAAAACCTTTTTCAACTGTTTCAATACTAGGATCACATTCTACTTCATCATAAATGACATAGTTTATGTTATTAGCACTTAAAGTTTTTAAAAGAAACCCTGCTAAATTTAAACTCATAATAGTTTTATCAGTTACAACTAAAACATTGTCAATTTTTCTTTTTTTCATTTCTTTAATCATTTCAAATTGAGAATTTTGACCAATAAATAATTTTTGTTCTTTATCTTTTACTAGTTTTAAATAAGGAATAATAAAGAAATGTTTAATTGATGTTATTAAATTCATTTATTTCACTCTCTTTTCCTATTAAAGAATTATATACTATTTAATTAAATTTTAAAAAGATTAACTTTCTTTTTTTATTTTTATAAATTATTGACAATCATTTATGCAATATACATAATATGAAGTGTAGCATGCTACAAAAGGAGATTATATATGGAGGATAGAATTGGAGTATATATAAAAATAATTAATGAGTTTATAGAAAGAAAGATTAATTCTAAATTAAAGAAATATAATTTAACTTTTTCACAAGGAAAAGTTATTAAATATTTAAAAATGAAAAAAAATAAAATTGCTACTCAAAAAGAAATTGAAGAACATTTTCATATATCGCACGCTACTATTTCTGGTATCATATCAAGACTAGAAAATAATCATTTTATTCAAGTGAATCGCCATCAGAAAAATAATATTATCTCGTTGCTTCCTAAAAGTTTAGAAAGTAATGATATTATAGAAGGATGTATAAAAGAATTAGAAGATAATATGTGTGATGGAATTTCATCAAAAGAAAAAGAAATTTTTATTAGACAACTGCACAAAATATATACTAATTTGAAAGGGGATATGTCAATTGATTAAAACCTTATTAAAAAGTGTTAGAGAATATAAAAAAACTTCCATTTTAACAGCGGTTTTTACAGCATTAGAAGTTGTAGTAGAATGTATCATACCTTTTATTATGGCTCTATTAATTGATAAAATGGATAGTAGTAATTTAAATGTTGTTTTTTGGTATGGTGGAATTTTGCTCTTTTTAGCATTTTTATCGTTATTTTTTGGCGTTATGGCAGGAAGGTGTGCTGCTAAATCATCAGCAGGTTATGCTAAAAACTTAAGACATGATTTATACTATCAAATACAAGAATATGCTTTTGAAGACATAGATAAATTTTCACAATCTTCATTAGTTACTAGACTTACAACTGATGTAAGTAATGTTCAAATGGCATATCAAATGTGTACTAGAATAGTTATAAGAGTACCTTTAATGATTATATTTTCTTTTATTATGAGCTTTTCTATAAATTTTAAATTATCATTGATTTTTTTAATTTCTTTACCTGTTATAGCAATGGTTATATTATTGATTATAAAAGTAGTAAGCCCTCTATTTTCTAAAATATTTAAAAAGTATGATGCTTTAAATAATTATGTTCAAGAAAATGTAAGTGGTATAAGGGTAGTTAAATCTTTTGCTAGAGAAAATTATGAGAAAGAGAAATTTGATAAAGCTGCTAATGAAGTTAAAAGTAATTTTATAAAAGCAGAAAAACTAGTAGCACTTAACTCTCCTATTATGATGTTTTGTATCTATTTGACAATACTTTTAATCTCTTTTATAGGCGGAAAATTTATTATAAATACTCAAGGATTAGAGATGACAACTGGTAAATTATCTTCATTAATTAATTATGGTGTGCAAATATTATCATCGTTAATGATGTTATCAATGATTTTTGTAATGATTTCTATGGCTGGTACTTCGGCTAAAAGAATTAGTGAAGTCTTGGAGCATAATCCTGTTTTAACAAGCCCTGAAAATGGTATCCAAGAAGTAAAAAATGGTAATATTACTTTTAAAAATGTTTATTTTAAATACACTAATGAAGCTCAAAAATATGCCCTAGAAAATATTAATCTTGAAATAAAAGAAGGAGAAATAGTGGGAATTATTGGAGCAACAGGTTCTTCAAAATCAACACTAGTACAACTTATTCCACGTTTACACGATGTAAGTGAGGGAGAAGTGTTAGTTGGAGATATTAACGTAAAAGATTATAATTTACAAAGTTTAAGAGATCAAGTAGCCATGGTTTTACAAAAAAATGTTTTGTTTTCAGGTACTATCAAAGAAAACTTAAGATGGGGAGATAAGAATGCTAGTGATGAAGAGATAGTTAGAGTGTGTAAGTTGGCACAAGCCGATGAATTTATCTCAAAGTTTAGTGATGGTTATGACACATATATTGAGCAAGGTGGAGTTAATGTTTCTGGCGGGCAAAAACAAAGGTTATGTATAGCAAGATCTTTATTAAAGAAACCTAAAATATTAATATTGGATGATTCAACTAGTGCTGTTGACACGAAAACGGATGCTTTAATTAGAAAAGCTCTTAAAGAAGAAATACCTAATACCACAAAAATTATTATTGCTCAAAGAATTTCTTCTATTAAAGATGCTGATAAAATTATTGTTTTAGATAATGGTAAAGTTGATGGAATAGGAAATCACAGCGAATTATTAAAAAATAATAAGATATATCAAGAAGTATATGAATCACAAACAAAAAATACTTCCAAGAAAGGAGGGAATTAAAGTGGCTGAAAGAAGAATGCCTATGCGTAGGGGGATGGCGGTAACAAAAGGCAACATAAAAAAAGGAACTTTTAAAAGATTAATTAAATATCTTTTTAAAAATTATTGGAAAAGTTTGATGTTAGTCATCCTTTGTTTAATCATCAGTGCATGTGCAGGAACTGTCGCTTCTACTTTCCTTCAAACTCTAATTGATGATGTTATAACTCCTGGTATTAGTGAAGGCTTTAATAGCGTCAAAAACGAAATGTATAACATAATAATTAAAATGATTGTAATTTATAGTTTAGGAATTGTTTCTTCAATTATCTATACTCAAACAATGGCAACAGTTACTCAAGGTACTTTATATAATTTTCGTAAAGATATGTTTCATAAGATGGAAAGTTTACCTTTAAAATATTTTGATACTCATGCACATGGAGAGATAATGAGTACATACACAAATGATACTGATGCTTTAAGGCAATTTATTGGTCAAAGTTTACCAAACTTAATATCTTCTTTAATGTCTATAACTGTTATTTTTATTATGATGTTATCTTTTAGTTTGTGGCTTACTTTAATTGTAATTGCTAGCATTGTAGTAGATTTAATCATTGTAAAGAAAATAGGTGGGAATAGTTCTAAATATATGGTTAAACAACAAAAATCTTTAGCTAATGAAGAAGGATTTGTTGAAGAAATGATTAAAGGGCAAAAAGTTGTTAAGGTTTTTTGTCATGAAGAAGAAGCAAAAAAGCAATTTGATAAACTAAATGAACAATTATGTCATGACAGTCAAACGGCAAATAAATATGGAAATATTCTAATGCCTGTCTTAGGGAATATCGGTAATATTACTTATGTCTTATTAGCTTTTATTGGTGTTTTATTAGCCTATTATGAAGTTAAAAATATTTCTTTTAGAGGGTTGGCTACTTTAACTCCAGGTATTATTGTTTCTTTCCTTACTATGGCAAGACAATTTTCTCAAACAATAGGGCAAATTTCTCAGCAAACATCAATGATCGCCATGGGTCTAGCAGGATCAAGCCGTATTTTCGATTTATTAGATCAAGAAGAGGAAGATGATAATGGATATGTTATATTAGTTAATGCTAAAAAAGATGCAAATGGCAATTTAGTAGAAACTGATGAAAGAACAGGATTATGGGCATGGAAACATTATCATAAAGCTGATGACACTACCACTTTTAAAGAATTAAAAGGAGAAATAGTCTTGGAAAATGTAGATTTTGGATATATAGATGGAGAATTAGTTTTACACGATATATCAATACATGCTAAACCAGGTCAAAAAATAGCTTTAGTAGGAGCAACAGGAGCGGGCAAAACAACAATTACTAATTTAATAAATCGTTTTTATGATATTCAAGATGGTAAAATTAGATATGATGGAATAAATGTTAACAAGATTAAGAAAAAACATTTGAGAAGATCTTTTGGAATGGTATTACAAGATACTAATTTATTTACGGGAACAGTAATGGATAATATTCGTTATGGAAGACTAAATGCAAGTGATGAAGAATGTATAGAAGCTGCTAAGTTAGCTAATGCTGATGATTTTATAAATAGGTTGCCTCATGGATATCAAACAATGTTAAATAATAACGGATCCAATTTATCTCAAGGACAAAGACAATTATTATCTATTGCAAGAGCAGCAGTAGCGGATGCTCCAGCAATGATTTTGGATGAAGCAACTAGTAGTATCGATACAAGGAGTGAAAAACTTGTTCAAGATGGAATGGAAAAGTTAATGAAAGGAAGAACCGTTTTTGTAATTGCTCATAGACTATCTACCATTCATAATTCAGATATTATCTTAGTTATGGATAAAGGACGAATTATTGAAAGAGGAAATCATGAAGAATTAATGGATAAAAAAGGTGTTTATTATCGTTTATATACAGGTAAGTTTGAATTAGAGTAAAAAAGAAAGGAGTAATAATAATGGAACCAATCGTTGTAGAACATCTAGTAAAAGACTATGGTCATGAAAGAGGCGTGTTTGATATTTCTTTTGCAATTAAAGAAGGCGAAGTATATGGCTTTTTAGGTCCTAATGGAGCAGGGAAATCAACAACAATTAGACATTTAATGGGTTTTAGCAAGCCTGATAAAGGAGATGCAAAAATACTAGGTTATTCAAGTTTTGCTAACTATGATAAATTTATGAGTAAAGTTGGATATTTGCCAGGAGAAATAGCACTTCCTTCAGGACTTACTGGATGGGAGTTTATTGATATGATGAAGAAAATGAAAGGTGTTAAAGATGATACTTTCTTAAATTATCTTTTAAATCTTTTTAAGTTAAATCCCCAAGGAGAAACCAAATTAATGAGTTTAGGTGATAAACGTAAACTAGCAATTATTACAGCTTTTATGCATGATCCTGATATTTTAATTTTAGATGAGCCTACAAGTGGTCTTGATTTAGGAATGCAACAAGTTTTTATAAAATTAATTAAAGAAGAGAAAAAAAGAGGAAAAACCATTTTAATGTCTAGTCATATTTTTAGTGAAGTAGATGCTACTTGTGATCGAATTGCCATTATTAAAGATGGTAAAATTGTTTCAGAGTTTATAGCTAATGATTTAAAACATAATAGAAATAAGGTATATGAGATTAAGTTTAAAATGTTAAAAGATTGTGAAGATTTTGTTAAAGATATTAAAAAAAGTAATGAATTTAAACTAGTCAATTATGATAAAAAAACAGTAAAGATTTTATTGAAAGATGAAAATGTTAATGAGTTTATTGAACTTGTTTCTAAATATAATGTGGAAGAATTTAGTCATCAAAAAGAAACACTTGAAGATTATTTTATGAAATATTATCGTGAAGATAAAATTTTTGGAGGTGTTTAAATGGAACCGATTATTGAAGTAAAAAATGTTACTAAAGATTATGGAAATGGAAGAGGTATTTTTAATATTAATTTAGAAATTGAAAAAGGTAAAATGTATGGTTTTGTAGGAGCAAATGGAGCAGGTAAAACAACGACAATTAGAAACATAATGGGCTTTTTAAAACCAGATAATGGCAAGATAACTGTTTGTGGGTTAGATTCTTGGGAAGAAAGTGATAAAGCAAAAAAATATATTGGATATGTACCTGGTGAAATATCCTTTCCAGATTTAAAAAGTGGGACAGAATTCATAAAATTACAAGCTGAATTATTAGGAGTTACCGATTTAAGTTATTCGAACAGTTTAATTAAAAGGTTACAATTAGATATTACTGCTAATTTAAAAAGAATGAGTAAAGGAATGAAACAAAAAACAGCCTTAGTAGTAGCACTTATTGCTGATCCTGAAATTTTAATTTTAGATGAACCTACAACAGGATTAGATCCTTTGATGAGAGTGGAATTTATGGAAATACTTAAGGAAGAAGCACAAAAAGGGAAAACCATTTTTATAAGTTCGCATCTTTATGAAGAGTTAGAAAAGACGTGTGATTATGTAGTTCTTATAGATCAAGGTAAAATAGTAGAAGTTGCAGACATGAATAAAATTATTAATCGAGAATATACCGATTTGAAAATAGAATTTAATGAGGAAAAAGATTATGAAAAGTTTAAACTATTGGGTTATAAAATTGTTCGTGATCAACAAAAGTATAAACAAGTAACAGTTTCTATTAAAAAAGGAAATTTTAATGAATTATTTAAAACTTTAAAACAATACAATGTTAAGTTTATTTCTGAAGTAAAGTATACCCTAGAAAATCATTTTAATGAAGTAATTAAAAAAGAAAGGAATGATAAAAATGATTAGTAAGCCACTTTTTAAACAATCGATGAAAGCTAATAGAGGAATGTGGTTTTTTGTTACCTTTATTACATGTTCAATGTTAGCTATTTTAATCCTTGTATTAGGAAATCTTAATATTGATCAAATCAGAGGGTCAATGAGTGATGTCTTTATTAAAAATTCAGTTGAATCACAAGCAGAGAGACAGTCCATGACTTATTTTCATATGTCTAGTAATGCTCTAGATAGCTATGAATCAAATGTTAGTAATGTTAAAACTATTCGTGATAGTTATCTTTATCTAACAACAGTCGATGGGGATGGGGATCCATCTAATGGCAACCAACCTGTTTTAACTAAAGATCAAGCAAAAGTTGTTATGACTACAGGAAAAACTGAAAGTGAAAGTGCTAGCATAATAACCATCATTGATGAAGTAGAAAAAAGTTCAACCAATTTTGATGATACTGAAATCTCAAATTATGTTTTAAATCAAATTGCCGATGCTTTCTATAACGAGTTAGTAATAGAAGAAGGAGAGGAAGCAGCAAGTACTGCTAAACAATTTATTTCTAAAGCAATTACTGATTTTAATACAGCTAAAATGACAAATAGTAGTTTAACTACTACTGAATTCGCTACTAATTACATTCCTGAAATTATAAGTAATATGATTTATGAACAAGTAATTACATACGATGACAAACAAATAGAAGTTTCTTCACTTTTAACTAAAGAAACTCTTTATTCTAAATCATCGGCCGCAATTATTTCTTTTAGAAGTCAAATGTCTATTAAAGAAGAACAAATAACCAAAGAAGTAAATAATGATGAAAACTTTGCTAATGCAACAGAAGAACAAAAGCAAGCTGAAATTCAAAAAAGATTAGAAATGCAAGTCGAACCTACTATTCAAGAAATCTCTACTAGCCTTATGGAAGAATTGCCTGAAAACGTTTCAAATTCCCTTTCTGAATTAGGAAGCATGAACATATATGAATTAGTAATTGGCTCTATTTTCTTTAAAATTGCTGGATTACTATTACCAATCATTTATATTATCATGGTTTCTAATAATCTAATCGCAGGACAAGTAGATTCAGGTTCAATGGCATATGTTCTATCAACTCCAATAAAAAGAAGAAAAGTAATAACTACCCAAATGAGCTTTTTAATTCTTTCAATATTAGCCATGTCCCTTTGCACTACTATTGTAGGTGTTTCAATGTTAGCAATAGTGGGTACAGACAAAATAGATCTTACTTATCTTCAATTACTTGAATTGAATTTGGGAGCTTTTATTACTATGATTGCAATATCAGGTATATGCTTCTTAGCATCAAGTTGGTTCAATCGTAGTAAAAATTCTATGTCATATGGTGGAGGACTTTCAATGTTTTTCCTAGTAGCAACTATTCTAGGATTATTTGGTTCTGAAGTAATACCAAGTGCAATGAGAATAGATGCAATGAAATACTTTAATTATGTATCTCTTATATCACTATTTGATACAACGGCTATCTTTGCTGGAGAGAGTACATATATGTGGAAGTTATTAGTACTAGTAGGTGTTGCTGTAGTAACTTATACCATTAGTGCTTTCAAATTTGATAAAAAGGATTTACCTTTATAAAAATAAGAGAATTCATTGTAAAAAAATGGCAAAAGAGTTTTAGGCTTTTTTGCTTTTTTTTGCTCTTAAAACACTTAAAAATTACAATTTATTTTCCTTTGATTGACACAAACCAAAAAAAATTGATACTATCAAATTGTAATAAGTAAAGGGGATTTCTAATAATGAAAAATAAATTTAAATTTAAAAAAATAATATATATATTAAATGCTTGTTTTTTATTTTGTTTTTCTTTTTTGTTAGCAGGTTGTGAAGAAGGAGAAAAATCTAATCCTAGTTACGTAAAACCTGAGTTAACAGCAGTCTATGGACAATCTTTAAAAGACCTTTCCTTGCCTGAAGGCTTTAGTTTTGAAGATGATTCTACAACTCTAGTAGGTAACGTAGGAACAAATAAATTTAAAGTAACTTATACCCCAAAAGATACTGAAAACTATAATATTATAACTGGCATAGAAATTCAAATAACTGTTAAAAAAGCTATGCCTACATATGTAGTTCCAACTGGATTAGCAGCAAACTATAACCAAACATTAGCAAGTATCTCTTTACCAGCAGGTTTTACCTTTGAGGAACCACTTACTGCTCCTGTAGGCAATGTTGGAGTTAATGAATTTAGTGTAAAATACACTCCAGAAGACACTGATAATTATCTAGTAGTAACAGGAATCAAGGTAAATATTACTGTTAGTAAAACGGATCCTGTTTATACCCTACCAACGGACATAAGAGCTACTTATGGACAAACACTAGGAGATATTACTTTACCTATAGGTTTTAGTTTTGTAGATGATTTATCAACTTCAGTAGGAAATGTAGGGATAAAAACATTCAAAGTAAAATATGTATCATCAGATAGTAACTACAATGAAAAAGAAGAAAATATTCAAGTTACTGTTGAAAAAGCAGTTCCAGAGTATACTATTCCAACAGGTTTAACTGCTGTCTATGAACAAACTCTTTCTAATATTACTTTACCAGCAGGCTTTAGTTGGGAATATCCTTCAAGATTAGTTGGTGAGACAGGTAAAAACACTCATACAGTTACATTTACTCCAGAAGATACTGATAATTATTTTTCAGTGACTGGAATTAATGTTGAAGTGCTTGTTAGCAAAAAAACAACTACGGTTAATTTCCCTACAGGAATAGAAGCAAATTACAAACAAACACTAGGAGATATCGTTCTTCCAACTGGTTTTAGTTTTGTAGATCCTTTAACTACGGAAGTAGGAAGTGTAGGAATCAATAAATTTGATGTTAAATATACTCCAGAAGATACTAATATCAAAGAAATTATTCAAAAGGTTGATGTAAAAGTTAATCCTATTGATCCTGTTTATGAATTACCAACAATATCAGCAATTTATGGGCAAACATTAAAAGATATTACACTACCAGCAGGATTCAGTTTTCAAGATTCATTAAATACTCTAGTAGGAAATGTTGGAAGTAATGATTTTAAAGTAAGATATAATACAAACAATAGCAATTATAACATAATAGAAGATATCAATCTTACAATCACTGTTAATAAAGATGAAACAAATATCATTGAAGGCAACATTATTTTAGAAAACTGGAAATATAATGAAGAGGAAAACACTCCAACTGGTTTAACTTCTAAACATGGGCAAATTATTTATAAGTATAGTACTAGTGAAAATGGGGATTATACTACTACTGTTCCTACAAGTGCAGGTACTTATTATGTTAAAGGATTTGTAGAAGAAACAAATAATTATAATGGTGCTGAAAGTGAGGCTATATCATTTACAATTGAAAGAGCAACACCAGAATATACTATTCCAACAGGTTTAACTGCAAACTATGGTCAAATATTAGAGGATGTTACTTTACCTGAAGGATTTACTTGGAAAGATACTACTTTATCAGTAGGAGAAATAGGTACAAAGACATTTACTGCTATTTATACACCAGATGATATTAATAATTATGAAACAGTAGAAGTAGAAGTTAGTGTAGAAGTAATTGCTTTTAAGGCTGCAAATGATATTAGTAGTCAAGCTAATACAATAGTTACTTATATTAAAGAAAATTTATATAATAATGAAGAATTATTAGGTATAGAAACCGAGTACTCAGTAGCACAAATCAAAGAAAAGAAGAGTGATTTTAATTACTATGTAAGAGTAGGAGATATTTATTTTGCTGATTTAGATAGTGTAAAAATAGGGAATGTAACAATTACTAAAGACCAAACAATACAGTTATCGATAGGTAATAGTAATTACATAGTAGATAAAGCATATTATATTGAAAATAATGGCTTATATGTAGCAGCACCAATTATGGCTTTTGAAACAGTAATTTCAAATAGCATAGAGATTAATGAAAGTCAATATACATTAACATTAGATACAGTAGTTAATAGTACATTAACTATAAGTAATGTATTGTTCTCTGGTAGCAATAACACAGTTACTAAAAATGGTGAAGAATACAATGCTTCAATTGTAAATGGAACAGAGGCTTTAGGAGTGATATATGAAGGAGCAGCAAATGGAGATGTTATCTTGAGAAGATCAATGTATATAGATAGTAGTGGTGATGGTTATGGATTAGGCTATGGCTTTACAGAAGGGGAAACACTAGATGGAGTTAATTGTGGTTATTGGTTATATCTAACAAGTTATACAAATGATACAAGTCAATTATTACCATGGGATAATACTAAAGCGAAATATAGTGTTTATGTAGTAGGTAAGGGAGTATTTGAGATTGTCATTAATATTGATGTAGTAAATGAATAAATACTTAGGTAATTTAATTAAAGAAGGAAAGAAATAAAAATCTTTCTTTTTTTATTGCTATTTATTAGTGATAGTATTATTATGATAATATCAAATAGATAAAAAGAGGTGTTAACATGCAAGAAATGAGCGAACAAGAGTTTTTAAAACAATACGATTCATCTAAGTATGAAAAGCCATCAGTAACGGTAGATATGCTAGTTTTCACAATTTTAGATGAGAAAAATTCTAATTACCGCAAATTAGATAACAAAAAATTATCCTTGTTATTAATTAGAAGAAAAGGACATCCATATAAGGGAATGTGGGCATTGCCAGGTGGTTTTATAAATATGGATGAATCATTAGATGAGGCTGCTAAAAGGGAACTTAAAGAAGAAACAAATATTAATGATATATATTTAGAACAATTGTATACTTATGGTGATGTAGATAGAGATCCACGTACTAGAGTTATAAGCAGTGCTTATTTATCATTAGTTAGTGCCAATAAACTTGAAATAAAAGCAGGTGATGATGCAAGCGATGCAATGTGGTTTAATATCAACTATCGATTAGTATCCACGATAAGTGATAAAGAAAACAAAGAAACTAGTTATCTATATAAATTAGAACTAAGTAATAATAGAGAATTAATAGAGGGAACTATTAAAAAAAAGATTAGTTATAAAAAAGGTTATTATGAAGAGAATACTACTATAGTAGATAGTAAGGGAATAGCTTTTGATCATTTAAAAGTAATAGCATATGGAATAGATAGACTTAGAAATAAGATTGAATATACTGATATAGCTTTTAATTTAATGAATGAATATTTTACTTTAAGTGAATTACAGCAAGTTTATGAAATTATTTTAAATAAAGAATTATTAAAAGCTAATTTTAGAAGAAAAATAAATCATTTAGTTATAGAAACTAACAAATATAGTGAAAAAAAAGGAGGATATAGACCCTCCAAATTATTTAAATTTAATTATGAACATGAAAGGAAAGGAGAATAGGAAATGGTTAATAATAGTTTAGTAACGGATTTTTATGAGTTAACAATGGCATACTCATATTTTAAGGAAGGTAGAAAGGAAGAAATAGCATATTTTGATGTATTTTACAGGAAGAATCCTGATAATGGAGGATTTGCTATTTTTTGTGGATTAGAGCAAATTATTGATTATCTAGTTAATTTAAAGTTTAGTGAAGAAGATATAGAGTTTTTGAAAAGTAAGAATCTATTTGATGAAGATTTTTTAAATTATTTAAGAAATTTTAAGTTTAAAGGAGATGTGTATTCATTTAAGGAAGGTAGCGTTATTTTCCCATATGAACCCATTATGACAATTAGAGCTAATTTAGTAGATGCTCAAATAGTAGAAACAATGATTTTAATACAATTTAATCATCAAAGTCTAATAGCGACTAAAGCTAACAGAATTGTAAGAAGTGCTAAAGGAAGAAAAATTATGGAATTTGGTGCTAGAAGGGCACATGGGGTAGATTCAAGTATCTATGGAGCAAGGGCAGCCTATATTGCAGGATGTGCGGGGACAAGCAACACCATACTAGGCAAAATGTATAACATGGAAGTGATGGGGACAATGGCACATAGTTATGTGCAAAGTTTTGATAGCGAACTAGAAGCTTTTGAAACTTATGCTAGAACGTATCCAAATAATGCCTTATTATTAGTAGATTCTTATGATACTTTAAAATCAGGAGTTCCTAATGCTATTAAAGTTTTTAAGAAGTTAAAGGAAGAAGGTTATAAACCTTTAGGTATTCGTATTGATTCAGGGGATTTAGCATATCTTTCTAAACAAGCAAGAAAAATGCTAGATGAAGCGGGACTAGAAGAATGTAAAATCTGTGTTTCTAACTCTTTAGATGAATATTTAATTAAGCAACTTATTATTGAGCAAGAGGCACCAATTGATACTTTTGGAGTAGGGGAAAGATTAATTTGTGCGAAAAGTGATCCTGTTTTTGGAGGTGTTTATAAACTAGGAGCACTTGAAAAACAAGGAAATATTATACCTAAAATAAAGTTAAGTGATAATGTAAGTAAAATGACTAATCCAGGATTCAAAAATGTTTATCGATTATATGATGAAGAAGGATATGCTAAAGCTGATTTAATTACTTTAAGAGAAGAGCATATTATAGATGGAGATATAGAAATTTTTGATGAACATTTTACTTATAAAAGAACGGTTATAAAGCAAGCTAAAGTAAAACCTATGCTTAACCTTATTTTAAAAAATGGTCAGTTAGTAGAACCTCTACCAACACTTGAAGAAATAAAACAATATTTACAATTAGAGTTAAAAACATTATATGGTGAAGTTAAAAGATTTGATAATCCACATATATACTATGTAGACCTATCACCAAAACTATGGGACTTAAAAAATGAGTTAATACACAAATATAAGAAAATTAATTAGTTTTATTTTTATTATTATTTTTATTAATTGCCTTAAAAGGCTTAGGGCCATACTTATCTTCACAATCACATTTTTTATTATTAGAATTATTACTTTTAGCAGGTTTTATAATATTCATTAAATCACTTCCTTTCTTACTACAAGATATGTAAGAGAAGAAAATAATAATAGTTATTTGTCATTAATTTATAAAAAATAGGCTAGAACACTATTAAAAGTTTAGAATGTTTTCATCTAGTAAAAATCATATAAACATACCATTACTATTATAATAAAGTAAAAACGATTTCCCACAGCACTAATACAAATAAGTACATAATTCATTCTATTATATTTAAACCTTATTTGTTTAAAAAGGGCTATATTAACAATCATTCTAAAACATCATTAGATATTTTATAAGTTTACCTCTAAATATCTAATAAAAATAAAAATATATCTAAATTATCTTTTGCATATAATGTAGGGGTGATTATATGAAATATCATTTTATAGGAATAAAAGGAAGTGGAATGTCTTCGTTATCAATGTTATTAAAAGATAAAGGAGAAGAAGTACAAGGTAGTGATGTAGAAGAATATATTTTTACTGAAGAAGAATTAAAGAAAAGACAAATACCTATTTTAAAATTTGATAAAAATAATTTTGAGAAAGAAGATATCGTTATAATTGGTCATAAATTTATTAATAGTGATAATGAAGAAGTATTAAAAGCCAAAAAAGAAAACAAATATTATGAATATAATGAGTATCTCAAAGAATTTATGAAAAACTATTATAGTATTGCTATTAGTGGGAGTCATGGAAAAACGACTACTACTTCTCTAGTAGCACATATTTTAAATGAAATAAATGATTGTGGCTACCTAATTGGAGATGGTACAGCACATATAAGTCCATTAAGCCAATATTTTGTCTTTGAAGCTTGTGAGCAAAAAGAGCACTTTTTAAAATATGAAAGCAATATTATCTTAATAAATAATATCGATTATGATCATGTTGATTATTTTAAAAGCGAAGAAGAGTATGTAAAAGCTTTTTATAAGTTTGCTAAACAGGTTAAAAATAAAGTAATTGTAAATGGAGATAATTATTATTTAAATATGTTAGAAAATACACTTAAATATGGAATAGAAGAACATAACGATTATATTGCTAGAAATATTGAAGAAGATGAAAACGGAATAAGTTATGATTTGTATTATCATAATCAATTAATTAAAAAAGTAAAGTTTCCTTTTTTTGGTCATCACATGGTATATAACACTTTAGGAGCAATTACTATTGGATTATATTTAGGTTTAAATATAGAAATAATAGAAAAAGGATTAAGTAATTTTAAAGGAGTAAAAAGAAGATTTAATGAACTATTAATTGAAGATGAAGTATATATAGATGATTATGCCCATCATCCAAGTGAAATAAGGGCGACATTAAGTGCTGTTAAGCAAAAATATCCACATAAAAAAATAGTAGCTTTCTTTAGGGGAGATCTCTACTCTAGAGTATATACTTTTGCTAAAGAAATAGCCTCTGCCTTAGCAAAAGCTGATGAGTGTTATGTACTGCCATTTCCAAGTTGTAGTGTTAAAGAAGATGGTATCGATATAGATGAAACATATTTAGCCTTGTTTTCAGAAAAAATAAAGTTTTTAAATGAAAATGAATACTTAAAATTAGCGAGTTATCATAATTGTGTCTATGTTTTTATGAGTTCTAAAAATATGTTAGAAACAAGAAATAAAATAATCGATTTAAAAAAGAAAAAAAGTAAATAATAAAAATGACGATGTTTAAAGAGATAGAAAGATTGAAATAAAAGGATGATTTTATGACAGTAAAAAAGATGATGTGTTTTGCATTAGGTGTAGGGATAGGAGTAGGAGCAACATATGCTTATAATAACCCTAGTGGAGTAGAACAAAAACTTCGCTGCTTAAAAAGGAAATTAAAAAAGTTAGAAAAAGATATGGAAAATGCTTTGAAAAAGTTAAAACCTGAAGAAATGGAAAAATACAAAAAAGAATTAGAAACCAAGTATAAAGAATTAAAAGATAAAGTAGATAACTTAACAATTAAAGATATAAAAGATAAAGCAAGTAATGCTTTAAACTCAATAAAACAAAATATCGTAAATCTTTCTAATAAAATCTCTTCATTAACAACTAGTGAATCAAGCAACTAGTTAAAACATCGTCTTTTTTGTGTTAAAAAAAGATTAAGACTTGTTGTTTTAAATAAATTAACTTATAATTAAAGTAGGTGATAGTTATGAGTGCATCGGTATATTCACTTGGATCGTTTTGGGAAATAACTAGCGAAGAAGTAGCCATAGGAGAAAGAATAACTAGAGAAGAAGTTTCTAAAAAGAATCGAGTTGAGGTAAAAGCTAGAAAAGAAGAAATAAGGAAAACCCTGAATATTTTTAGAAATGAAAGAGATGAAATAGGGGAGTTATTATCTAAAGCAGGAATTAAAGCTAGTCTTTACTATCCTTTTAAAACAAAAAGAAATGAAGATGGAGAATTAGAGTTTTTTCCTAAAAATATTTTTAAAATGAAAAAAGATAGTAAAAAATGTAAAGAACAATTAAAAGAGGCTTTAGAAAATAAAAAAATAACTCAAGATGAATTTAGTATGTTAATGGATAATTTAAATGATATGTTAAAAGAAAATGGTTTAGATGAAAAGGAAGAAGAAAAAGAAGAAGTAGATGAACAAGAAATAGATGCTTTGTATGAAACATTTAATAATGCGATAGATGAAAATATGGAAGGGTTGATTGCTTCAATAGGTGAAAAATCCTTTGATAAATTATGTAAAGAATATGAAAACATGGATTTAGATGAAAGGAAAAATAGTCTTGAGCAACTTAATTCAAAAATTAATCAAAAGTTAAATATTGCAGGAGAATTAAAGTTTACTCCTAATGAGAATTTGAGTTTTGCAGATAGTTTTTATAAAAACGGATATTATTTAACAGAAAAAGATGTAAGTGAAAAAGGTTTGCAAGAAATGGCTCGTAATATGATGGAACAAAGTATGGTTAGAAAACTAATGGTTAAGAAAAATCAAAATTTAAATACAGCTCAAAGAAAAGCTTTAGTTGAAAAGATAACAAGAGAAAAAGAACTTGCTAAAAAACAAGAAATGAAAAATAGTCAGGCTATTGTTAGAAGAAAAAGTATTTATTTATAAAAAACTTGAATATATAAATTTAGTGTGATAAGATACTACAAACGAAGAAAAGAAGAAGTAAATAATTATCTTTTATAGAGAGTTAGTGGTTGGTGTAAACTAATAAAGAGGTTATTGAAATACATCTTGGAGTTTCTTTATGAAAAGTAAAGACGTTAGTTAGCGTTAATAACAAAGTAAGAGCATAGATATTCTATGAAGTAGGATGGTACCGCTTTGTATATACAGAGTTCCTATATATTAGGAACTTTTTTTATTTGTAATAAGGAGGAATAAAAATGAAAAGAAGTTTATTTGAAGAGTTAAAAGAAAGAGGATTTGTTTACCAAATGAATGCTGAAGAGGAGGCTATTAAAAAAGTATTAGATGGCGAGACTATTACTTTTTATTTAGGTATAGATCCAACAGCAGATTCAATTCATTTAGGTACATTAGTATCTTTAATGTTTTTTAGATTATTTCAAAAGCACGGGCATAAAGGGTTACTTTTACTAGGAGGAGCCACTGGGCAAATAGGAGATCCAAGTGGGCGTAATGATATGCGTGCCATGAGCAGTAAAGAGACTACTAATAGTAATGTAGAATCAATTAAAAAAATAGTAAGCAATATTATTGATTTTAGTAATAATAAAGCAATGATTGTTAATAATGCTGATTGGATTAATAATATTAGTTATGTTGATTTTTTAAGAAATGTAGGGACACACTTTAATGTTAATACGATGTTAAGTGCAGAGGCGTATGCTAAAAGATTAGAAAATGGAGGATTAACATTCTTAGAAATGGGTTATATGTTAGTTCAAGCTTATGATTTTGTTTACTTAAATAAAACGTATGGATGTACTTTTGAAATAGGAGGAAGTGATCAATGGGGTAATATACTAGCAGGTTCTAATTTATACCGTAAAATGTATGGAGAAAATGCCAAACCTATATATTGCTTAACGTGTCCTTTATTGCTAAATAGTGAAGGGAAAAAAATGGGGAAAACAGCAAGTGGTACAGTTTGGTTAAGCAAAGAAAAAACTTCACCATTTGATTTTTATCAATACTTATATAATGTAGATGATGCTGATGTTAAAGGATTATTATTAAGGTTAACTGATTTAGAAATAGAAGAAATAAATGATATTATGAAAGAAGATATTATAAGTGCTAAAAAGAGAATGGCTTATGAAGTGACTAAGTTAGTGCATGGTAAAGAAGAAGCTGATAAAGTAATTGAAGCAACTAATGCATTATTTAGTGGAGGGGCTAATTTAGATAATGTTCCTGAAGCAAAGTTAGCTTTAAAAGAGTTAAGTGAAGGTATTAATATAATGGATTTATGTGTAAAAACGAATTTTATTCCTTCTAAAAGTGAAGCTAGAAGATTAATAATGCAAGGCGGATTAACTTTAAATGATGATAAAATAAGTGATTTTAATTATTTAGTAAAAAGTACTGATTTAGTAGATAATTATGTATTAATGAAAAAAGGAAAGAAGAATTTTTTGAAAGTTATATTTGAATAAAAAAGGAAGAAAAAAACTTACATTTTTATAGATTGCATATTTTTTGAAGGTTTTTGATATGTTATTTACATATTTTTTGAAGGTTTTTGATATAGGATTTGCATATTTTTTGAAGTTTTGGTATGATAGTGATGGTGATAATTTATGAAAAGGAAACTATTAGGTGACTTAATTTCATGGAAAAATAAAGAAAATCATAAACCTTTAATTATTTATGGTGCTAGACAAACTGGTAAAACATATCTTGTTAAAGAATTTGCAAAACAATATTATGAAAATGTATATGAAATTAATTTTGAATTTGAACCTAATGCAAAATGGATTTTTGATGAGAATCTTACAGTGGAAAATTTAATACTTAATTTATCAGCTTATAAAACAAATATTAATATTAAAGAAGGAAAAACTCTATTGTTTTTTGATGAAGTTCAAAAATGCCCTCAAGTTTTAACAGCTTTGAAATCTTTTGCTATAGATAAACGATTTGATTGTATTGCAAGTGGATCAATGCTTGGAATTATGCTAGATAAAGTGTCATCATATCCCGTTGGTTATGTTGAAACTTTAGTAATGAAACCTATGACCTTTGAAGAGTTTTTGTGGGCAAATGGATATGATGAAAATATGATTTTAAATTTTAAGCAATATTTTGATGAAGGAAAATTAGTTCCAGAAGCAATTCATAATAAGTTGAACGAACTATTTACTCATTATTTAATTGTTGGGGGGATGCCAGAAGCAGTTTCCACGTATATAAAAACCAAAAATATTTCTGAAGTAATAAAAATACATAGAAATATTTTGACCGATTATAAAAATGACATTGCTAAATATACCTCACCTTCAATAAGAGAGAGGGTAAGAGAGTGCTATGATTCAATTCCAGATCAGTTAGCTAAGGAAAATAAAAAATATCAATATAAACTAGCTAGGCAAGGAGGAAATGCTAGATACTTTGGATCAAGTTTAACATGGATACAGGATAGTGGTTTGGGATTTAAAGTAGAAAGATTGAAAACTTTTGATATTCCATTAAGAGCATATCGAGATAGTACATCATTTAAATTTTACTATCATGATACAGGATTGTTACTTACTTTATATGGAGATAATGTGCAAAATAAAATTTTACAAGGTGATATAGGTATCTTTAAAGGAGCAATATATGAAAATGTAATAGCACAAACTTTAAATAGTAACAATATATCTACCTTTTATTATAGAAGGGATGATAGATTAGAAATAGATTTTGTTATATATTACAAAAATAGTATTGTTCCAATAGAAGTAAAAGCAGGACAAAACACAAAATCTATTAGTCTTAATAATATTGTTAATTCATCTAAAGAAATTAAATTTGGTATAAAGTTATCTATGAATAATATAAATACTTCTAATGATAAAATAAAATGTTTTCCTTTATATATGATTATGTTTATTAAAAATGAATAATTGTATAGTTTGAATTAGGGAAAAACCAAAATTATATTTAAATAAAAAAGAGCATTTTTATTGAATAAATGCTCTTCTTTTTGTTTTTTATTTAAAAACTTAGTCTATTATTATTTCACCAGAAATAGTATTTAAAACAGCTAGTACATTATTAACATCCGCAGTGGTTAAATCATTACCTTTTGCTTCAGCTGCTGAAATAGCATCTAATAAAGCTTGATTGTTAAGTAAAGGATTTATAACTATAACACTACCCATATTACATGGATTGCCTGTGGCTACACCATGTGAGGTTAAATATTCACGATCTGCTTCGGACATTTCTAATCCAGAAAGATCAGGATAAGTTCCTATACTACTATCAACAACCTCAAATTTAATAAATTTTGAAGTAACTAATTGCTTGAATAAACTTAAAGAAGTTTTAGAGTTACTTTCTAGATTACTTAGGATATTAGTTACTTGAGTTTGTAAATTAATTGCTTCACCAGCACTCATTTCAGAATAAAGAGCAGTTGACCCATTATATGCTTCTTTTCGTTCGCTTACTATAGCATCTGCATCAAGTGCTCCACTATTATTAAATAATAAGTTTATAAGGTTAACCCCATTAACCCCTTCAGGGTTAGTTTGATCTACATATTTACTAATAAGGAATTTATAAAAATCAGCTCCTACATTCGTAGAACTAAGGTTTTCAGCTATTGAACTGACAAGCTGGTTTAACATTCCTAATTCTTGGTCGCTATCTATATAACTATTACTAAAATAATTATAGTTAGTGCTACTAAAATCACCTCTAAAAGTAATTTGTTGAGCTTCATTGAAGTTTTTGCCAGCAGTCCACCATAAATCTGGAGTCATTTCGATACCTGTAGTACCTAATCTACCAAATGTAAGATTTTCCACAACCATTTTAGAAGCAACTATTTCAAGTCCACTTTCAAGACAGTCGTTAATTACGATATTTGAAATCTTACTTTCAAATGATTCCTCAAGAGATCCAACAACACTATCAATATATTGAACCCTTATACCACTTTGAAATCCTGAAATATTAATATTATTCATATCTAAATAACTATTATATGGTTTTTGTGAATAACCAGATTCGCCTTCTAAATAACGTCTAACATAACCTTGTCTAGCAGGTTCAATTCTTATTGCAAAGTCATAAGAACCTTCAGTAGGAGAAGTATTATTACTCCATTCTTTATTATATTTATTATTTCCAATTAAAGATAAATCATACATTTTTATAGTATTACTTTTAGACAAAGGAATACCTTCACCGCCATTATGAGTGTAGTTGCAAATTTCAATAAAGTCTTCTCCTCCACCAGAGTATTGATTTACGACATTACTAAAATCAATTTTATAACCATTACCATATAATTCAAAATCACCATAATATCTTAAAATATAATTAGTAGCTAATGCTAGTTCACTAGAATTACCTTCAATAGTACAATCTCCTAACAAGTTAAGTTTTACATTAGTTCCTGTTTTATGATTAACTAAATCTTCCATATCATATATGTTATAACCATCATTAACATTTATAGTAAAATCTACTTTGGTTTCTCTCTCAGCACCGGTATCAGATAAAATTTCTATTCTTAACTGATGTCCTGCTGCTTTAGAAGCAAAAGTTAACTTTTTAGTTTCATTATCATAACTAGCATATGAATTATCAGGAGTTGTAGAACCATCTACATAAACATTTACTTCATAGGTAGTACTTATATAACTAGTAGAAGTATGAATTCCTTCAATTTCCAAATTTAAAGAACGATCATTAGCATCTTTTAAACCAAAACCTAAGTTTGAAATTTGATTAGAAATTTCTTTTTCAATCATCTCGCTTAGTTCAATTCTTTCAGGAGGAACAATTGCATTGACATTAATAGTAGTAGAAGCTATTGCTACTAATGGATTATTTGAATTATAACTAACTTTTATTTTGGCAGTTCCATGACCAATTGCTGTAAGTACACCTGAATCAGAAACTTCAACAAAATTAGTTCCTTCAATAACCTCATAATCATAATCAGTTGCTTCTAAGTTCACTGTGGAATCTGTATCCTTATCCAATGTTGATAC